>NZ_VDDD01000004.1 GCF_006151785.1 Paracoccus marcusii
GTTCAGCGCCCGGCGCCGCTCGCCCGCCGCATAGATGCCCGCGGGGCGGTCGGGGCCCGTCCCCTGCGCCAGATCGGCGGCGGGCACCGGGGTCAGGCCCTGGGCCTCGGCGGGACGCCCGAACCCGTCCAGCACGGCCTCGGGCGTCCAAAAGGGTTGAGTCAGGTCCTCGGTCGCAGCCTCGGAGGGTGACAGGCGGGCGGTAGCGACAAGGCGCTCCATCATCTGCGGGAACAGGCCCGACAGCGGCAGGTTCGACCATTCGGCATTGGCCGTCACATGGACCAGCACGACCTGCCCCTGGCCAAGCCGGTCGCGGGTGATCAGCGGCGTGTTGTCGGACAGCGACGCGATCGTGCGCCCCGCCAGATCGGGCGCGGGCTGGGCCATCAGCTGCGCGCGGACGGACACATCATCCGGCACGGGCAGGCCCGCAAAGGGACCGTCATCGGGGAACGGCGCGAGCCCGCGCGGGTCGCCCCAGGACAGCGCACCGCCGATGTCGCGCCCGCCTTGGCGCAGCGCCACGGGCAGCAGCGGTTCTTCGGCCAGGCGGTCGTAACCGGCCATGCGCGGCCCCGCAAAGCGGATCAGCAGCCCACCTTCGGCCACCCATTGAGTCAGGTCCAGCGTCTCGGCCAGCTGCACCTGATCTGCCAGCACGATCACGTCGGGCGCGGTGTCCAGGACATCGCCCAAGGCGCCTTCGACCAAGTCGGTCGTGGGGGCCAGCGCCTGGCGCAGGTAGTGGGTTTGGGCCAACAGCTGCTGGCCTTCGGCCAGCGGATCGCCAACCAGGGCCACCTTGCGGCGGCGCACGCGGTCATCCGCCAGAACGACCGCGCCGGCATGGGTCTCGGCCTCGATCTGAAAGCGAGTGATCCGGTTGCGCAGTTCGGGCGGCAGGTCGATGGCCACGGGGCGGACGGTCAACCCGTCGGCATCCGTCGCGTCGCCGGGCGTGAGGCTGGCCAGCGCACGCTCGATCCCCTGCGGATCGGGGCCGATGGCCTGGATCGCCGGGGCGGCATCATCGACCGAGGTCAGCGTCAGCGACGGCGTGTCGCCCGCAGCCAGCGCCAGCGTCCGCAGCGGACGCGCGGGCGGCACGACCGTCACCGTGCCGCGATCCGCCAGGGCCGCCAGCCAAGCCGCGCGGTTCGGATGATCGGTCCCGTCCGCGATCCACAGCGTCGACAGCGACCCCTCCGGCGCATCGGCCAGCGTGGCGCCCGGATCGTCGGGCAGACGCGTCGACCAGGGTTGCGGCTGCGCCGCGCGCAGGCCGGACAGCAGGGCATCGGCGGGCTGGAACGCCAGTGCGCCCTGACCCCGTCCGTCGGCCATCAGCAATGCCGCGGGCCGACCCGCGGCGGCGGCATCCGTCAGGGCGGTTTCGACGCGTGTCTGGCGGGCCGCCCAATCGGGCGCGGCGGCAAAGCCTGCATCCATCACGATCAGCAATGGCCCGTCGGCCGCGGGCTGCACCACGGGGCGCCAGACGGGCCCCGCAAAGGCCAGGATCGCCGCCGCCACCGCCGCCAAACGGATCAGCAGCAGCCACCATGGCGTGCGGCTGGCGATGGGCGCGCGATCGACAAGCCCTGCCAACAGGGCGACGCCCGGAAAGATCACCCGCCGCGGCGCGGGCGGCATGGCGCGCAGGATCACCCACAAGACCGGCAGCGCGATCAGCGCGCCCAGCAGCCATGGCGCGGCGAAACCCAAGGGCCCCAGCAGCAGCATCAGCGCGCCCCCTGCCCCAGTGCCTGCCACAGCCAGTTCAGCGCCTGTGCGGGGTCGGCGTCCGTCAGATGCGTGCCGAACTGCCAGCCTGCCCGCCGCGCCTGCCCCTCCAGCCAGGCCTGTCGTTCGGCCAGCCGGGCCAGATAGGCCGCGCGCAGCCCGCCGGCATCGCGGCTGTCATGCCGCAGGCTGCCAGAGCGGAACTCGACCGCGCCGTCATAGGGGAAATGCGCCTCGTGCGGGTCCAGGATCTGGAACAGCAGGCCCGACAGGCCCAGGCCCGCCGCCTGCCCCAGCAGGTCCGCAACCCAGCCCGGATCGGTCAGGAAATCCGACAGGATCACCACCCGCAGGTTCGGTCGCAGGGCGTGGGCCGGGGCGGCATCCTCGGCGGCGGTACCCGTGGCCAGCTGTTCTGCCAGGCGGTCGGCCTGGATGCGGCCGGCCCGTGCGGGTTGGCCCAGCAGCCCGACCTTTTCCCCCCCGCGCAGCATCAGCATGCCAAGCGCCAGCGTCAGGATCTGACCGCGTTCGGCCTTGGTCGGGCGGTCGGGCCCGCCGGTGAAATCCATGCCGGGCGCGCGCGACAGCCACAGGGCGGCGGATTGCGCCGTCTGCGCCTCGCGGTCGCGCACGAACTGGCTGTCCGACCGGCCGGACCGCCGCCAGTCGATGCTGCGCGCCCCGTCGCCCGCGCCCGCGGGGCGGTACTGCCAGAAATCCTCTCCGGGACCGGCGCGGCGCAGGCCATGGGCGCCCGGGGCTACCATCGCGGCCAGCCGTTCGGCCGACAGGATCAGGCCGGGCAGATGCCCGGCGACCCCTTCGGCCCGCGCGCGCAGATCGGTGGGCGTCACGCTCATGCGGCGCGACGGGTGCCGATGCGGTCGTCCAGCAGGCGGCCGATCACCGCGTCGACCGTCTCTCCGCGTGCCCGGGCAGCGAAGGACAGCGCCATGCGGTGCCGCAGCACGGGCGCCGCCATCGCGGCCACGTCGTCCAGCGTCGGCGCATAGCGGCCGTTCAGCACGGCACGCGCGCGGCTGACCAGCATCAGCGCCTGCGCGGCGCGCGGACCCGGCCCCCAGGTCAGCGCATCGGTGACGAAGGACGCGGCCTCGGGTGCGCCGGGGCGGGCGGCGCGGACAAGGTCCAGGATCGCCTCGACCACGGTCTCTCCCACGGGCATCTGGCGGATCAGGCGCTGTGCCGCGATCAGCTGGTCAGGGGTGAAGGCCGCGTGCGGGGTGTCATCCTCCAGCCCCGTGGTGGCGATCAGGATCTGGCGTTCGGTGTCGCGGTCCGGGTAATCGACGTCGATCTGCAGCAGGAACCGGTCCAGCTGCGCCTCGGGCAGCGGATAGGTGCCCTCCTGCTCGATCGGGTTCTGGGTGGCCAGGACGTGGAACGGACGGCCCAGGGGGCGGTGCTGGCCGCTGATGGTGACCTCGCGCTCCTGCATGGCCTGCAGCAGGGCGGATTGGGTACGGGGGCTGGCGCGGTTGATTTCGTCGGCCATCAGGAGTTGCGTGAAGACCGGCCCCTCGATGAAGCGGAACGCCCGGCTTCCGTCGGGCCGCGCGTCCAGGACCTCGGACCCCAGGATGTCGGCGGGCATCAGGTCGGGCGTGAACTGGATGCGGGCGCTGTCCAGGCCCAGAACCGTCGACAGCGTGTCGACCAGCATCGTCTTGCCCAGGCCCGGCTGCCCGATCAGCAGCGCGTGCCCCCCGGACAGGATCGATGCAAGAACCTGTTCGACCACCTCGTGCTGGCCCACGAAACGGCGTTCGACGCTGGCGCGGGCGTCCGACAGGCGGGCGGCCAGGGCCTGGACCTCTTGCACCAGAAATTCGTCCGACGTCATGACATTGCCCCCGCGCTGGTTTAAGGAAAGCATAGGCAGTCCAGACACAGGCGACCAGATCGAATGGCGGAAAACGGTGACAAAAGCGTGAACCCCGACGGGCTGGCCCAGGCCGCGGCGATCGCGGCCAAGGACGGGCCTGCGCCCGTGCATCTGTGGAACCCGCCCTATTGCGGAGAGATGGACCTGACCGTCTGCGCGGACGGCACCTGGCTGCACGAAGGCACGCCCATCGGACGCCCCGCGATGGTGCGACTGTTCGCCAGCATCCTGAAGCGTGAGGGCGACCGATTTTACCTGGTCTCTCCGGTCGAGAAGATCGGCATCCGGGTCGAGGATGCGCCCTTTCTGGTCACCGATGCCGACATCGCTCAGGACGCGATCACCTTCGTCACCAACATGGGCGAACGGGTGACGGCGGGCCCGGATCACGCAATCATCATCCGCGGCACGGCCGAGGTTCCGCGGCCCTATGTCCATGTGCGCGGCGGGCTGGAGGCGCTGATCGACCGCAAGACCTTCTACCGTCTGGCGGCCGCGGCCGATCCCGGGCCCGACGGGCGCGCGGCGGTGCGGTCCGGCGGACAGTCCTTCGCGCTGGAGCCCTGAATGCCGCAGTTCGCAGCCAATCTGACGACGCTGTTCACCGAACTGCAGATGATCGACCGCTTTGCCGCCGCGGCCGAGGCCGGGTTCACCGGGGTCGAGATCCTGTTCCCCTATGACATCGCGGCGCAGGACCTCTATCGCGCGTCGGTCAAGACGGCGCTGCCGATCGTGCTTATCAACGCGCCGCCGCCGAACTGGGCCGGCGGGCCACGCGGGTTTGCCGCCGTTCCGGGGCTGGAGGATCGCTTTCGTCGCGATTTCGAACGCAGCCTGCGCGTGGCGCAGGCGCTGCGCGCGCGTCACATCCACATCATGGCCGGTCGCGCCGAGGGTGCTCAGGCGCTGGAGACCCTTGTCGCGAACCTGTCCTGGGCCGCGGACCGCGCCCCCCATGCCAGCCTGACGATCGAACCCGTGAACGACACCGACATGCCGGGCTATTTTCTGACCGATTACGGCATGGCCATCGACGTCATCGACCGCATCGCCGCGCCGAACCTTGGGCTGCAGCTGGACACCTATCATGCGCAGGTCATCACGGGCGACATGCAGGCCTGCTGGCGCAAGGTCGCCCCGCTGGTGCGCCACATCCAGATCGCGGGCCATCCCGGCCGGAACGAGCCTGACGTCGGCACCCTGGATTATCCCGCCCTGTTCGCGGAGTTGGACGACTGGGGGTACCGTGGCTGGGTATCGGCGGAATACGCCCCCGTCCGAACCACCCAGTCCGGATTGGGCTGGCTGCACGCCGCCGGTTGAACCCGCGCAACATCCGGTCGGATTTTCCTGTGCAACAGGGAACTTGCGCGCAGCGTGGTCCGTTTGCTGACAGATGCGTCGCCGTGTCGCGCCCCCGGGCGCGGCAGACGCCGAAAGCAAAGGGAAAATGCCATGAACTCGATCATCTACATTGTCGGCCTGGTTGTCGTCGTCCTGTTCGTCCTGTCGTTCCTCGGCCTGCGTTGAGGGTTAACAGCATGAACGAAAACCTCGAAGCAGCCGGCACCGGCTCGCGCCCCCATGTCGACTGGGCATCCATCCTTGCCGGTGCGGCCATCGCCGCGGGCGCCTCGGTCGTCTTCACGGGCTTCACGGCTGCCATCGGTCTTGGTTCCGTCTCGGCAGAGCCGGGCGAAGGTTTGGGGACGTTCGCCCTGATCCTGGTCGGCCTGTTCGCCTTCGCGTCCATGGTGGCCGTCTATGGTCTGGGTGGATACGTGTCGGGGCGGATGCGCCGTCGCACCCATTCCGGTGAGGACCAAACGGATGCACGTGACGGCATCCATGGCCTGACCGTTTGGGCAATCGGCATGATCCTGACGGGCATCCTGGCCGCAGGCGCGGTCTCCAGCGGCGTTCGCGCGGCCGGCAATGCGGCTTCGACCGCGGTCGAGGCCGCAGGTTCCGCCGTGGGTGGTGCCGTTCAGGGCGCCGGCCAGCTGGCCGGCGGCGTCGTCGGTGGCGTTGGCCAAATCGCTGGCGGTGCCGTCAGTGGCGTCGGTCAGCTCGCCAGCGGTGCGATTTCGGGCGCCGGTGAGGCCGCTGGTGGTCAGGACATGGGCGGCAATCCGCTGGACTATGTGACCGACCGTCTGCTGCGCAGCGAGGCTGCGGCACCGGATCAGTTCTCGAACGAGGCGATCCGCAACGAGGTCACCGGCATCCTGGGCACCGTGCTGCGCACGGGCGAGGTGGCCGATGACGATCTGGACTATCTGCGCGACGCGCTTGCTGCCCGTACCGACCTGACCCCGGCCCAGATCGACGCCCGCGTCGAGGAAGCCGTGACCCAAGTCCAGGACCTGCGTGCCGAAGCCGAAGCCCGCATCGAAGAAGCGCGGACCCAGGCTGAGGAAGCCGTGGCCGCTGCCGAACAGCGCGCCCAGGAACTGCAGGCGCAGGCCGAACAGCAGCTGCAGGAGGCACAGGATGCCGCCATCGCCGCTGCCGAATCCGCCCGCCGCGGTGCGGTGTGGAGCGCGCTGTTCCTGGCCGTGTCGTCGCTGGTCTCTGGTCTGGCCGCCTGGATGGGCGCCATCAAGGGCGGTTCGGACCGCGATGCCGGTCGCGTCTGGGGCGGCCTGTCGCGTCGCCGCACCTGACGGGACGTCTCCGTCCGACGCGACGGAACTGTGACAAGCATGGCCCCCGACCCCCGTGTCGGGGGCCACACGCATTTGCGGGCTGGCATTCGCGGCCCTTATCGGCTAGGGCAGCCGCGAAACCTACAGATTAAGGCCGTCATGGATATCCGCAACATCGCCATCATCGCTCACGTCGACCACGGCAAAACCACCCTGGTGGACCAGCTGCTGCGTCAGTCGGGCTCCTTCCGCGACAACCAGGCCGTCGCGGAACGCGCGATGGACAGCAACGACATCGAACGTGAACGCGGCATCACCATTCTGGCCAAGGCAACCTCGGTCGAATGGAAGGGCACCCGCATCAACATCGTCGACACGCCCGGCCACGCCGATTTCGGCGGCGAGGTCGAACGCATCCTATCGATGGTGGACGGCGTCTGCCTGCTGGTCGACGCGGCGGAAGGCCCGATGCCCCAGACCAAGTTCGTGACCTCCAAGGCACTGGCCCTAGGCCTGCGCCCGATCGTCGTGCTGAACAAGGTCGACAAGCCCGCAGCCGAGCCCGACGAGACGCTGAACGATGTGTTCGACCTGTTCGCCAACCTGGGCGCCAGCGACGAGCAGCTGGACTTTCCGCATGTCTATGCCTCGGGCATCGGCGGTTGGGCCGACGCGACGCTGGACGGCGAGCGCAAGAACATGGACGCGCTGTTCGACCTGATCCTGAAGCACGTGCAGCCGCCCAAGCAGATCACCCGCGCGGACGAGCCGTTCCAGATGCTGGCGACCACGCTTGGCGCCGACGCCTTCCTGGGCCGTCTGCTGACCGGTCGCGTCGAGGCGGGCACCGCCAGGGCCGGCGACACGCTGAAGGCGCTGTCGCGCGACGGCGAGCGGCTGGAGCAGTTCCGCATCAGCAAGATCATGGCGTTCCGCGGCCTGACCCAGACCCCGATCGACGTGGCCGAGGCCGGTGACATCGTGACGATCGCGGGCATGGCCAAGGCCACCGTGGCCGACACGCTGTGCCACCCGGACGTGATGGAGGCCCTGCCCTCGCAGCCGATCGATCCCCCGACCATCAGCGTCACCTTCGGCATCAACGACAGCCCGCTGGCCGGCAAGGACGGCAAGAAGGTCCAGAGCCGCGTGATCCGCGAGCGCCTGATGAAGGAAGCCGAGATCAACGTCGCCATCAAGGTCGAGGACACCCCCGGGGGCGAGGCCTTCGTTGTCTCGGGTCGCGGCGAACTGCAGATGGGCGTCCTGATCGAGAACATGCGCCGCGAAGGGTTCGAGCTGTCGATCAGCCGCCCGCGCGTGATCTACAAGGAAGAGGACGGCCAGCGCCTGGAGCCGATCGAGGAAGTCATCATCGACGTCGATGATGAATACACCGGCGTGGTGATCGAGAAGCTGACCGGCGACCGCAAGGGCGACCTGGTCGAGATGCGTCCCGCCGGCGTCGGCAAGACGCGCATCGTGGCCCATGTCCCGTCGCGTGGCCTGATCGGCTATCAGGGCGAGTTCATGACCGATACGCGCGGCAACGGCGTGCTGAACCGCATCTTCCACGGTTGGGCGCCGCACAAGGGCGCCATCCAGGGCCGTCGCCAGGGCGTGCTGATCAGCATGGAGAACGGCGTGTCCGTGTCCTATGCGCTTTGGAAACTGGAAGATCGCGGCAAGTTCTTTATCGGCGCCCAGGAAGAGCTGTATCAGGGCATGATCATCGGCGAACACAGCCGGGACAACGACCTTGAGGTGAACCCGCTGAAGGGCAAGCAGCTGACCAACGTCCGTGCCTCCGGCACCGACGAGGCCGTCCGCCTGACGCCCCCGGTCCGCCAGTCGCTGGAAGAGGCGATCGCCTATATCAACGACGACGAACTGGTCGAGGTCACGCCGAAGAACATCCGCCTGCGCAAGCGGCACCTGGATCCGCACGAACGCAAGCGCGTCGCACGGTCCGGCGCCTGATACGCATCCACCGCGAGGTTGCTGAAATCACAGGTCCGCGTGCCCCCCGGCACGCGGACCTGTCCATTTAGATATGTCGCCAAGGCGACACTTCGTGCTATGATTGTATTATCCGAATTGCGCACCCGTTTAAGATGCACAAATTTGGTTGCTACACTGATTCCACGGCTGCTTTTCTGGGGCATTCTGGCCCTAAATCACATTCAAGTCATCTGTTTTCGTTTGGCCCACCCCGCAACGGATCGGATTGCATCGTGATGAAACACCTGTCGGAACGCCGTGACCCCAGGGGTCTGCACGACCGCGCCATCAGTGCCGCGATGACGCTTGTCTTGGACCAACGCCGCCAGCCCCCCACGATTGCCGATATCGCCGAAGCCGTCGGCGAACCCGTCGAACGGGTCCGTGCCTTGTTCGCCGATGAACGCACCCTGCTGGTGGCCAGTGTCGAACAGGCGCTGGTCGTGCTGATCGACAGCTGCACCCGCGCGGTGGTCCGCGTCGATCCCGACGACCCCGTCGCGCAGTTCCTGAGCCTGGGCGACACCTATCTGGATTGGGCCTGCCGCTATCCCGCGCAGTTCAGGCTGCTGCAGGACTGCGATCTGACCAACGCGCGGCACGAACCCATCCTGCGCCGCTATACCGACAGCATCGCCGATCTGACGCTGCGCATGCTGGCACGGGCCCGCGATACCGGTCGCCTGCACCCGCGCGAGGATATCGCGATGCTGGCCCTGTCCGCGCGCTGCTATGTGGTGGGGCTTGCGCGGCTGGTTCTGGACGGTCGCCTGAAGGATTGGACCGAGGAACGCGATTCCCTGACCACCGCCAAGCATCTTACCCATGATTTCGTGCATCGGATGGCGCGCAGCAGCCAACCCCATATGGCCGGCATGTGACGGATTAGCCCCTTTCGGACCCATGGTGCTTGCGGTATCCCGGTTGCAACCTGTGAATGACCGAAGAGAGCAGCCGTGACCGATTACATCATCAAGGACATTGCGCTGGCCGAATACGGCCGCAAGGAACTGGACATCGCCGAGACGGAAATGCCCGGCCTGATGGCGCTGCGTTCCGAATACGGCGAGGCCAAGCCGCTGGCGGGTGCCCGGATCGTCGGCAGCCTGCACATGACCATCCAGACCGCCGTCCTGATCGAGACGCTGACCCATCTGGGCGCGGATGTCCGCTGGGCGTCCTGCAACATCTATTCGACCCAGGATCACGCCGCTGCCGCCATCGCCGCCGCGGGCGTTCCGGTCTTTGCCATCAAGGGGCAGAGCCTGGCCGAGCATTGGGATTACCTTGATCGCTCGTTCCAGTTCCCCGAGGGCCCGAACCTGATCCTGGATGATGGCGGCGATGCGACGCTGTACATCCTGCTGGGTGCCCGCGCCGAGGCCGGCGAGGACGTGATCCCCGTGCCGCAGTCGGACGAAGAAACCGTCATCAAGGCGCAGATCGCCAAGCGTCTGGCGCAGTCGCCCGGCTGGTTCACCAAGATGCGCGACCAGATCGTCGGCGTGTCCGAGGAGACGACAACCGGCGTCCACCGCCTGTACGATCTGCAGAAGAACGGCCAGCTGCCCTTCCCCGCGATCAACGTGAACGACAGCGTGACCAAGTCGAAATTCGACAACAAGTACGGCTGCAAGGAATCGCTGGTCGACGGCATCCGCCGTGCCACCGACGTGATGATGGCGGGCAAGGTTGCCGTCGTCTGCGGCTATGGCGACGTGGGCAAGGGCTCGGCCGCCAGCCTTCAGGGCGCCGGCGCCCGCGTGAAGGTGACCGAGGTCGATCCGATCTGCGCGCTGCAGGCCGCGATGGACGGGTTCGAGGTCGTGACCCTGGAGGATGTGGCCGACAGCGCCGACATCTTCATCACGACCACCGGCAACCGCGACGTGATCCGGTTGGAGCACATGCGTGCCATGAAGGACATGGCGATCGTCGGCAACATCGGCCATTTCGACAACGAGATCCAGGTCGCGGCGCTGCGCAACCACAAATGGACCAATATCAAGGACCAGGTGGACATGATCGAGATGCCTTCGGGCAATCGCATCATCCTGCTGTCGCAGGGGCGCCTGCTGAACCTGGGCAATGCCACGGGCCACCCGTCCTTCGTGATGTCGGCAAGCTTCACCAACCAGGTGCTGGCGCAGATCGAACTGTGGACCAAGGGCGACGACTACAAGCCCGGCGTCTACATCCTGCCCAAGGCGCTGGACGAAAAGGTCGCGCGGCTGCACCTGGACAAGATCGGTGCGAAACTGTCCGTGCTGTCGTCCGAACAGGCCGCCTATATCGGCGTGACGCCCGAGGGCCCCTTCAAATCCGACCATTACCGGTATTGATGTCATGACAGAATATTCGACCTTCACCTCGGAATCCGTGTCCGAGGGCCATCCCGACAAGATCGCCGACCAGATTTCGGACGCGATCTTGGACGCCATCCTGGCCGAGGACGCGCGCGCCCGCGTTGCGTGCGAGACCATGGTCAAGACCGGCGTCGCCATCATCTCGGGAGAGATCACCACCAGTGCCTGGGTGGATCTGGAATCCATCGTGCGCGGGGTGATCACCGACATCGGCTATAATTCGTCGGATGTGGGGTTTGACGGGGCGACCTGTTCGGTGATCAACATCATCGGCAAGCAGTCCCCCGAGATCAACCAGGGCGTCGACCGCGAGAGCCTTGAGGAGCAGGGCGCAGGCGACCAGGGGCTGATGTTCGGCTATGCCAGCGACGAGACCGACGTGCTGATGCCCGCCGCGATCACCTATGCCCATCGTCTGGTCGAACGCCAGGCGGCGGTGCGGCGCGACGGCACCCTGCCCTGGCTGCGCCCAGATGCCAAATCGCAGCTGACGCTGCGCTATGACGCCGACGGCCGCCCCGAGGGGATCGACGCGGTCGTGCTGTCCACCCAGCACAACCCCGAGATCAGCCTGGCCGACCTGCGCGAGGCGGTGATCGAGGAGATCATCCGCCCGGTCCTGCCTGCGGAATGGCTGTCGGATGCGACCAAGTTCTTCATCAACCCCACCGGCAAGTTCGTCATCGGCGGTCCCGTCGGCGATTGCGGCTTGACCGGGCGCAAGATCATCGTCGACAGCTATGGCGGCATGGCCCGTCATGGCGGTGGTGCGTTCTCGGGCAAGGATCCGTCCAAGGTCGACCGCTCGGCGGCCTATGCCGGCCGTTGGGTTGCCAAGAACATCGTGGCGGCCGGTCTTGCCAAGCGCTGCGAGATCCAGGTCAGCTATGCGATCGGCGTGGCCGAGCCCACCTCGATCAGCCTGAACTGCTTCGGGACCGAAACCGTGCCGGTCGACCGGATCGTCGCGGCTGTGCGCGAGGTGTTCGACCTGCGCCCGTTCGCGATCATCCGCGAACTGGACCTGCTGCATCCGATCTATCGCCCGACGGCCAGCTATGGTCATTTCGGTCGCGAACCCTATGCGTTGAACGGGGCGACCGCGTTCAGCTGGGAACGCACCGACAAGGCGGAAGCGCTGAAAGCGGCGCTGAGCTGAATGACGAAGGCCGCCCTACCGGGCGGCCTTTTTCCTTGTCATCCATACAGCTTGCGGGCTCGATCCTCGAAAGCACGGACGATGCGGGACATCGCCTCGTGGAAGACGACGCCGATCAGGCGTTGCAGGATCGCGTTCTTGAATTCGAAATCGACGAAGAACTCGACCTGACAGCCCCCTTCCGGGCGATCCTTGAAGGACCAGCCGCTGCGCATGTACTTGAACGGGCCGTCCAGATATTCCGTGTCGATCTTCCAGACGCCGCCCTGCTCGGGCCACAGGACGACCCGGCTTCCAAAGCGTTCGCGAAAGACTTTGAAACTGATGACCAGATCGGCGGCGATCTCCTCCGCGCCGTCGGGGCGGGTGGTGCGCGTCCGGATGCGGGCCGCGCTGTTCCAAGGCAGGAACTGGGGATAGCTTTCGATATCGGCCACCAGATCGTACATCTGGCGGGCACTGTAGGGAAGGTTGCGGCTGTCGCGGTGGTTCGGCACGGGCTATCGCTCTTGAGTTTCGTCGCGGCGTCTGTTTCGATTCGGCACCGATTTAACAGGCAGGACGCGCGATGAACATGATATGGCTGCTGCGTGCGGCAAAATGGGCGCGCAACCCTCCCAGTGCCAAGATGGTCAAGCTGGTGATCGCCGTGATCGCGATCGGGCTTGCGCTGCTGGCGCTGGAAAAGCTGGGCTGGTGGCCGGACTGGGCCACGCAGGACCAACGACCGCACCGCCTGCCCCGCTGACGGTCAGTCGCGATCGCGAATGGCGACCGGACGTGGCTTGGGCGCACCCAAGGCCAAGGTGATGGCGAAAGCGGTCAGAAGGCCCGCGAAAGTCAGGATCAGGGTCATCATTTCCTCCGGTCTGTTTGGTGTCGGGATCACAGGGCCCCGGCACCGAACGTGTCACATTGTCTCATGTCGCCCGAGTCGAACCCGCGCATCAGCCATTCCTGACGCTGCGCCGCGCTGCCGTGGGTGAAGCTGTCGGGCATGGGGGTCCGGCCCGCACTGGCCTGGATCACGTCATCGCCGACGGCCTCTGCTGCGCGCATCGCCTCGTCCAGATCGCCAACGTCCAGGGTGCCGAAACGTTCCTGCGCCTGGCGTGCCCAGATGCCGGCATAGCAGTCGGCCTGCAGTTCGGTCGCGACGGACAACTGGTTGGCCTGCGTTTCCGAAAGACCCGGCTGCTGCGCGGCGCCAAGGGTGCCGGTCAGGTTCTGGACGTGATGCCCCACCTCGTGCGCGATGACATAGGCTGCGGCGAAATCTCCCCCCGCGCCCATGCGATCCGCCATCATGTCGAAGAAGTCGGTGTCCAGATAGACGCGCTGATCGCCGGGGCAGTAGAACGGACCCATGGCCGACGACGCACCACCGCAGGCCGATTGCACCACGCCGCTGAACAGGACCAGGGTCGGGTCTTGATAGGCGACGCCAGCCTGCTGCTGCAGCACGGGTTGCCAGACCTCTTCGGTGTCGGCCAGAACCACGCTGACGAATTCGCCCCATTCCTGGTCGCGCTGGCTCAGTTCGGTGGACTGCCCGCCGCCCTGATCCAGGCCCTGGACCAGCGGCGTCACGTCGATCCCGAAGAAATAGCCGACCGCCAGCACCACCAGCGTGCCCGCCACGCCCAATCCGCCGACCCCGGCGCGGCCCATGCCCCGCCGATCCTCGACATTTCCGCTGCCCCGTCGTCCGCGCCACTGCATGCCCTGGTCCCCCTGCTGGCTGTCGCCCCGAACGCCCCGCCCCGCCGGGGGTTCCCGCCAAGCATCACAGCGCCGCGACGGGCGTGCAAGGCGCTTGACGCGACGGCCCTGCGGGGGGATGCACGGGGCACGGACAAAGGGGCGGACATGCTGCGCAGGCTATACGACTGGACCATGGGGCTGGCGTCGCATCGCCACGCGAACGCGTCGCTGTTCACGGTCAGCTTCATCGAAAGTTCGGTCTTTCCGATCCCGCCCGACGTGCTGATGATCCCGATGGTGCTGGCGCAGCGGGCGCGGGCCTGGGCCATTGCCTTCATCGCCACGGCGGGGTCGGTTCTGGGCGCGCTGCTGGGATACGCGATCGGCGCGGTCCTGATGGACAGCGTCGGCATGTGGGTTCTGACCATGTACGGCAAGGAGGCCGCGTTCGACGACCTGGCCGCGCGCTTTGCCGAGTTTGGCGGTTGGGCCGTGCTGGTCGCGGCGCTGACGCCCTTTCCCTTCAAGGTCATCACCATCTTTTCCGGCGCCGTGGGCTTTTCGTTGCCCCTGTTCGTGCTGACCAGCATTATCGGCCGCGCAGGGCGGTTCTATGTCGTGGCCGGGCTGCTGTGGCGGTTCGGGCCGCCGATTCGCGATTTCATCGAACGTCGGCTTGGGCTGATGTTCTCCATCTTCATGGCCTGCCTGATAGGCGGCTTTGCGACGGTGAGGTACCTGTGACGGGCATCAGGCTTTCCCTTCTGGCGGGCGCGGGGTCCGCGCTGCTGCTGATCGCGGCGCTTGGCTTCCAGGCGGCGGGCTATGCCCCGTGCGAGCTGTGCATCCTGCAGCGCTGGCCGCATGTGGCGGCGGCTGGCATCGCGGCGCTGATCTGGCTGACCGGCCGGGTGCGGGCGCTGGCGGTTCTGGGGATGATCGCGGCGGGTGCGGCGATGGGGCTTGCGATCTATCACGTCGGGGTCGAGATGACGTGGTGGGCCGGACCGGCGCATTGTTCGGGCGGCGTGGGCGATCTGTCGCGGATGACCACGCAGGACCTGATGGCCCGCCTGCAATCCGCCCCCGTGGTCCGCTGCGACGAGATCGCGTGGCAGTTCATGGGCGTGTCGATGGCGGGCTGGAACGCGATCCTGTCGGCGGGTCTGGCGGGCCTGTGGGCAGTGGCCGCGCGCAAGGGCGCCTGAGACCCCCGCAAGGCGTGATTTCCTGACCTTGGAGGCGGGGCGCGATTGCCCCCTGCGGCAGGCTCGGCTATACCGAACCCCAACTAGATGTTGAGGAATACCCGTGGCCGACACCCCAGAAGACGATCTGCCCGAAACCCCCGAAGACGGTGCCGCGGGCCGCGTCGTGATGCATCACGACGGCCCCATGATCGACATCAGCGCCGAGATGCGGACCTCGTATCTGGACTATGCCATGTCGGTGATCGTCAGCCGGGCGATCCCCGACCTGCGCGACGGCCTGAAGCCGGTTCACCGCCGCATCCTCTATGCGATGGACGAAAGCGGCAACACCGCCGATAAGCCCTATCGCAAGTCCGCGCGGTCCGTGGGCGACGTGATGGGCAAGTATCACCCTCATGGCGACAGCGCGATCTATGACGCGCTGGTGCGGATGGCGCAGACGTTCTCGATGTCGCTGCCACTGCTGGACGGCCAGGGCAACTTCGGGTCGATGGACGGCGATCCGGCCGCGGCCATGCGCTATACCGAAGTACGGATGGACAAGCCCGCCAACTTCCTGCTGATGGACATCGACAAGGACACCGTCGATTTCCAGGACAACTATGACGGCAAGGACCGCGAGCCGACCGTCCTTCCGGCGCGGTTCCCGAACATGCTGGTCAACGGCGCGGGCGGCATCGCCGTCGGCATGGCGACCAACATCCCGCCGCACAACCTGGGCGAGGTCATCGACGCCACGCTGGAGCTGATCGCCGATCCCGACCTGCCCACCGAGCGCATGCTGGAGATCATCCCGGGCCCCGACTTTCCCACGGGCGCCACGATCCTGGGCCGGTCCGGGGCGCGCAAGGCCTATCTGGAAGGTCGCGGCAGCGTCATGATCCGTGCCAAGACCCATATCGAGGAACCGCGCAAGGACCGCTTTGCCATCGTCATCGACGAGATCCCGTATCAGGTGAACAAATCGACCCTGATCGAGCGGATCGCCGAACTGGCCAAGGAGAAGAAGGTCGAGGGCATCGCCACCGTCCAGGACGAATCCGACCGCCACGGCGTGCGCGTCGTGGTCGAACTGAAGCGTGATGCGACCCCCGACGTGGTGCTGAACCAGCTGTTCCGCTTTACCCAGCTGCAGACGACTTTTGGCTGCAACATGCTGGCGCTGAACGGCGGCAAGCCCGAACAGTTGGCGCTGCGCGACTTCCTGACCTACTTCATCAGCTTCCGCGAGGAGGTCGTCGCCCGCCGCACCGCCTACGAGCTGCGCCGCGCCCGTGAACGCAGCCATGTGCTGTGCGGCCTGGCCGTCGCGGTCAGCAATGTCGACGAGGTCGTGGCCACCATCCGCGGCAGCGCCGATGCCGCCGAGGCCCGCGAGAAGCTGATGGAGCGGCGCTGGCCCGCCCATGACATCGTCGAATACCTGCGCCTGATCGACGATCCGCTGCATCCGGTGAACGAGGACGGGACCTACAACCTGTCGGAGACGCAGGCCCGCGCCATCCTGGAGCTGCGCCTGCAGCGTCTGACCCAGCTGGGCGTCAAGGAGATCACGGACGAGCTGCAGTCGCTGGCCGACAGCATCCGCGACTATCTGGCGATCCTGGCGTCGCGCGAACGGATCATGGCGATCATCGCGGACGAGCTGCGCGAGGTCCGCAATCTGTTCGCCGTTCCGCGCCGCACCGAGATCGTCGACTGGTCCGGCGACATGATGGACGAGGACCTGATCGAGCGCGAGGACATGGTCGTCACCATCACCTCTGGCGGCTACATCAAGCGGACCGCGCTGGCCGAATTCCGCGCGCAGCGGCGCGGTGGCAAGGGTCTGTCCAGCATGGCCACCAAGGAAGACGACGTGGTCACCACGCTGTTCGTGGCCAACACCCATACCGAGCTGCTGTTCTTCACGACCGACGGCATGGTCTATCGGATGAAGACCTGGCGCCTGCCGCTGGCGGGCCGCACCTCCAAGGGCAAGGCGATGGTCAACATCCTGCCCATCGGCGCGGGCGTCAGCATCGCGGCGCTGCTGCCGATGGATGCGCCGGAAACGGAATGGGACAACTATCAGGTGGTCTTTGCCACGGATGACGGCGACGTGCGTCGCAACGCGCTGTCCGATTTCGGCAGCGTGCGCGCGAACGGCAAGATCGCGATGAAGCTGCCCGAGGGCGTCACGCTGGTGAACGTGCGGATGGCGACCGAGCAGGATGACGTGATGCTGGTCACCGCGCAGGGCCGCGCGATCCGCTTTCCGACCACGGCGGTGCGGGTCTTCAAGGGCCGCGATTCTACCGGCGTCCGGGGCATCCGTCTGGCCGAGGGCGACAAGGTCGTCAGCATGTCGGTCATCCGCCATTTCGAGGCGGACCCGTCCGAACGCGTGGCCTATCTGAAGATGCGCCGTGCGGTTGCCGGTGCGTTGGACGACGGCGCCGAAGCGGACGAGGATGACGACACCCCCGAGGGCACCGTCACCCAGGAACGCTACATCGAGATGTCGGCGGCCGAAGATCTGATCCTGACCATCACCGCCAAGGGATCGGGCAAGATCAGCAGCAGCCACGACTATCCGGTCCGTGGCCGTGGGGGGCAGGGCGTGATGGCGATGGACCGCGCCATGCGGGGCGGCCCGCTGGTCGCCAGCTTCCCGGTCGAAAGCTTTGATCAGATCATGCTGGCGACATCGACTGGACAGTCGATCCGGGTCCCGGTGCAGGGCATCAGCTTCCGCTCGCGCAGCGCGGGCGGGGTGCGGGTCTTCAACACAGCCGCCGGAGAGGTCGTCGTCTCGGTCGCGCGGATTGCCGAACAGGGCGACGCGGTCGACCTGGACGAGGGCGATCCCGGCCAGACCGCGCCCGCGCAGGACTGACATCATCGACCCGACCCCGGCCGCCGGGGTCGGGTTTTTCCGATCCGCAGGGGCGTCATTTGGACCATTCGAACGAGACCGTGCTGAGAGAGCGCCTGCAGACGGGGTTTCTGGGGCTGATCGCATTCTCGCTGCTGATGTTCATGCTGGTACAGGCCAAGTTCATCCTGATCTCTCTGGCGATCGCGATCATCCTGTTCTCGCTGACGTCGGATGCGATTCATGCCATCTCGACCCGGCTTCGGGTGCCGAACTGGTTGGCGACCACGCTGGCGCTGATCGGGATCGCGCTTGGGCTGCTGTGGGTGTCGACCACCATCGTCGCGCAGGTGAACGAGGTGGTGTTCCTGGCGATCAGCTATGCCGAACGGGCGCAGGCCGCCCTGCCCGCCCTGACCGAGCGTCTTGGCCCCGAGGCACAGGAACGCATCATCACGGCGCTGACCAACTTCAACATCACCGGCTGGATCCGGTCGTTGGCGGGACAGGCCTCCGGGCTGCTGTCGGGCAGCGTGCTGGTGATCCTGTTCGTCGGATTCATGTTCGCCGAACAGGTGTGGTTCCCGCTGAAGATCGAGCGTCTGGCCAATGACGCCGACCACGCGCGCCAGATCCGCCGCATCATCGCGTCGATCATGCACCGCGTGAACCGCTATCTGGTGGTCAAGACCGGGGTCAGCGCGGTCACGGCCTCGATCGTCTGGCTGATCTTCTGGACGATGGGGCTGGAGCTGGCTACCGCAGTGGCCCTTCTGACCTTCGTCCTGAACTTCATCCCGTCGGTCGGGTCGATCATCGCGACGCTGATCGCGGTCCTTCTGGCCTTCGTGCTGACCGGCGATCCGACGGCCACGGTGATCGTGGGCGTGCTGTGCGCGGTCACGCAGTTCCTGATCGGGAACATCATCGATCCGATGCTGCTGGGCCAGACGCTGCGGCTGTCCAGTTTCGGCATCATTCTGTCGCTTGCCTTCTGGGGGGCGATCTGGGGGGTGCCGGGGATGTTCCTGGCGGTTCCGATCATGGTCGCGCTGATGATCATCTGCGCCCATATCCCCTGGCTGCGGGGCGTTGCCGTGATGCTGTCGCGCGAAGGGTTGCCCGACGACGGTGACAACGACGTCCAATCCGACCGGATTGTGGCCTGATCCGGGGCATGCGGCGCCTAGCCCCATGCCCCGGAGGGTTGATCAGCGGCTGTCACCGTCGTCCGGCAGGCCCGGCGCCTCATCGGCGTCATCGCGGGTCAGTTCGGGGCTGACGGTCGTGGGTGCCGTCAGGGCACCAGGCTGCGCGCTCCGCGACGCGGGCCCGTGCGACTGACCGGGCAGCGCCTCGGGGTTGCGCAACCAGATGTCGCGTTGGGCGAAGGGGATCTCGATTCCCTCTGCGCCAAAGCGCTGGACGATGGAGTGCAGCAGGTCCGACGTCACGCCCAGCCCCGTGCCGACATCCGCCAGGATCGCCCGGATCTCGAAGTTCAGGGCATCTGCCCCAAGGCCCCGGAACAGGATCGCCGGTGCCGGGTCGATGGAAACCAACGGGTGATCCTCGACGATCTCGCGCAGGACATTCTCGACCTTCTTCGTGTCGCTGCCGTACGCAACGCCGACGGGGATGATGATCCGGCCGACCTTGTTGTGACGCGTCCAGTTGGTCACCGGCTGGCTGATCAGGTCGCTGTTCGGGACGATCACCTCGGTCTTGTCGAAGGTCTCGACCAGCGTGGCGCGGACCGAGATCTTCTTGACGATGCCCTGCTGGCCGCCAGCGCTGATCCAGTCGCCGACGCTGACCGGACGCTCGATCAGCAGGATGATCCCGCTGACGAAGTTAGACACGATGTTCTGCAGGCCGAAACCGATACCGACCGACAGCGCACCCGCGACGATCGCAAAGGACGACATGTCGATCCCGGCCGAGGTGATGGCCAACAGCGCCGCTAGGAAGATCCCGACATAGCCCAGACCCGACACCACGGCATTCTGTCCGCCCGCATCCAGCCGCGTCTTGGGCAGGATCGAGGTGCGCAGCATCCCCTGTACCCCGCGCGTCAGCGCATAGCCGATGGCGAAGATGATCAGGAAGGTCAGGATCGCGCCCGGCGACAGGTTCACCCCGCCCAGGCTGATGCCTTGGCGGAACCGGACCCAGTATTCGGCAAGCTCGGCGCCGGACGACCCCCAGATGATCAGAAAGATCGGGATCGACGCCAGGACCAGGCCGAACCCGGTCAGCAGCGGGGCCAGCCCCTCGCGTGCGCCTTCGGCCCCGCGCTGCATCATGTTGAACAGGTCGGCGGTGAAGTCCTGCAGCAGGATCAGCAGCCCCACCAGCGCCAGCGAGAACAGCCACGGCCAGACCAGAAGGTTGCCCAGGTTGACGAAACCGGCCGCTGTCAGCAGCACTGCGATCGGCGCGATGATGCGCGTCAGACGCCCCGCCCAGGCCGCGATCCAGTGGCGATAGGACAGGTCCTGCGTCACGGCATCGCGCGTCAGCCGCCGCAGGATGTTGCCAAGCCGGAACATCGCCAGCGCGGCCAGCACGATCAGCACCAGGTGCCAGACGCCGGCCGAGGCCTCTCCGAACTGGACGGGGACGCGGCCGACCTGCGCCTCGCCCTGTTCATATAGGCCCGACAGCGGCAGCATGGCGCGTGACAGGATGTGGTGGATGGCCATCAGCAGGGCCAGCGTCTGGACCATGCGACCTGCTGAGACGCGAGCCTCCTCGGTCATCTGCAGCGAGGTATAGGCGATGGCGGTGCGCGGGAACAGCGCACGGGCCATCCAGATCCCGCCGAACAGGATCACCGCTGCCACCGGCAGGGCATTCAGGAACGGCGTCGTCCAGGGTCCGGGCAGACCGGTGGCCTGGATGGCGCTGATGCCCAGATAGACACCTGCCATCGGCACGGCGATCTGGCCCAGGGACACGACGAAGGCCAGCACGGCCTTGGAATATTCGGACGCCCGGCTGGACAGGCGGGTGGGCAGCGCCACGATCCATGCCCGGCCATAGGTCAGGATCAGCAGCGCCGCGATCAGGTAGCCCGCCACATAGGGCAGCCGGGGACGCAGGTCGGCCCAGATTTCGGGCGTCGCGTTCTGGCCCGACACCTCTCCTCCGACACCCTCCAGCAGCGCAAGGCCGTCCGTCGCCGCCGCGGCCCACGATGCGGGCAGCACCGGAGACGGCGTCTGCTTGGCCAGTTCCAGCGCCTGACGTTGCCGCACGATCTCGTCGATCTGGCCGATGATGGAGTTGGCGCGGCTGGTGGCCTCGGTCGCGGCGATGCGGGGGGCCTGGGCGGTGGACAGCTGCTGGTTCAGCTCGGTCCGCCGGTTGGCGACCTCCTCGTCCTCGGTCGCACCTTCTGCGGGCGCGGGGCCAAGGGCCTCGATCTGGTTGCGCAGGGTGGCGATGCGGTCGCCGTTGGCGTTCTGACCCTCCTGCAGCCGATCCCGCCAGTCGACGATCCGCGCCCGCGTGCGGGCCAGCTCCTCGTTGGTGGCCTGGGGGTTCGCGGTCAGCGACTCGGCGCGTTCGGCGACCTGGTTCCAGGTGTCATAGTTTACGGATTGGGCGATGGCGGGCGCGGCTGTCAGGGCCAGCAGCGCCACCAGGAACGTTGCAATCAGATGTCGCATGAAACCTTTCAGTCTTCGTATACCTGCGGCAGATCCGGCGCCGGACGGGTCAGCCATTCCGGTACGGGAAGGCCCTTGGCGCGCAGAAAGTCGGGGTTGAACAGCTTTGTCTGATAGCGGGTTCCGTAATCGCACAGGATGGTGACGATCGTATGGCCTGGCCCCATCTCGCGCGCCATGCGGATGGCGCCCGCGATGTTGATGCCGGACGATCCGCCCAGGCACAGCCCCTCGTCCTTCAGCAGGTCGAAGACGATGGGCAGCGCTTCCTCGTCGGGGATGCGCCAGCTGTAATCGGGGGTGAACCCCTCCAGGTTGGCCGTGATGCGGCCCTGGCCGATGCCTTCGGTGATCGAACTGCCGGGGCTGTCGAACTCTCCGGTGGTGTAGAACGAATGCAGGGCCGCGCCTTCGGGATCGGCAAGGCCGATCTTGACGCCCTTGGGCTGCAGCGCGTCGGCCACGCCCGCCAGCGTGCCGCCGGAGCCCACCGCGCAGATGAACCCGTCGACCTTGCCGTCGGTCTGCTTCCAGATCTCGGGTCCGGTCGTCTCGACATGGGCCTGGCGGTTGGCCACGTTGTCGAACTGGTTGGCCCAGATGGCCCCGTTCGGCTCGGTGCGCGCCAGCGCCTCGGCCAGACGGCCGGAATATCGGACATAGTTGTTGGGGTTCTTGTAGGGGGCGGCCGGAACCTCGACCAGGGTCGCGCCGGCCAGCCGCAGCATGTCCTTCTTTTCCTGGCTTTGGGTCTCGGGGATGACGATCACCGACTTGAACCCCATCGATGCGCCGACCAGGGCCAGGCCGATGCCGGTATTGCCTGCCGTCCCCTCGACGATGGTGCCGCCGGGGCGCAGCGCGCCGCGCGCGACCGCATCCTTGATGATGTACAGCGCCGCGCGGTCCTTGACCGACTGGCCGGGGTTCATGAATTCGGCCTTGCCGAGGATCTCGCAGCCGGTCTCCTCGCTGGCGCGGTTCAGGCGGATCAACGGGGTGTTGCCGATCGCGTCGGCCAGATCAGAATAGATTCGCATGGCGATCGACCCTTTGTTCACAGGTGCAGGACTTTCCATTTACCTATACGCCCCCGGGTTGGAGGGGCAACCCCGCCCTGCCCCTCAGACCTGCGCCCGCAGCCGGTCCCGCCGCGCGTCCAGCCACAGGGACAGGGTGGCCAGCGGCCCATTGGCGATCTGTCCCGCATCCACCAGCGCGGACAGCGTTTCGCGGTCCATCAGGTGGCCGCGAATATCCTCCGCCTCTGAATCCAGCCCGTGGACACCGGCGCAGCCGTCCGGCAAGTCCGCGATGCCGACATAGTGATACAGAAACTCGCACAGCGCGCCGGGGCTGGGATAGGTGTTGAAGGCCGGGATCAGCCGCGTGACTTGCAGCCCCGCTTCCTCCTGCGCCTCGCGCAGGATCGCGGCCTCGGGGGTCTCACCGGCGTCCACGCGACCGGCGACCGGCTCCAGCAGCCATGGCTGCGGATCGCCGCGAAGGGCGGGGGCCATGCGGAACTGCTCGATCACCAGAACGCGGTCGCGGACCGGGTCCCAAGGCAGCATGACGGCAGCATCGCCCGACAGGAACGCCTCGCGGGTCATGGGGGCGGTCTCGCCGCCCTGATGCAGGGCATGGGTCAGCACCTGCCGCTCGACCCCGAAGAACCCCAGGAACGGCTGACTGCGCTGCTGAACGCGCAACGCATCGGCCAGACGCTGCGGGACGATTCCCTGCCCCGACGGCGCCGATGCGCGGGCGCGCAGCCGGCTGCCCGCCCAGATTCCCATCATCGGCAGCCGCCATGCCAACAGGTCCGCCTCCGTCCCGCTGGGTGCCTGCAGGATCTGGACCGCGATTTCGGCGGCGATCGCGTCACGGTCGACGATCGGCGCGTGATCCGGGGCGGGTCCGGGTCCGATGCCCATGACCTGCATCCTGCCCACCTCCTGCACCGTCAGGCCCATCACCGCGGCATAGCGATCCAGCTGCGGCGTCGGCTGTATGGCCAACCCCGGGACCGACCCCGGCGCAGGCAGCAGCGCGGGCCAGCCGTCAAGCACGACCCCCGCCCGGTGGCCGCCGGTCAGGACACCCGGTACCTCGACGGGCGTTCCGTCAAGGCCCAGCACCGCGCGCAGCTGCGGCTGCGCCAATGCGCCGACGACGACGATCAAAGCTGCTGTCCCTGACCGCGAAGCGCCGCGGCCATGCCCATGTCATACGAGGTCTGTCCGAAAACCCGGTCGAACCCCGCAAACAGCAGCTGCGACAGCGCCTGCCCCTCGGCCGATGCGGCGTGCTGGGCATAATCCGCAAGTTCGGCGTCGCTCAGCGGGCCATAGGCCAGCATCAGGAAACCCTGCAGCCAGACCGTCGCCTCCGCCTCGATCTGGTCGCGCTGCGCCCAAGCATCGGCCATCAGCTGCTGTTGATCCGGGGCCATGTCGAACCCGCCCCCTTCGGCATAGCCGCGGGAAAAGGCGATGGCCGCGTTCAGGCCACCCGCGACATTGGGTGCGATCAGGTCTGCTCCGTCGATCAACTGGACGATCTGTTCCGCACGCGGATCACCGTTGCGCAGGGCGCGGGCAAAGTCCGCCCGTGCCTGATCCTCGACCCCCTCCTCCAGCAGGGCGCGCCGCGCGGACCCCTCCAGGCGGATGACCCGCTGGCCCAGGCCGGACCCGTGAAAGGCCAGTGCCCGATCCACCAGCTGCGGGTCCATGCGCGCGGCGGCGTCGCGGACGCCCGCCCGGAACAGCGCCTCCATCCGCGGGGTGTCGTGGATTCGCGCGACGACACGGGCCCACGGCAGGCCGCCCCCGGCGATCAGCCCCTCGCCCTCCATCCGGGCGGCCTCGGTCACGGCCTCCTCCTGCAGGATCGGCATCAGTGCGGCCAGGTCCAGGGTGCGCCACATGCGGTCGGCCGGGTCCTGCTGCATCTGCACCAGATGGATGTCCGCAGGCGGCGGCACCGCCGGAACGGGAGGTGCCAGAACGGCAAGCAATCCCAGAATGGTCAGCATGTCCCGCACCTTTCGCGAAAAATTTCGACGGTCGGGATTTTTTCGTCCAAACCCTCTTGCGCTTCAACCCCCACCCCTCTAATTCCGCGTCACCACACCAAGAAGCGCGGAGAGGTGCCGGAGTGGTCGAACGGGGCGGTCTCGAAAACCGTTGAGCCTGCAAGGGTTCCGTGGGTTCGAATCCCACCCTCTCCGCCATTTTCCATCAGTTCAGTTCCGATGGCCAATGTGGCATTTTTCAACAGAATAGTGCCAATGTCCCATTTTAGGGCCATGCTGTCGTGATGTCCGAATTGATGCATGGTGGCCCGTGAGAGATTCGAACTCCCGACCGGCCCGGTGTAAACGGGACGCTCTACCACTGAGCTAACGGGCCACGCTCGCCGCGCATAAAACCGATTTGGGTACCGCTTGGCAAGGGCGGATCAGACATCATCCACGTGGCGCATGACGGTTTCTGCACCGTTGCGGATCACGTGGATGCCGCCTTGGTGAATCACCCCATGGGCCAGATGAGCGGGGGCTTGGCCCAACGCAAGGCATCGCAGCATGCGCAGGGTGATGCCATGGGTCACGACCAGCGTGGGGCCGGTCAGGTCCATCAGGAATGCCCGGCACCGTACCTCCAGTGCGGCGAACCCTTCGCCGCCCGGGCAGCAGTCGTACCACGCTAATTCGCCACCGCGGAACAGGTCGGGATGGCGGCCGCGAAGATCACGCTCCAGGTGCCCCGCAAATTCACCCACGCAGATTTCGGACAGGCGCGCATCATGCCGGAACCTGTCGCCAAACACGATCCGCGCCGTCTGGTCGGCCCGTCCAAGCGGGCTGGAGACGCGAAAGCCGTCGATCCCGCGCGTCAGATGCGCCAGCCATCCGGCCTGACGTATCCCGCGGTCGGACAAGGGGGAATCCCCGCGGCCCTGCAGGCGGCCTTCGACGTTCCAGAGCGTCTCGCCATGGCGCATCAGATACAGATCGGGAAGTGGAGCGGGTGAAGGGAATCGAACCCTCGTCGTAAGCTTGGGAAGCTTCTGCTCTACCATTGAGCTACACCCGCATCGTTCGTCCGGATAGCGGCTGGCCGCAGTCCCGTCAAGCCTCAGCGCAGGCCCATGTCAGCCAAGGCGGCAGCGATGGCGGGGGGCAAGGCCTCCTCCAGCGCGCGGCCTGCGGGCAGGTCCGGTGGCGCATCCGCAGCGGCCAGATAACGCCAGCCTTGGAACGGACGGCGCGGAACGGCCGCAACCCGAACCAGGTCGCGGTCCAGCACGATGCCGCAGCGCTGGATACCGTCGGCACCCTCGACCCGTTCCAGGGTCAGGATGCGCTGGCGGGCCATCATGACGCCCTTGAAGACCCAGAAGATCGACCCGCCTTCCAGCAGCTCCGCCTCGCGCTTGGGCCACATGCGCGTGACGTGACGCGCCGGGCCGGACCCGAACCGGGTCTGCCACGCAGCCAGCTCATCGGGGCCTTCGGCACCCACGCACAGTTTCATCAGGTGAAGGCTTGTCGTCATGGCGATCACCTAGTCGCGCCCGACCCGTCCATCAAGCCCCGAACGCAAAAGGGCCGCATCCGAAGATGCGGCCCCTGCGCGGTCAGTGGACCGAAATCACAGCTCGTCCAGCGCCTCGACGGCCTTTTCCAGCTCTGCCTTGGTCACGGTCTTCTCTTCGACCTTGGCCTTTTCGGCGATCAGGTCGACGACCTTGTCCTCGAAGATCGGCGCGCGCAGCTGCTGCTGGGCGGCCTGGTTCTGCTGGATGAACTCGAAGAACTGACGCTCCTGGCCCGGATACTGACGGGCGGCGCGCAGCACGGCCTGGGTCATCTCCTGGTCGGTCACAGTGACCTCGGCCTTCTGGCCGATCTCGGCCAGCAGCAGGCCAAGACGCACGCGGCGCTCGGCCAGGGTCTTGTGCTCTTCGGTCGGCTCGATGGCATCGTGGTTGTGGCCCTTAACCTCGGGGTTCTCTTCGTGCCACAGCTGGTGCGCGATCTGGGCGGCCTCGGCCTCGACCAGCGACTTGGGCAGGTCGAACTTGACCGCCGCATCCAGCTGGTCCAGCAGCGAACGCTTCATGATGGCGCGGGCGGCGCCGGCGTATTCCGCCTCCAGACGCTCGGTGATCTGCTTCTTCAGACCGTCCAGGTCGTCGGCGCCGAACTTCTTGGCCAGCTCGTCGTCGATCTCGGCCTCTTTCGGGGCCTTGACCGCCTTGACCGTGCATTCGAAGGTGGCGTCCTTGCCGGCCAGGTGCGGTGCGCCGTATTCCTCGGGGAACTTCACCTCGACCTTGACCTCGTCACCGGCCTTCACACCGACCAGCTGGTCCTCGAAGCCGGGGATGAAGCTGTTTGAACCCAGGACCAGCGGATAGTCCTCGGCCGCGCCGCCCTCAAAGGCCTCGCCGTCGACGAAACCCTTGAAGTCGATGGTGACCTGGTCACCGTCCTTGGCTTTGGAGCCTTTCTTGCGGTCCTCGAAGGACTGCGACGACTTGGCCAGGTTCTCCAGCGCCTCGGTGACGGCCGCGTCTTCGGCGGGCACGGTCAGCTTTTCCAGCGACAGCGCGGTCAGGTCGACCTCGGGGATCGCGGGCAGCGTCTCGTAGGTCACGTTGACCACGACGTCGTTGCCCTCTTTCCAGGTTTCGCCGTTCTCCATCTCGACCTTGGGCTGGGCGGCGGGGCGGTCGCCCGACTTCTCCAGGTGGTCCTTCAGCGCGCCGTCGATGGCGTCCTGCATGGCCTCGCCCAGGATGCGCGGGCCGAACTGCTTCTTCAGCATCGCCATGGGCACCTTGCCCTTGCGAAAGCCCTTCATCTCGACTTCCGGCTGAGCTTCTTTCAGCTTGGCGTCGACGGCTTTGGCCAGGTCTGCTGCGGGCAGCGTGAACTGATACCCGCGCTGAAGACCGTCGTTCTGCGTTTCCTTGACCTGCATCATCGTCCTCATAGAAAGAAGGGCCACCGATCCGGCGGCCTGAAAATTTGAGCCGTTCTAGTCGCCGTGCCGCTGGCCTGCAAGCAGATTGCGGTCACCCGGCGCTGGAACATCCCCGCCGCCGCGCTATGCTGCGTCCAACCGACAGGAGTCCCCATGACCGCCACCGACATGCAAGAACCGCGCCTGACATCCCTGACCCATGGCGGCGGCTGCGGCTGCAAGATCGCGCCGGGCGTCCTGTCGAACCTGCTGCGGGGCAGCGCCGCCCTGCCCGTCCCGCCCGAACTGCTGGTGGGGATCGAGACGTCGGACGATGCGGCCGTCTACAAGCTGAACGACCGGCAGGCGCTGGTGGCGACGACCGACTTCTTCATGCCCGTGGTGGACGATCCGCATGATTTCGGTCGCATCGCGGCGACCAACGCCATCAGCGACGTCTATGCGATGGGCGCGACACCCATCTTGGCGCTGGCGGTGGTGGGCATGCCGATCAACGCGATCTCTCATGCGACGATCGCGGCGATCCTGGATGGCGGCGCTTCGATCTGTCGCGAGGCGGGCATCCCCATCGCCGGCGGCCACACCATCGATTCGGTCGAGCCGATCTATGGCTTGGTGGCCTTGGGCCTGATCGACCCTGCCCTGCTGAAGCGCAATGCCGAGGCACAGCCGGGCGACCTGTTGGTGCTGGGCAAGCCCTTGGGCGTGGGCGTCATGTCGGCCGCGCTGAAGAAGGGTCAACTTGACGACGAAGGCTATGCCCGCATGATCGAGGTCACGACCAAGCTGAACCGCCCCGGTCCGGACCTCGCCGCCATCGAGGGCGTGCATGCGATGACCGATGTCACCGGCTTTGGTCTGGGGGGGCACGGGTTGGAGATGGCGCGCGGATCGGGCTGCGATCTGATGATCGACTGGTCCGCCGTGCCGCGTCTGCCGGGCATCGACGCGCTGATCGCGGCGGGCCATGTCACCGGCGCCTCGGGCCGCAACTGGGCCAGCTACGGCGAGGGCGTGGCCCTGCCGCAGGGCTTCGGCGATGCCGAACGCGCGCTGCTGACCGATCCGCAGACCAGCGGCGGGCTGATGGTCGCCTGCGCGCCGGACGCGCTGGAGGCGGTGCAGGCGGCCTTTGCGCGCCACGGTTTCGCGGATGCCGACGTCATCGGCGAGGTCGGCCCGCACAGCGACGCGCCGCGCGTCATTCTGCGCTAGAAGCGCAGGCCGAAGCTGATCGCGGCCCCTTCGGAGCCGATGCCAAAGCTGGCCGCGCCGAAGCTGATCCCGATCAGCGCACCGGCCAGCGCCTGATCGGCCGTATGTTCGCCGGCCTGCACACGGCTGAAAGCGGTCAGCCCCGCGGCGCCATAGGCGGCGGCGCCCAAAGCGGGATCGTCCTCCCAGCACTTGCCGGCCAGATCCGCGGCCCCGAACCCCGCGGCGGCGGAATGCCCCGACGGGAAACCCCGCCCCTCTCCGGTCGGACGGGTGCCCAGGGGCGATCCGTCGAACACCGCCTTGAGGCCCAGCACCACCGCCGCCTGCAGGGCACCGCGCACGGCGAAATCCTCCAGCCGATCCTGATCGGCCGCGCAGACGGCTGCCGCCAGCGGCAGCGCATATTTCATCGTGGTCCCGAACCGTTCCAGCCCGTCAGCACCCGCAGGCAAGGCCAGCATGCAGGTCAGCCCGACAATCGCCGCGCGCATGGCTTTAGCGCTGCAGGGTCTGGAGGTAATCCGCCAGCGCGACCAACCGCGCCGGCGTGGCGACGCGCTGTCCCGAGCCGTCGTCATACATGACGACCGGCCCCTCGCGCAGGACCTCAAAGATCGGCATGTGCGATTCGCTGCGTCCCATCGTGTATCCGACTAGCTGGCCCATCACGCGGGTCTTGGGGAACACGCCCCCATCCTGTGCGGCCAGCATGGTCAAGTCCGCGGGCGCGGGCACCATGCCCACGGCGGCGGGCCCGTTACCCCGTCCGCCCGGCCCGTGACAGCTTGCGCAGTAATCCGCGTAATCGCGCGCCGCGCCCGTCGGTTGCGCCTCGGGCGCGCAGGCGGCGACCAGCCCCGCCAGCGCCAATCCCGCCACCCCTGCCATCATCACTGCCCGCATCGTCCGTGCCCCCGTCGGTTGTCGTTTTGTCCAGCATGCACCCGCGCGCGGGGCGGTGCAACGATCAGGCGGCGGTCAGGCGCACCACACGGTCCATCCGTGCGGCCAGGGCATGGTTGTGCGTGGCGATCAGCGCCGACAGGCCGGTATCGCGCACCAGACCCATCAGCACGTCAAAGACCCTGTCCGACGTCTCGGGGTCTAGGTTGCCCGTGGGTTCGTCCGCCAGCAGCAACGCGGGCTGGTTCGCCAGCGCCCGGCAAAAGGCCACGCGCTGCTGCTCTCCGCCCGACATCTGCGCGGGGCGGTGATCCGCGCGATGCGCCAGGCCGACGCGGTTCAGCAGGTCGGCGGCCCGGGCCTGCGCGTCACGGGGGGCTGTGCCATTGGCAAGCTGCGGCAGGACGATGTTCTCGGCCGCGCTGAATTCGGGCAGCAGGTGGTGGAACTGATAGACAAAGCCCAGCTCCTGCCGCCGCGCCTCGGTCCGCGTGCGGTCCGGCAGGCCGGTCATGTCGCGGCCGGCCAACCACACCCGCCCCGTATCGGGCGTGTCCAGCAGCCCCGCGATGTGCAGCAACGTCGATTTCCCCGCCCCCGACGGGGCGACCAGCGCCACGACTTCTCCGCGCGCGACGGTCAGGTCCAGCCCGTCCAGCACCGTCACAGGCGCGGGACCGTCCTTGGCATATGTCTTGCCCACGCCCTCCAGCCGCAACACGTCACTCATAGCGCAGGGCCTCCACCGGGTTCATGCGCGCGGCGCGGCGCGCGGGAAAGATCGTCACGACGAAGGACAGCGTCAGCGACAGCGCCACCGCGCGGAAGATGTCCCAGGCCCGCAGGTCGGCGGGCAGACGATAGATGCCGCGCACCTCGGGCTGCCACGCGCCGCCCCCGGTCAGCGCGTTCAGGGCCGCCATGATGTTGTCCACGTTCAGCGCCAGCGCCACGCCCAGGATCACCCCCGCGATCGTGCCGATGATGCCGGTGAAGGCCCCGCACAGGAAGAAGACGCGCAGGATCGACCCTTCGGTCAGGCCCATCGTGCGCAGGATGCCGATGTCGCGGCCCTTGTTCTTGACCAGCATGATCAGCCCGCTGGTGATGTTCATCGACGCGATCAGGACCAGCACCGACAGGATCACGAACATCACGTCGTCCTCCATGTCCAGCGCGGACAGGAACGACCCGGAACTGTCGCGCCAGGACCAGGTCTGCGCGCCCTCTCCGGCGGCGCGCATCAGGGGCAGCGTCCAGTCGTCCACGCGTTCGGGGTCGTCGACGAAGACCTCGATCTCGTCCGCGACACCCTCTCGGTTGAAATAGGACTGCGCCTCGGCAAGGGGCATGTAGACCCGCGTGCGGTCGATGTCATAGCGCCCGGCGCTGAAGATATAGGTCACCTCATAGGCGTTCACCCGCGGGGTCGTGCCCATTGCGGTGCGCGCGCCCTCCGGCGCGATCAGGCGGATGCGGTCGCCCACCCCCACGCCCAATTCGCGCGCGATGCCCGACCCGATGGCGATGCCCTGATCGAACCGCGCAAGGTCACCCTCGGACGTGGCGGGGTCGACGATCCGGGGCATCGCCTCCAGGTCGGCCCGCGTCACGCCGAAGACCTCGGCCACATTGGAGGAGTCGTTGGCGCTGGCCATCACCTGACCCTTGATGATCGCCGCGGTGCGGGTGACGCCCGGAACCTCGGCCAGCCGCGCGGCCATGGCCTCATAGTCGGCGATCCGACCGGGTACGACATAGACGTCGTCGGTGAACTCGTTGGTGATGGTCTGCGGCGCCATGTAGACGGTCGTGTGCGCGTTCGCGCCCAGGATCGTGTCCACGAACTCGGCCCGGAAGCCCGCGCGGACGGCCAGCGTGGCGATCAGCGCCATGACGCCCATGGCGATGCCGATCAGGCTGATCCAGGTCATGACGCTGACGCCGCCCTCGGCGCGCCGCGCCCGCAGGTACCGCCAGGCGATCATGAATTCGAAACGCGAAAAGCCTATCGCCATGGTCCAAGCCCCTGAATTTCCGCCCGGACCCTGCCCCCGCCGACCCCGAAATTCAACCCGACAAAGGCGTGAATGCCTTGCATTCGTGCTAATACCCACCTTGCGACGCCCGTCCCCCGGTGCGACATGAGGGGCATGGCAAAAGCGACAACAGCCTTCACCTGCACCGCCTGCGGCGCCGCCCACAAGAAATGGGCCGGGCGCTGCGACGCCTGTGGCGCCTGGAACACCATCATTGAGGAAGCGCCCCTGTCCCAGGGCCCCGGCCGGGGACTGGGCGCGGCCAAGGGTCGGGCCGTACCCCTGTCGGGCCTGTCGACCAGCGAACCGCCCCCGCCCCGCTTCCTGTCGGGCATCGACGAGCTGGACCGCGTGCTGGGCGGCGGCCTGGTTCCCGGCTCGGCACTGCTGGTCGGCGGCGATCCGGGCATCGGCAAGTCGACGATCCTGCTGCAGGCAGCCGCGGCGTTTTCGCGCGCGAACTATCAGGCGATCTATTTCTCGGGCGAGGAGGCCAGCGCACAGGTCCGGATGCGCGCCGTGCGCCTCGGGCTGGCCGAGGCACCGATGCGCCTGGGGGCCGAGACGAACCTCAGGAACATCCTGACCACGCTGGACGCCGAACGCCCCGACGTGGCGGTGATCGATTCGATCCAGACCCTGTGGTCCGACACCGTCGAAGCCGCACCGGGCAGCGTGGCCCAGGTCCGCGCCGCCGCCCACGAGCTTGTGACATTCGCCAAAAGCCGCGGCGTTGCGGTGATCCTGGTGGGGCATGTCACCAAGGACGGCCAGATCGCGGGCCCCCGCGTGGTCGAGCACATGGTCGATTGCGTCCTGTATTTCGAGGGCGAACGCGGCCACCAGTTCCGCATCCTGCGCAGCGTCAAGAACCGCTTTGGCCCGTCCGGAGAGATCGGCGTGTTCGAGATGACCGGCAGCGGCCTGGCCGAGGTCACGAACCCGTCTGCGCTGTTCCTGTCGGAACGCGGGCAGCCCATCGCCGGCAGCGCGGTCTTTGCAGGCATCGAGGGCACCCGCCCGGTCCTGACAGAGGTTCAGGCGCTGGTGGCGCCATCGACGCTTGCCAGCCCCCGGCGCACCGTCGTGGGCCTGGACAGCGGCCGCGTCAGCACGATCCTGGCGGTCCTCGAGGCACGCTGCGGGATACCATTCGCGGGGCTGGACGTGTTCCTGAACGTCGCGGGCGGCATGAAGGTCGCGGAACCCGCGGCAGACTTGGCGATCGCCGGCGCGCTTCTGTCGGCGCGCGAGGATAACGCCCTGCCTCCGGAGGCCGTGCTTTTCGGCGAAATCAGCCTGTCGGGGGCGCTGCGCCCCGTGTCGCAGACCGAAAACAGGTTGAAAGAGGCGCAGAAACTTGGTTTTTCACAGGCTATCCTGCCCGACGCCTCCAAGGTCGAGGGCCAGTCGGGGATGGCCCTTCGGCGCATCACCGATCTGACCGCATTTGTGGGCGAGGTCTTCGGCGCCGGCTGAACCGCCTGATACTGAACGACAACCGGCGCAAGGGGCGGTTTTATGGACGGATTTACGATCATTGATGCGGTGGTGGCGGCTGTCATCATCCTGTCGGCCATCCTGGCGTGGTCGCGCGGTTTCGTGCGCGAATCGCTGGCGATCCTGGGCTGGATCGGGGCGGCCGTACTGGCCTTCCTGTTCGCGCCGACGGTGCGGCCAATGGTGGCGCAGCTGCCGGTGCTGGACCGCTTCATGGGCGACAGCTGCGAGCTGGCGACGATCGCGGGCTTTGCCGTCGTCTTCGCGCTGGCGCTGGTGATCTTCTCGATCATCACGCCGCTATTCTCCTCGGTCGTACAACGCTCGGCCCTGGGTGGCGTGGACCAGGGGATGGGTTTCCTGTTCGGCGTGGCGCGCGGCATCCTGCTGGTCGCGATCGCCTTCATCGTCTATGACCGCGTGATGACCACGCAGGACGTCCCGATGGTCGAGAATTCGCGGTCTGCCCAGGTCTTCGAGCGCATGCGCGGCCAGATGGACGACCAGATCCCCACCGACGCGCCGGGCTGGATCGTGACCCGCTATGAACAGATGGTCATGGGCTGCACCGCCACCGGCACCCCCGTCACGACCGAAGCGCCCGCCGCGAACTGATCCGCCATGACAGGCAGATGACGAAAAAGCGCCCCTGCGGAACCGCGGGGGCGTGACTTTGTCGGCCGTCGGCACTACATGTCCCCCGACAGCACGACGACATCAGCCCCCACAGATCGAGGCCCGCGCGATGCAACCTTTCCTGGCCCATCCGTTCGATTCGGACCGTCTGCACGAGGAGTGCGGCATCTTTGGCGCGATCGGCGTAGTCGATGCCTCGAACTTCGTGGCCCTGGGGCTGCACGCGCTGCAGCACCGCGGACAGGAAGCGGGCGGCATCGTCGCCCACCATCCCGACTTCGGCTTCAACAGCGCCCACCGGTTCGGCTATGTCCGTGACAATTTCACGAAGCCCGACCTGATGGCGACGCTGCCGGGACAGCTGGCCATCGGCCATGTCCGCTATTCCACCGCCGGGACCAAGGCAAACACCGCAATCCGCGACGTGCAGCCGTTCTTCGGCGAATTCCACATGGGCGGCTGCGCGATCGCGCATAACGGCAATATCACCAATGCCGCTGCCCTGCGCCGCGAACTGATCGAGCGCGGCTCGATCTTCCAGTCGTCGTCGGACAGCGAATGCATCATCCACCTGATGGCCCGGTCGATCCAGCGCAACATCCCCGAGCGGATGAAGGACGCACTGCGCCGGGTCGAGGGCGCGTTCAGCGTCATCGCCATGACCCGCACCAAGCTGATCGGCGTCCGCGACGCCTTGGGCGTGCGTCCGCTGGTGCTGGGCCGCGTGGGTGAGGATGGGTACGTCCTGGCGTCAGAGACCTGCGCGCTGGACATCATCGGCGCCGAATTCCTGCGCGAGATCGAGCCCGGAGAGATGGTTGTCATCTCCAAGGGCCAGATCGAATCGTCGCGGCCCTTCGGCCCGTCGACCGGGCGCTTTTGCATCTTCGAACACGTGTATTTCTCGCGCCCCGATTCGATCATTGGCGGGCGGTCGGTCTATGAGACCCGCCGCCAGATCGGCGTGGAACTGGCCCGCGAGGCACCGGTCGAGGCCGATCTGGTCTGCCCGGTTCCCGACAGCGGCACGCCCGCGGCGATCGGCTTTGCGCAAGAATCGGGCATTCCCTATGGCATGGGGATCATCCGCAACCAGTACATGGGCCGCACCTTCATCGAGCCCACCGACCAGATCCGCAATATGGGCGTCCGGTTGAAGCTGAACGTGAACCGGGCACTGATCCGCGGCAAGCGGGTCGTGCTGGTCGACGACAGCGTGGTCCGCGGCACCACCAGCCGGAAGATAAAGGACATGATCCTCGATGCGGGCGCGGCCGAGGTGCATTTCCGGATCGCGTCGCCCCCGACGGCCTGGCCGTGCTTCTATGGCGTGGACACGCCAGACCGCGACAAGCTGCTGGCGGCGAACATGTCGCCGGAACAGATGCGCGAATGGATCGGCGTCGACAGCCTGTCCTTCGTGTCGCTGGACGGGCTGTACCGCGCGGCGGGCGAGGCTGCGGGCCGCGACCCGCAGGCGCCTCGCTATTGCGACGCCTGTTTTTCGGGCGACTATCCGGTGGCGCCCTTCGATCAGCTGGAGCGCGGCTTCCGCATGAAGGTCGGATCCGAGACCGCGGTCAAGCAAGCCGCCGAGTAGTTGCGTCCCGCGACGGCCGGGGGGCCAGCCCCCCGGACCCCCCGCCGTGGTTCCGCATCAGCCGACGATCCGCTCCAGCGGGTCGTATCGTGCCGTGCCATCTCCCCAGATCGCATCGCCCAGCATATCGGGCTTGTGCCTAAGCGTGGTCAGTTCGGCACGGGTGACCCATCGCGCACGGTTCACGACGCCTTCGGGATCGGTCAGCGTCAACACGTCGGGCCCTGTCAGCGTGGCGCGGAAATGCACCTCGACCTGGTGAAACCGCCGGGAGGGGTCGTGGAATTCGTTCACCAGGAAGGGATCACCGACGGCGATGCTCAGGCCCGTCTCCTCCAAAACCTCGCGCGCCAGATTGTCGGGCAGCGAGGCTTGCGGTTCGACCCCGCCGCCCGGCAGGCACCACAGGTCGGACTGCTGCCCCGGATAGGCATTCACCACCAGCACGCGATCGCGATGCAGGATCGCGGCACGCACCGCCAGTCGGATCATCCGGCGATCCGGTTCACATGGCCCATCTTGCGGCCCGGCCGCGCCTGCCCCTTGCCATAGAGGTGAACCTGCGTCCGCGGCTGTGCCAGCAGCGCGGGCACACGGTCCATGTCGTCGCCGATCAGGTTCTCCATCACCACGTCCACATGACGCTTGCCGTCGCCCAAGGGCAGTCCTGCCACGGCGCGGATATGCTGTTCGAACTGATCGACCGCGCAGCCGGCCTGCGTCCAGTGGCCGGAATTGTGCACGCGGGGCGCGATCTCGTTCACGATCAGTCCCTCCGGGGTCACGAACAGCTCGACCCCCAGCACGCCGACATAATCCAGCGCGTTGGCGATGCGCGCGGCGATCAGCACCGCGTCGGTGGTCACCCGCCCGGGCAGGCCGCAGGGCACCGTGGTGGTGCGCAGGATGCCGCCCTCATGGACGTTCAGGCCCGGATCGAAGGCCGCCACCTGGCCATCGGTGCCGCGTGCGATGATCACGCTGATCTCGGCAGTGAAGTTCACGAACCCCTCCAGGACCGACGGTGCGCCGGTCCAGTCGGCCGGACCCTCTCCGATGCGCACCTGCCCCTTGCCGTCATAGCCCATGCGCCGGGTCTTGAGGATCGACGGGCGACCGATCCGCGCGATGGCGTCGTCCAGCGCGCCCTGATCCGGCACGTCGGCAAAGGGCGCGACGGTCAGGCCGATGTCGGTCAGGAAGGTCTTTTCGGTCAACCGGTCCTGCGACACGGCCAGCGCGCGCCGCGCCGGGCGGATGGGGCGCAGACTTTCCAGCAGATCCAGTGCGCTGGTCGGCACATTCTCGAATTCATAGGTGATGACGTCGACGCTGTCCGCAAAGGCCCGCAGCGCGGCCTCGTCCTCATAGGGAGCGGTCGTCACGCGCCAGGCGACGTCACCCGCAGGGGCGGCGCCCGGTTCGAAGATGTGACAGCGCAGGCCAAGGCGGCTTGCGGCCGCCGACAGCATCCGGCCCAGCTGGCCGCCGCCCAGGATCCCGATGGTGCGGACCTCAGTCATCGACGGGCTCCTCGGGTATCGAGGCCGACAGCGCCATGCGCCAGTCGTCCAGCCGCTGCGCCAGCGCCGGGTCGTTCAGCGCCAGGATGCCCGCGGCCATCAGCCCCGCATTGGCGGCACCCGCCGCTCCGATCGCCATCGTGGCGACCGGATAGCCCTTGGGCATCTGCACGATCGAATACAGCGAATCGACACCGGACAGCGCCTTGGTCTGAATCGGCACCCCGATCACCGGGACGCGGGTCTTGGACGCCATCATGCCGGGCAGATGGGCCGCGCCCCCTGCCCCCGCAATGATCACGTGCAAACCACGCCCGACCGCCGACTTGCCATAGTCCCACAGCCGGTCCGGGGTGCGGTGCGCGCTGACGATGCGGGTGTGATAGGGCACGCCCAGTTCGTCCAGGATCTGTGCCGCCTCGCGCATGGTCGGCCAGTCGGACTGGCTGCCCATGATGATTCCCACCGCTTCGGTCATCTATCGTCCCCGTATTGTGCGCCGCGTGCCTGTCCTAGCGCGGGTCCGCGCGGGTCGCAATCAGGCGATGATGTCGGGGGTCAGCTCATCCTCCAGTCGGGCGATGCGATCCTTCAGCGACAGTTTCTGCTTCTTCAGCCGCTGCAAGGCGACGGAGGCGGTCAGCTGGCCCTGAAGGGCGGCGATGGCCTCGTCCAGGTCGCGATGCTCGCAGCGCAGGGCCGCAAGACGGGCGCGGCTGATCTCGTCGTGGTTCATCGAATGCTGCATGTTCATCGGGCGGGCTCTTGGGAAATGCCGTGGTTCCGACTTATAGCGCGTCGCGCGGCATCTGTTAAGCTGGCATCGACAAACCACACGGCTCACGCCATCGTGAGGGTGTGTCCCGGAGGGTTGCCATGTCGCGGCTTGCCACCATCCTTGCGCTGATGATCGCCGGCCCCGCCGCGGGCCAGTCCGATGGCGATGTCACCTGGAACACGGGGCGCCTGCCCGACGGGCCCGGCCACGCTGCCGAGATCGCCTATGAGGGACGCAGGCTCAGCTATGTCTGCCGGCCCGGCGATGCGGGACGTCTGGTGATCGACGGGATGGGACAGACCGATGATCCGATCGTCGTCCTGGTCGACGGACAGCGGATCGCCGTGCCGTCCGACATGACGAACGGCGTCCATTCGATCGCCGCCGATCCCGGATCGCAGCTGTTGTCGGCGCTGACCGGGGGGCGGCAGGTCACCCTGCTGGCCGGGCCGGTGACCCTCAGCCTGCCGTTGGAGGGGTCTCGGCGCGCGATCGGACAGGCGATGGAGGCCTGCGACCTTCGGCCCTGACAGCGCGGATCTTGCAAAACGATGCCGTCCTTTCCATATCTTGCGCAGGACGGAGGCCGCCGCAACGGGGCCCAGGACCTGCAGTCGCTGCAACGCAAAGGGCTGAGATGACGAAGATTTCCTTAGGGGCGCATCCCTATCTGCTGGGGTTCGACCAGCTTGAACGCCTGGTGGAGCGGGCCTCCAAGGGGGCCGAGGGCTATCCGCCCTATAACATCGAACACCTGCCGCCCGATGCCTTCCGCATCACCTTGGCCGTCGCCGGCTTTGCCGAGGACGACCTGGCCATCACGACCGAGGACCGCCAGCTGGTGATCCGCGGCCGGCAACCCGAACCGGACGACGCCCGCGTCTATCTGCATCGCGGCATCGCCGCCCGTGCCTTTCAGCGCAGCTTCGTGCTGGCCGACGGGGTAGAGGTGACGTCCGCCGCGATGGAAAACGGGCTTCTGCATATCGACCTGCGCCGGGTGAACCCGCAGCAGGTCGTCAAGACCATTCCGATCAGCCGCAAGCAAGGGGATCATCATGGATAGCAAATTCGATTTCGGAGGCGGTACGTCCGCCCAGACCGTCTACATCCGGCAGGTCGCCGCTGCGACCCTGCCCCGCGACGTCCAAGACCAACTGCCCGGCGTTCAGACCCTGTACGCCGTCCACGACACCGATGGTGAACGGCTGGCCCTGGTCCAGGACCGCGCCCTGGCCTTCACCTTGGCGCGCGAGAACGAGCTGCGGCCCGTCAGCGTCCATTAGGCATAGCGCATAAACGCGAAAGCCCGCCCATCGGGCGACCAGCAGGGCACGTTCAGCGTGCCCTGCCCACCGAACAGGTCGCACAGCTTGCGCCGTTCCGTCCCGTCCGGCGCCATGATCCACAGGGATACGTCCCGGTCGCGCGGATGTTCCAGCGTTTCGGGCGCATAGGCCAGATAGACGACATGGCGCCCGCAGGGCGACGGATGCGGGAACCAGTTCACCGAATCGTCGCGAAAGACCGGCGCGGCGTCCAATCCATCGACGCGCATCTTCCAGATCTGCGCATGACCGGTCGCGTCGCTGTTGAACCAGATCCAAGTGCCACACGCACTGAAATCGGGACCGTCGTGATGGGCGACGTCCTGGGTCAGCACCCGTTCGCCGCTGCCATCCACGGCGCAGGTGGCGATCCGTACCACGCGGTCGCCCCGCGCGCAGGCATAGACCAGCCGGTCGCCGTGCGCGCCGTGCCACCAGCTTGGGCGCTGCGCGCCCACCGGTTGGGTGGCTTCGCCGTCCCAGACATGCATCCCGGCCCCGGTCCCGTCATGCGCGGAAAAGATCACCCGCCCGTCGGGCAGAAAGCCGTGGTCGTTGTTGCACCGTTCGGCGCAGCCGGTCTGCAGCAGCTGCAGGCCGTCGGCATCGGCGCGCCACAGGCGCCCCTCTCCGTTCACAAGAAACCAGCCGTCAGGGTGCCAGTTCGGCGCCTCGATCAGCATCGGGGTGCGCAGGATCACGCGGGACTGCCCGGTGGCGACATCCCAGACCTCCAGGGACGACCGCCAGCTCATGGCGTCACCGCCCGGCGGTCACCGCGCCATTGGCGCAGCGCCAGTACCGTCAGGATCGCCGCAAAGACGCAGATCTGATAGGACAGCGCGTGGCCGGTGGCCGCGGCATGGTCCTGATCAACGCGCAGGCGGACAAAGAACAGGCTGCTGACGATGGCGATGCCGATGGCCGCGCCGATCTGCTGGAACGCCTGCATCCCCCCCGTCGCGGCCCCCGCGATGCGCCCCGGCACGTCACGCAGCACCAGTTGGAACAGCGGAGAGATCGCCAGACCCATCCCCAGGCCGTTCATCGCCAAAGGCCCGACCAGCGTACCGGGGCCAAGATCGGCAGGCGGGTGGGCCGCCGCGTGGCGCAACCAGATCATCCCGGCCAGCATGACCGCCGCGCCCAGGGCGACCCGCCCCACCAGCGCCCGCGTCCCGAACCGCCCCGTGACATAGCTGCCCAGCATGATGCCCAATGGGAACGGCGCCGTGGCGATGCCCGACTCCAGCGGCGTCAGGCCAAAGCCGGTCTGGAAATAGATGGCCAGGACCAGAAACATTCCCGGAATGGCCGAGAAATGCAGCATCACCACGGTCACCCCGGACAGAAAGCCCCGATCCCGCAGCAGCACCATCGGCAGCAGCTGTTCCCGGCCCTCCGCCTCCAGTGCGTGCTGGCGTCGCAGGAACAGCGCCCCGACGGGGATCGCCGCAACCAGCGTGACCAGCGTCCACCACGGCCAGCCCAGCAGCGGTCCCTCGATCATCGGCAGGACGACCAGTGTGATGGCCAGACCGAACAGGCCCACGCCCCACCAGTCGATCGCCATGTCGCGCGACGATTCCAGCCGCGGGATCAGCCAGAACCCCGCCAATACGACAAGCAACCCCACCGGCAGGTTGACCAGGAAGATGGGCCGCCATTCAAGCCCATAGAGGTTCCCGCTGATCAGCACGCCGCCCAGCAGCGGCCCCGTGACCGCGCCCAGGCTGATGACCACGCCCGCCAGCGCGAATGCCTTGGCCTTCTGTTCGGGGGGAAAGATCACGTGCATGATCGCCATGACCTGCGGCACCATCATCGCCCCACCGATGCCCTGCAGCGCACGCGCGCCGATCAAAACGTTGATATCGGGCGCCAGCCCGCACAGGACGGATGCCAGCGTGAACAGCCCCACGCCCGACAGGAACAGCCGCTTGCGTCCCAGCTTGTCCCCGAAGCGTCCGCAGGGCAGCAGGCCCACCGCAAAGGCCAGCACATAGGCCGCCGATATCCATTCGATCTGCGTCTCGCTGGCGCCAAGATCGGTGCGGATCGAGGGCAGCGCGACGTTGACGATGCTGACATCGATCAGGTTCATGAAATTGCCCATCAGCAACAGCACGGTTGCGGCCCAGGGGTTGACGCCCTTGGGCGGGCTGGCGGAATGGGGCATCGGGCAACTCCGTTGACGGTCAGCGCGGAACCATCCGCAGGCGCGCAAGGTTCCGGACGCCAAACGGCCCCGGTGTCGCACCGGGGCCGTTCGTATCACTGCGGCAGGGATCAGGACAGGCCGATCAGGCCCATGCTCTCCAGCTTCAGCAGCACCTGATGCGCGGCGCTGTCCACGTCGATGTCGGTCGTGTCGACGCGCAGTTCGGGGTTGGCCGGTTCTTCATAGGGATCTGAAATCCCGGTGAACTCCTTGATCTTGCCCTCCCGCGCCAGCTTGTAGAGGCCCTTGCGGTCGCGGCGTTCGCACTCCTCCAGGGGTGTGGCGACATGGACCTCGACGAAGGCGCCGCCGGCCTCGACCATCTCGCGCACGGCGCGGCGCGTCGCGGTATAGGGTGCGATCGGCGCACAGATCGCGATGCCGCCGTTCTTGGTGATCTCGGAGGCGACATAGCCGATGCGCTTGATGTTGATGTCGCGATGCTCCTTGCTGAACCCCAGCTCCGACGACAGGTGCTTGCGGACCACGTCACCGTCCAGCAGCGACACGGGACGACCGCCCATCTCCATCAGCTTGACCATCAGCGCGTTGGCGACCGTCGACTTGCCCGACCCCGACAGGCCGGTGAAGAACACGGTGAAGCCTTGGTTGGCGCGCGGGGGCGAGGTGCGGCGCAGCTGCTGCACGACCTCGGGAAAGCTGAACCATTCCGGGATGTCCAGACCCTCGCGCAGGCGCCGGCGCAGTTCGGTGCCGCTGATGTCCAGGACGGTGCTGCCCTCGGGGATCTCGTTCGCGGGGAAATACTGCGCCTTTTCCTGCACATAGACCATGTGCTTGAAGTCGACCATCTCGACGCCGATTTCCGACTGGTGGGCCTTGAACAGCTCCTGCGCGTCATAGGGGCCATAGAAGTTCTGGCCCTGGCTGTTCTTGCCGGGTCCGGCATGGTCGCGGCCGACGATGAAGTGGGTTACGCCGTGGTTGGCCCGGATCAGGCCGTGCCATACAGCCTCGCGCGGGCCGGCCATGCGCATCGCCAGGTTCAGCAGCGACAGGCTGGTGGTGGCCGCCGGATACTTGTCCAGCACCGCCTCGTAGCAGCGGACGCGGGTGAAGTGGTCGACATCGCCCGGCTTGGTCATGCCGACGACCGGATGGATCAGCAGGTTCGCCTGAGCCTCGCGGGCGGCACGGAAGGTCAGCTCCTGGTGCGCGCGGTGCAGCGGGTTGCGGGTCTGGAACGCGACGACGCGGCTCCAGCCGAGCTTCTTGAACATGGTGCGCAGTTCGTTGGGCGTGTTGCGGCGGGCGCGGAAATCGTAATGCGTCGGTGCCTGCAGGCCCTTGACCGGGCCGCCCAGATAGACCGGGCCCGCGACATTGTGCAGATAGTTCACCGCCGGATGCGCCAAGTCGTCGGCGCCGAACACCTTCTCGGCCTCCAGCGCCTTGTTCGGCACCCATTTGTCGGTCAGCGACATGATCGCCAGGATCACGCCCTCCTGGTCGCGCAGGGCGATGTCGGTGCCCGGCTCCAGCCCTTCGGCGAACTTTTCGGACACGTCCAGCGTGATGGGCATCGGCCACAGCGCGCCCGAGGTCAGGCGCATGTCGCTGACGACGCCGTCATAGTCGGCTTGGGTCAGAAAGCCCTTCAGCGGGTTGAAGCCGCCGTTCATCAGAAGCTCCAGATCGCAGATCTGGCGCGGCGTCAGGTCCCAGCTGGGCATCCGCCCGGCATCGTCCTTGAGCGCGGCGGCCGACGCCTCGGAGACATAGAGTTCGGGAATGGGGGCATACTTGGGCAGGGTCATGGTCACGACTCGTGGGTTGCGCAGAAACGGATCAACACGCGACCCTGCGGGGATCGCGCGACTCGAAGCGACGCATAGCCCCCATTAAAGCGATATTCAAGTCTGGGAAAACGCTTTTCGCTTCGGGCGTGCCGCGGGGAACCCGACCACACGCGTCACGTTGGGTCCGCGAACCGCAACGACAGGAGCGCATGATGACCGACCAGACCACAGCAAGCCAGGAAGAGCAGCGCGCCTTGTCCCAGGATGAACTGGAGCTGGCGAACCAGACCCGACAACCGGCCTTGGGCCGTTTGTCCGACAAGGAATTGTCCGATCTGGTGGGGCTGCTGCGTGTCCGTCGCAACCGCGCGCGCGACATTGCAGCCCGCCAAGGGCGCGAGGCGCGCGGAAAGGCCGGGCCCAAGGGCACAAACCCTGCGGCCGGCAACGCAGGCACGCGCAGCAAGGCCGAGTTCCTGACCGTCGCCTTGGACCGGGCGACGGCAGAACGCGAACGGCGCGAAGGCGATGCCGATCCCAGCCAGAAGGATCTGGCCCAGAAAGTTGCCGCACTGAAGGACGACGCCATCAACGCGATGATGGAGACCGGTGGACCGCTGCACCCGAACGACCCCGATGCCGATCCCGGCAAGGCCGGGCTGGCAGAGACGCAGCGTGACGCCGCACCGTCGGGTGCCTTGGATCACGCGGGTGAGTTGCCGGCCCGCGAACGCTCGCGCGAGCGCGGCTGAGCCGTCAGTAGATGACGGCAACCCGCTGCTCAGGCTCCAGCTCGACCTCGCCCTGAGCCTCGAGGAAATGTGCGGCATCCAGCGCGGCCATGCATCCCATGCCCGCGCTGGTTACAGCCTGACGATAGATGTGATCGGTCAGGTCGCCCGCCGCGAACACGCCCGGGATCGAAGTGCGCGTGCTGCCCGCCTCGACCTTGACGTAACCGCCGTTGTGCAGTTCCAGCTGATCCTTGACCAGTTCGCTGGCAGGTGCATGACCGATTGCCACGAACACGCCGTCAGCCTTGATCGTCTGCGTCGTTCCATCGACAAGGTTGCGCAGCGTGGCGCCGCTGACGCCGACCGGCGTCTCGGTGCCGGTGACCTCTGCCAGTTCGCTGTTCCAGATCACCTCGACCTTGGGGTGGGCGAACAGGCGGTTCTGCAGGATCTTCTCGGCCCGCAGGCTGTCGCGGCGGTGCACCAGCGTCACCTTGCTGGCGAATTTGGTCAGGAACAGCGCCTCCTCGACCGCGGTGTTCCCGCCGCCGATCACCACGACCTCGCGATTGCGATAGAAGAACCCGTCACAGGTGGCACAGGCACTGACGCCGAAACCCTTGAACTTCTCCTCGGACGGCAGGCCAAGCCAGCGCGCCTGCGCCCCCGTGGCAAGGATCACCGCGTCTGCGGTGACCACCCGACCGCTGTCGCACGTCGCCGTGAAGGGACGCTTCTGCAGGTCCAGCGCGGTCACGAGATCGGTAACGATCTCGGCACCCATCGCACGAGCGTGGGTCTCCATCTTGACCATCAGGTCGGGGCCCTGGATCTCGGTGTCGCCGGGCCAGTTCTCGACTTCGGTGGTGATGGTCAGCTGCCCGCCGGGCTGCATCCCCTGGATCAGCATCGGCCCCAGCATGGCGCGGGAGGCGTAGACGGCGGCGGTGTATCCCGCCGGGCCCGATCCCACGATCAAAAGTTTCACATGGCTGCGTTCGGTCATCTTGCGCCCCTTTCGCGGTTTGTGCATGAGGTAGTCCCTCATGCGCCGGACTGCAACGCATCCCCGCCACGGACCGACGTCGATAAGATTGTTGCGCCGGACGGGGCGGCATTGTAGTTTCCGGCAACGCCAAGACCTGACAGAAGAAAGACAACTATGGCCGGCGCCAAACTGGACGACATCGACCGCAAGATCCTGGCCGAACTTCAGGCCGACGGGCGCATGACCAATGTCGAACTGGCCCGCCGGGTGGGCATCTCGGCGCCGCCCTGCCTGCGCCGCGTCCGCACGCTGGAGGAGCTGGGCTATATCCGCGGATACCATGCCGACATCGACGCCCGCGAACTGGGATTCGAGGTGCAGGTGTTTGCCATGGTGCGCCTGGCGTCGCAATCCGAACGCGACCTGTCGGCCTTCGAGGCGCTGGTTCAGGAATGGCCGCTGGTCCGCGAATGCCACATGCTGAACGGAGAGATCGATTTCATCCTGAAATGCATCTCTCCGGACCTGTCGACCTTCCAGCGCTTCCTGACCAACAGCCTGACCGCCGCGCCGAACGTGGCATCGGTCAAGACGTCGCTGGTGATCCGGGGCGCCAAGGACGAACCCGCCGTCCCCTTCGAGATCGTCGAGGAACGCGTCCGCGAAGCAGGCTGATCCTTGCGCAGGCTGGCCCGCCTGACGCTGCTGATCTGGTCGCTGGCGACGGTCGCGGTGACGGGCTGGATGCTGTCGCAGAACCCCTTCGCCGCACCGCTTGTCGATCGCGGCCTGGATCAGGCCCGTGCGGCCCTGATGCGCGCCGTGACCGACCGCGCGACCCCGGACTGGCTGATTCCCCGCCTGACCGCCGCGCTGGATGCAGGCGACCGCCAGCAGGTGCAGATGCTGATGGATCTGGCCCGCGATCAGGGCACGCCGCTGCCACCCGACCTGCGCGCCCGTGCCGACGCCGCGCTGGCGGTTGGCATGCTGGACACGCTGTCCGATTGCGGCACCTGCATGCGCGACGTGACCGCCTGTCCCAGCCTGTCCCTGATCGCCGCCTGCACCCTGCCGTTCGAGCTGTCTCCTGCAGGCGATGCCGCGGCGCTGATCCGGCAGGGCGGCACCTGGGCTGCCGGAGGCGACCCCGACGGCATCGAGGCTGCGCTGGCGACCCTAGGCCTTGCCGCGACCGCCGGAACCTTGGTCACGGCGGGCAGCAGTCTGTCGATCAAGGGTGCCGCCACCACGCTGCGCGTCGCGCGTCGCGCCGATGCGTTGTCACCCGGCATGACACGCGCGCTGTCAGCCGCGGCGCGCAGCTCCGCGCCCGCCCGGGCCCTGTCCGGCATCGCCGGTGATCTGCGGACGATCGGGCGACAGGCTTCGGTTCCCGAACTGCTGCCGATCCTGCGGCTGGCCGACGATCCGGACGACCTGCGCCGCCTGGCGCGTCTGTCAGAAGCCGCGGGGCCGGACACGACCCGTGTGCTGACAGTGCTGGGCAAATCCGACAGCCTGCGCCTGATGCGGCGCCTGGCCGACGCCGCCATGGCCGCAGCCGCCCTGATCACGTTGGTCCTGGGACAGATGGCGGCGTTGCTGGGCGCCGGGGTTCAGATGGCCCTGCGCCGCGGCCTGCGCCCGGCCCCTGCGCGGCGGATACCGCCGCCCCTGCGTTCAGTTGCGTTCGGCGGCTAGCGAGATGGCGCTGATCAGCCGACCGTAATCGGCCTGGCCTTCATGCGTGGACCGGCGATAGCTGAAGAAGCGGTCGGGGTCGGAATAGGTGCAGTGCCGCGACCATTCCGCCTGCACGCCAGCCGCGCGCAGCCGTGACAGCCCGAACGCGGGAAGGTCGAACATCGGCCGACCATTCGGACCGCCGGAAAAGAACCGGTCATTGGCAGTATCGTCGGCCAGAAACTCATCCATGAATTCGGGACTGACCTCATAGGCGCGCTGGCTGATCGTGGGGCCGATCACCGCGCGGATGTCGGTCGCACCCAGATCGCGCATGGCGGCCACCGTCGCCTCGATCACGCCGGCGATGGCGCCGCGCCACCCGGCGTGACAGGCGCCGACGACGCCAGCCGCGGAATCGGCCAGCAGCACGGGCTGGCAATCGGCGGTCAGCACGGCCAAGGCCACGTCGCGCCGGGCGGTGACCAGCCCGTCGGCCTTGATGTCCTTGACCACATCGACATCGTGATCGTCCGTCAAGGTGACCACGTCCGCCGAATGGATCTGCTTGACGGTGGCCAGCGGCAGGCCCATCGCGCCCGCAACGCGGGCACGGTTGACCAGCACCATCTCGCTTTGGTCCGAAGAGCGGCGCCCACAGTTCAGACCGGCGAACAGCCCGGAGGATGCCCCACCCTTTCGCGTGAAGAATCCGTGCCTTACGTCGGAAAGCAACGGGTGGGTCAGGATCTCAAGCGTGGTCTGCATGGGCCTCCAGCGCGACAAATCCGGGGACGGGCGGCGCGCCCTTGGGCCAGATCGCGATTACCTTGAACAAGTGACCCATTTCGTCGGGGTGGGTCAAGCGCCGAAGCGCGGCCATCGCGCCCCCGTCGCCCGCGGCGGCAAGCCGGGCGGCCCGTGCCTCGGCCCCCAGGGCGCGCAGCCAATCGCCCTGCCGAACAGGACGCGACGCCACCGCCCCGCCCCGGATGGCCGCGGCGGCCAAGGGCGCGAAATCAACATGCGTAGTCAGGTCCGCCTGCCCCGGATGCGCCAGCGGATCTTCGGGGGCATGGTTGCGCAGGGCCTGGAACGTGTCGCCGAACCCGTTCCACCCGCCATAATCGATCAGGATCGCGCAGCCGCCGTGATTCGCGATGTGGCGGGCCGCGGCCTCGACAAAGGCCGCGCCTTCGGGACATTCCTCGACGATGTCGCCCACGGACCCCGTCCGGGCCAGCGGCACGACGGGGCCAAGCCCCATGTGCAGACCGTTTTCCGACAGCCCGACCAGACGCTCTCTCCAGCCATCGTCGGTTCGCTGGTACTGACGGATCGGGAGGGCGTCGATGAACTCGTTCCCGATCAGGAACAGTGGTTTGGATCCTATATCCTCGATCCGGTCGAGATGCGTGACGGGTCCAAGACGATCGCGCTGAACGCCGCGCAGATGCGGCGAGGCCTCGATCAGGGCGACGTCGGCGGCCTGGTGCAGGCCGGGCACCTGCCGCATCGCGCGCAGCATGTCGGCCATCAGCGTCCCGCGACCCGGTCCCGGCTCTACCAAGGCGAACGGGGCCGGGGCACCCTGGTCCAGCCAGGTCTGCGCCAGCGCAAGGCCGCACAGTTCGCCGAACATCTGGTGGATCTCCGGCGCGGTCGTGAAATCACCCGCGGTGCCGAAGGGATCGCGCGTCGCGTAATAGCCGTGACGACTGTCCATCAGGCAGACCTGCATGTACTCGGCCAGGCTGATCGGCCCCGTCGCGCGGATGCGCGCCGCGATGATCGCGGCCAGGGGCGTCATGCGGCGACGGGCGGGCGGCGCCGCGCATAAGCCACCAGCGCCAGCCCGATCAGGACCATCGGCAGCGACAGTGTCTGCCCCATCGTCAGACCGATCACAGGGCCGCCCAGGACGTGGCCAAGCGGGTTGTCCGGCGTGATGAACTGGGCATCGGCAACGCGAAACAGTTCGACGAACATGCGCGCAAGCCCATAGCCGGCAAGGAAAACCCCGAACGCAAGGCCCGGGCGGCGCAGCCCCCCGGCGCGGACCAGGACCAGCAGGATCAGCCCCAGCAGCAGGCCCTCAAGTCCCGCCTCGTACAGCTGGCTGGGGTGGCGGGCGCATGGTCCGACGATGCCGGGACAGGTCTGCGCCGCCTCGCCGGGAAAGACCACGCCCCAAGGCAGGTCGGTGGGGCGGCCCCACAGTTCGGCGTTGATGAAGTTGGCAATGCGCCCGAAGAAGATGCCGATCGGTGCCACGACGGCCATCGCGTCGGCCAGCCGCAGGACAGGCACGCCCTGGCTTCGCGACCAGGCCCAGGTCGCGACGATCACGCCGGCAAAGCCGCCGTGAAAGCTCATCCCGCCCTGCCAGACCTGCAGGATCTGCCCGGGGTTCGACAGATAGTAGACGGGCTCGTAGAACAGCACGAACCCCAGACGCCCGCCCAGGATCACCCCCAGGATGACCCAGGTCAGCAGGTCGTCGACCCGGTCGGGCGCGGTGGGCGGCGTGCCGCCCCACAGCGCGGGACGGCGCATCATCGCGACGATCAGCCGCCAACCCAGGATCAGGCCGGCCAGATAGGCCAGCGCATACCAGCGCAGCGAGAACGAGAACCCGCCCAGGGTGATCGTGAAGATTTCGGGGGCGATGTCGGGAAACGGGATCATGGAACCTCGGGTCTGCGATTTGCCGCGCACGCTAGTCGCAAAAGCCGCACTGTCAACATTGAACCCTGGACCGCACCGGACCATATAGGACGCAACGCAAGACAGAAGGGCACCGCCAGATGACCACCCAGAACCGTTTCTTCGACGACATGTCCAAGCTGATGACCAACGCGATGGGCGTGGCCCAGGGCGCCCGCAGCGAGGCCGAGACGGCCATGAAGGGCTGGATCGACCGCTGGCTGGCCGACCGCGACTTTGTCACCCGCGAGGAGTTCGAGGCCGTGCGCGAGATGGCGATCAAGGCCCGCACCGAGAATGCCGAACTCAAGGCGCGGCTGGACGCCCTGTCCGCGGGTGCCGACAAGCCTCAGGGCTGAAGCGCCGTTTGTCCCCTCAGCGTTCCCGCGCGGTCATAGACCAGCACCCGGTCGTCCGTCGTCAGCACGACGATCCGATCGGTCGCAAAGGTCACCGCGCGGGTTTGCGCATCCTGGGGCAGCGTGATCGCATCGGGCAGTTCGGGCAACACGGGCTGGTTCAGCCGCACCCACAGCAGCGCCACGACCGCGATCATCCCCACCCCCATGACCAGCGTCAGCCCCGTCACCAGCGTCTTTAGAAAGCGCAGTTCCGGGACGGCTTTCGCCGCCACCTTCCAATCGGTATCATCCTGCGCCATGTCGATCCTTTCCGTGACCATTCCGGCCAACCCGCCCGACCGACTTGATAAGGCGCTTGCCATGGCGGTGCCAGACAATGCGGCCCTGTCGCGGTCGCGTCTGGCGCGGCTGATCGCCGACGGTGCGGTAACCGGTCCGGATGGCCCCGCACGCGACGTCAAGGCGCGCGTCGCCGAGGGTCAGGAATACCGCATCACCCTGGCCCCGCCCGAGCCTGTCGAGACGCGGGCCGAGGCCATTCCGCTGGTCATCGCGCATGAGGATGATGACCTGATCGTGATCGACAAGCCCGCCGGGATGGTCGTCCATCCCGCGCCGGGCAGCCCTTCCGGCACGCTGGTCAACGCGCTGCTGGCGCATTGCGGCGATTCGCTGTCGGGCATCGGGGGCGAAAAGCGCCCCGGCATCGTGCACCGCATCGACAAGGACACGTCGGGCCTGCTGGTCGTCGCCAAGTCGGACCGCGCGCATCACGGCCTTGCCACCCAGTTCGAGGCGCATACCGCCAACCGGCGCTATCTTGCGCTGGCGCATGGGGCGATCGACGCGGCCGATCCGCGTCTGCGTGGCACGCCAGGCGTCTCGTTCGAGGAAGGGCTGGTGCTGCGGATCGCCACGCACCTGTCGCGCCACCCGACCGACCGCCAACGTCAGGCGGTCTTTGCCGACAAGGGCCGTCACGCCGTGACCCGCGCGCGGCTGCTGGAACGGTTCGGCACGCCGCCTTCCGCCATGCTGGTGGAGTGCCGGCTGGAAACGGGGCGCACTCACCAGATCCGGGTGCACATGGCCCATTGCGGCCTGGGGCTGATCGGCGATCCGGTCTATGGCGGGTCGCGACGCGCCTCTGCCAAGGCGCTTGGCACCGCCGCGGCAGCGGTCCAGGGGTTTTCCCGACAGGCGTTGCACGCCGCGCATCTGGGGTTCGTCCATCCGGTCACCGGGGTCGAGATGGGGTTCGACAGTCCTCTGCCAGACGACATGCAGGAGCTTCTGGACGCCCTTCGCACCGCCCCTTGACGAAAGCGTGAGCCGACCACACATGACACTGCCCGCGCGGATGCGGCATTCTGTCCCGGAACCGGGCTGTTCGACGCTGCGTTAACCGGTCTCTGCGAAAGGCGAACATCATGGCGACTTATGGAAATCTTCCCGCCCCAAGCCCGGAACAGGGTCTGAACCGCTATCTGCAGGAGATCCGCAAGTTTCCGCTGCTGGAACCCGAACAGGAATACATGCTGGCCAAGGCATGGGCCGATCACGAAGACAGCGACGCCGCGCATCAGCTGGTCACCAGTCACCTGCGTCTGGCCGCCAAGATCGCGATGGGATATCGCGGCTATGGCCTGCCGCAGGCAGAGGTGATCAGCGAGGCGAATGTCGGCCTGATGCAGGCGGTCAAGCGGTTTGACCCGGAACGCGGCTTCCGCCTTGCCACCTATGCGATGTGGTGGATCCGTGCATCGATCCAGGAATACATCCTGCGGTCTTGGTCCCTGGTCAAGATGGGCACCACAAGCGCGCAGAAGAAGTTGTTCTTCAACCTCCGCAAGGCCAAATCCAAGATCGGTGCTCTGGAGGAAGGCGATCTTCGTCCCGAGAACGTCGCCCAGATTGCCACCGAACTGAACGTCACCGAAAAAGAGGTCGTCGACATGAACCGCCGGCTTTCCGGTGGTGACGCCTCATTGAATGCGCAGGTCGGGTCGGGCGATGGCGAATCGTCGGCACAATGGCAGGACTGGCTGGAGGACACGAACGCCAACCAGGCCGAAGCCTATGCGGAATCCGAGGAACTGGACACACGGCGGCAGATGCTGATCGACGCGATGGACGCGCTCAACGAGCGTGAGAAGGACATCCTGATGGAGCGTCGTCTGCGCGACGATCCGATGACACTGGAGGATCTGTCCAGCCGCTACAGCGTGTCGCGTGAACGCATTCGCCAGATCGAGGTGCGCGCGTTCGAGAAGCTGCAGGAACGGATGCGCACCTTGGCCCGTGACAAGGGCATGCGGATCGCCGATACGGTCGAGTGACCCGCGCCGCATTGACGCAACGCGGCGCGTCGCTATGGTCTGGGCATCCTGCAGGACGACCCTAGACCATGCCCGCCCCCGTGACTGCCCTGACTGAATTCCAGCGCCTTGAGGCGCAGGGCTCGTGGCGCGAGACGCCCGAATCACGGCTGCGCGAGGTCATCGTCTCCGTGGGCGCCGCGACGCTGACGATGATGGACCCGAAATCGGACCGGCCTCTGTCGCACTGGTCGCTGCCGGCGGTGACGCGGATCAATCCGGGTCAACTGCCCGCAATCTATACTCCGAACGGTCAGGCACCTGACGAGACCGTCGAGATCGACGATCCGCTGATGATCGAGGGGATCGAACGCGTCCAACGGGCCATCGCCATCCACCGTGCCGTGCCGGGCCGCTTGCGGGGCGTCGTCACGGTGCTGGGCGCTGTCACCATGCTGGCTGCCCTGACATTCTGGCTGCCCGACGCGCTGATCCGTCATGCGGCCCGGATCGCTCCCCCCGCGCAGGCGCGAACAATCGGCTTGGCCGTGCTGGCCGATCTGGAGCACAGCGCCGGTGCCGTCTGCCGTCGGCGGTCGGGCCAGCAGGTGCTGGACTGGATCGCACCCCAGCTGATCGGCGATCAGGCGCTGGTGCAGGTCGTGCCCGCGCCACTGAACGGAGCGCGTCGTCTGCCGGGTGATCTTTACGTGCTGGGCAACGACCTGCTGGCCACCACCCCCGGGCCCGAAGCCTCTGCCGGTCACCTGATTGCCGCCCGTCTGGCGGTCGAGGACAAGCAGGCGACGCTGGATGCGCTGCGGCATGCGGGGCTGATGAACGCACTGCGTCTGATGACGCTCGGGACGCTGTCGCGCGACGCGATGCAGGGCTATGGAGAGACGCTGCTGTCGCAGTCTTTGCCCCGGCCCGACCTGGCCGCCCTGCCCCCGGCCTTTGCGGAACGCGGGCTGTCGACCGAACCCTATGCGCGCAGCATCGATCCGACCGGCGCCGCCGTCCTGCCGCTGATCGAGGCCGACCCCATCCGTCAGGGAACCACGCCTGCCCGCCTGCTGACCGACGAACAGTGGCTGGCGCTGCAGCAGATCTGCGCGGGCTGACGCCCCCTTTAGACGAACTGTTCGCGCAGCAGGCGTTCATCCAAGCCGTGGCCCGGATCGAACAGCAGGCGGTGACGGATGTCGTCGGCGCTGCGGATTTCGACTTGCGTCACGTGGCGGACAGAGCGGCTGTCGGCATCGGCCATGACGGGGCGGCGGTCGGCGTTCAGCACCTCGATCACCACGGATGCGCCCTTGGGCAGCAGCGCGCCCCGCCAACGGCGCGGACGGAAAGGCGCGATGGCGGTCAGGGCCAGCACCTCCGACCCGATCGGCAGGATCGGCCCGTGCGCGGAGTAGTTATAGGCCGTGGATCCCGCCGGGGTGGAGACCAGCGCACCGTCGCAGACCAGCTCCTCCATCCGCAACCGCCCGTCGACATGGATGCGCAGCTTGGCGGCCTGCGGCCCCTCGCGCAGCAGGCTGACCTCGTTGATCGCCAGGGCCTCGGTGCAGGTGCCGTCGGCACAGGTGGCGCGCATGCGCAGCGGGTTGATGACCGTCTCCTCGGCCAAGGCAAGGCGGTCGGTCAGGTCGTCCTCGGCATAGGCGTTCATCAGGAACCCCACCGTGCCACGGTTCATGCCATAGACCGGCAGCCCCCGACCCTGCGTCGCGTGCAGGGTCTGCAGCATGAACCCGTCCCCGCCCAGGGCCACCACGACGTCGGCCTCCGCCAGCGGGGCCTGGCCATAGCGCGCCGTCAGCACGGACAGGGCCGCCCGGGCGGTCTCGGCGTGGCTTGCGGTGAAATGCACGTTGCGCGTCATCGGCCGTCCTGTCCCCTGATGGACCCGCACCATCACGCGCGACAGACATGATGACAAGCGCATTCCGCAGCGCGTCGCAACGGGCGGGATGCGGGTCGTTTTGTCACTTTCGGCATGCGCGACGTTGCGTTAAAAGACGCAAACTCAAGCCGCCCCAGCCCAAAAAGGACGAAAGACCGATGAACGCACCGACCCGCGACAACGGCTTCTTCACCGAAACCCTGGCCAGCCGTGACCCCGACATTGCCAAGGCGATCACCCAGGAACTGGGCCGCCAGCGCGACGAGATCGAGCTGATCGCCTCCGAGAACATCGTCAGCCGCGCCGTGATGGAGGCTCAGGGGTCCGTCCTGACCAACAAGTATGCCGAGGGCTATCCGGGCAAGCGCTATTACGGCGGCTGCCAGTATGTCGACATCGCCGAGAACCTGGCGATCGAGCGCGCCAAGCAGCTGTTCGGCTGCGAATACGCCAACGTCCAGCCCAACAGCGGCAGCCAGATGAACCAGGCCGTGTTCCTGGCGCTGCTGCAGCCGGGCGACACCTTCATGGGCCTGGACCTGAATTCGGGCGGTCACCTGACCCACGGATCGCCGGTCAACATGTCAGGCAAGTGGTTCAACGTCGTCAGCTATGGCGTGCGTGCGCAGGACCATCAGCTGGACATGGACGCGATTGCCGAAAGCGCCCGCCAGCACAAGCCCAAGCTGATCATCGCGGGCGGCACGGCCTACAGCCGCAGCTGGGACTGGGCCGCCTTCCGCGCCATCGCGGATGAGGTCGGCGCCTATCTGATGGTCGACATGGCCCACATCGCGGGCCTGGTCGCGGGCGGCGCGCATGCCTCCCCTGTCCCGCATGCCCATGTCGTCACCTCGACCACGCACAAGTCGCTGCGCGGTCCCCGCGGCGGCCTGATCCTGACCAACGACGCGGACATCGCCAAGAAGATCAACAGCGCCGTGTTCCCCGGCCTGCAGGGTGGCCCGCTGATGCACGTGATCGCCGCCAAGGCGGTGGCCTTTGGCGAAGCGCTGCGCCCCGAGTTCAAGACCTATGCGGCGCAGGTCGTCAAGAACGCCGCCGCCATGGCGGACGAGCTGATGAAGGGCGGCATCGACATCGTGTCGGGCGGCACCGACAACCACCTGTGCCTGGCCGACCTGCGCCCCAAGGGCGTGACCGGCAAGGCGACCGAGGCCGCCTTGGGCCGTGCGCATATCACCTGCAACAAGAACGGCGTGCCGTTCGACCCTGAAAAGCCGTTCGTGACCTCGGGCATCCGTCTTGGCGCGCCCGCAGGCACCACCCGCGGCTTTGCCGAGCCCGAGTTCCGCCAGATCGCCCGCTGGATCGTCGAGGTCGTCGACGGCCTGGCCGCCAATGGCGAGGAGGGCAATGCCGCGGTCGAGGACAAGGTCCGCGCCGAGGTCAGCCAGCTCTGCGCCCGCTTCCCGCTGTACCAGGGCATGTGATCGCCCGACATCGGTGACCTGTACGCCCCGCCGCGCCCCCGCGCGGCGGGGTTTTCCGTTTGTGCCATTTGCGCATCCTGCAGTTTCGCGTCATGGTTTGCGCGGACATTTAGGGATGAGGACAGATGACACCACCCAATCGCCCCCAAGCCGAACCGCGCTGGAGCCTGGTCGGCCCAGGCTTGGTCGTGGCCGCCACCGGCGTCGGCGCGGCCGACCTGATCGCCACGACCGTCGCGGGCAGCAAATACGGCTATGCCCTGCTGTGGGCCGTCGTTGCGGGCTGCATCATGAAGATCGTGCTGGTCGAGGGTGCGGGCCGCTACAGCCTGGCCACCGGCAACACCATCTTCGAAGGATGGAGCACGCTTGGCAAATGGACCAGCTGGTATTTCGGCCCCTACATCGTGATCTGGGGCTTTGTCTATGGCGCGGCGGCAATGGCCGGGACGGGACTGGCGCTGACCTCGCTGATGCCGTTCCTTGGCGTTCCGGCCTGGGGCATCCTGTCGGGCCTGTTGGGCCTGGCGCTGGTCTGGTCGGGCCGCTACGACCTGTTCGAACGGGTGCTGACCGCGATGGTCATCCTGATGTTCATCGCCATGGTCCTGGCGGCCGCAGCCACCCTGCCCAACCTTGGCGAGGTCTTGACTGGCCTTGCCCCGATGATCCCGGATGGCGCGATGATCAACGTCCTGTCCGTCGCGGGCGGGGTCGGCGGCACGATCACTCTGGCGGCCTATGGCTACTGGCTGCGCGAGAAGGGCTGGGACAGCCCGCGCTTCATGTCGGTCATGCGCATCGACAACGCGGTCGCCTATCTGGTGACCGGCCTGTTCGTCGTGGCGACGCTGATCGTTGGGGCGGAACTGCTCTACTCAGCGGGCATCGCCATCGGCGGCGGTGATCAGGGCATGGTCGACCTGTCCCGCGTCCTGGGTGAACGCTATGGACCCTGGCTCAGCAAGCTGTTCCTGATCGGGTTCTTCGCGGCATCGTTCAGCTCGCTGATCGGGGTGTGGAACGGGGTCAGCCTGATGTTTGCGGACTTCATGGGTCATGTGCAGGGCAAGCCGCACGCCCATCCCGACCGCCTAGCGGGCGGGCGCTACTATCGCGCCTACATCGTCTGGCTGACCATCCCGCCCATGGCGATGCTGTTCCTGGGCCAGCCGGTGCTGCTGATCCTGGCCTATGGCGTGCTGGGCGCGCTGTTCATGCCGTTCATGTCGGTCACGCTGCTGTGGATCCTGAACACCGACCGCGTACCCGCCGAATGGCGCAACAAGCCGCTGACCAACATCCTGCTGGTGCTGTGCACGCTGGCCTTTGCCGCACTGGCGGTCGATCAGCTGCGCAGCTCCATCATGCGGCTGTTCTAGGACTGCCAGGCGGGCTTGCGCCTGTCGAAGAAGGCCGAGATCCCCTCGGGGGCTTCGGCGCCTTGCCAGACAGCGACCAGGCGGTCGATGCTGTCCTCGATGACGGCGGCGTCGATGCGCGGACCAAGCGCGCGGCACTGCGCCTTGGCCGCCGCGACCGCCCCCGGTGCCGCCTGCAGGAAGGGGGCCACGTCGGCCTCCACCGCCGCATCCAGATCCGCCGCTGCGACCCGGCGCGACACCAGGTTCAGGTCCACGGCCTCCCCGGCATCGAACAGACGGGCCGAAAAGAACACCCGCCGCGCCGCGGGCTCGCCCATGCGGGCCAGCACATAGGGGCCGATCGTCGCGGGTATCAGGCCCAGCCTGACCTCGGTTAGCCCGAACCGCGCCGTGTCGGCGGCCACGACGATGTCGCTGACCGCCATCATGCCCACGCCCCCACCAAAGGCATTGCCCTGAACCCGTGCGATCAGCGGCTTGGGCAGCAGGTTCAGCGCCGAGAGCATCCCGGCCAGCGCTTGCGCCCCCTCGCGCCGCGTGGCGTCATCCGCGGCCATCTGCTCGCGCATCCAGCCCAGATCGCCGCCCGCGCAGAAGCTGCCGCCCTCGGCCGCCAGGATCACGACGCGCACGGCCGGGTCCGCACCCAGATCGGCGGCGGCCTGGGTCAGCTCGTCCATCATCGGGCGGGACAGGGCGTTGTGCTTTTCCGCACGCGTCAGCCACAGGGTCGCCACGCCACGGTCGTCGCGGTCGATGCGGATGGTCTCAAGCATCGGGGGTCTCCCTCAGGGCGCGGGCCATGGCGGCGGCGCGGGTGATGATGTCCATGTCCAGCCCATGCGCGAAACCGCGCCTGTCCAGATGGCGGGCCAGCGCCTCTGTCGCGACATTGCCTGCCGCACCCGGTGCATAGGGGCAACCGCCCAGGCCGCCGACCGCGGCGTCGAAGACCCGCAACCCGCGCTCCAGGCTGACATCCACATTCTGCAGCGCCCGCCCGGCAGTATCGTGGTAATGCCCTGCCAGACGGTCGGCGGGCAGCTCCTCCAGCACGGCGGCCAGCATGGCGTCGATGGTTTCGGGGCGGCCCTGCCCGATCGTGTCGCCCAGGCTGATCTGCTGACAGCCCATGTCACGCAGGGCGGCGGCCACGCGGGCTACGGCGGCCGGCGCCACCGGCCCGTCGAACGGGCAGTCGGTCACCACGCTCACATAGCCGCGCAGCGCCACGCCATCAGCCTGCGCGTGCGCCGCGACAGGCGCCATGCGTGCCAAGCTGTCGGCGATGCTGGCGTTTAGGTTCGCCCGGCTGAATCCCTCCGAGGCGCTGGCAAAGACCGCGACCGTGTCGGCCCGCGCCGCCCGCGCCGCCTGATAGCCGCGCAGGTTCGGCGTCAGCACCGCATAGCGCGTGCCGGGGCGGCGGGTGATGCCCGCCATGACCTCGGCCCCGTCCGCCATCTGGGGCACCCAGGCTGCGGGGACGAAACTGGTGACCTCGATATCCGCAAAGCCCGCCTGACTCAGCAGGTCGACCAGGGCGATCTTGTCGGCGGTGGGGATCAGCCGCTTCTCGTTCTGCAAGCCGTCGCGGGGGCCCATCTCGAATATCTGGACGCGCTCAGCCATCGACTGGCTCCAGCCGGATCAGCGGTGCCCCGGCCTCGACTTGGTCGCCGGCCCGGGCCAGAACCTCGGCCACCACGCCATCGGCGGCGGCGGTCAGGCTGTGCTCCATCTTCATGGCCTCCAGCACGGCCAGCCGGTCGCCCGCCGAAACGGCCTGTCCGGCCGTCACATGCACCGCCTTGACCAGCCCCGGCATGGGTGACCGCGTCACCCCGTCCCCCGCCCCGTCGGCCGCTTTGCGCGCCAGCGGGTCCAGTGGCGTCAGGTGCACGACGCGGCCGCCAAAGACTCCGACGCCTGCCGGATGGGTCACTACGCGGTGGCGGCAGGGCTGCCCGTCCACCCACCAGCGCCCCGACTGCCAGCGCACCTCATGCGCGCGGTCCAGCATGACCCGCGCCGCACCCGGCCCGGTCACCTCCAGCACCGCCTGACCGCCCTCCCATGCGATGGTGCGGCGCAGCGGCTGCCACAGGGTCGCGCCGCCGCGAATGTCGGGATCGGCCAGCCCCGCTAGCCCGATGACGCCCAGAACCAGGGCGGCGCGATCCTCGGCCCCGCCGTCCAGCAGCGACGGCAGGTCGCGGGCGATCAGGCCGGTGTCGACCTCACCGCGTTTGAACCCGGCATGACGGGTCAGCGCGATCAGAAAGTCCAGGTTCGTGACCGAACCCGCGACCTCGGTATCGACCAGCGCCTGTTCCAGCGCGCGCAGCGCGATGGCGCGCGTGGCGCCATGTGTCACGACCTTGGCGATCATCGGGTCGTACCACGGGCTGATCGCGTCGCCAGAACGCACACCGGTCTCGATCCGGGCGTGATCGGCAAAGCCCAGATGCGCCAGTCGCCCGGTCGCGGGCAGGAACCCGGCAGGCACGTCCTCGGCGTAAAGCCGCGCCTCGAAGGCGTGGCCGGTCAGGGCAATGTCCTCCTGCCGCGCGGGCAGAGCTTCTCCGCTGGCCACGCGCAGCTGCCATTCGACCAGATCGATGCCGGTCACGGCCTCGGTCACCGGATGCTCGACCTGCAGGCGGGTGTTCATCTCCATGAACCAGAACCCGTCGGGCCGCAGCCCGTCCGCGCCGTCCACGATGAACTCGATCGTGCCCGCCCCGGCATAGCCGATGGCCTCGGCCGCGCGCACCGCCGCACCGCCCATCGCGGCCCGCATCGCGGGCGTCATGCCGGGGGCCGGGGCCTCCTCGATGACCTTCTGGTGGCGGCGCTGCAGACTGCAGTCGCGTTCATAAAGATGCACGGCGCGGGCGCCGTCGCCGAACACCTGCACCTCGATATGGCGCGGCTGCAGGATGTATTTCTCGATCAGCACGGCGGGGTTGCCGAAGGCGCCCTGCGCCTCGGACCGGGCGCTTTCCAGCGCATCGGCAAAGGCCGAGGGGTCGTCCACGCGCCGCATGCCCTTGCCACCGCCACCCGCCACGGCCTTGATCAGCACCGGATAGCCGATCCGCGCGGCCTCGGCGGCCAGATGGTCCGGGTCCTGCTCCGCGCCGTGATAGCCGGGCACGACCGGCACGCCCGCCTTCTCCATCAGCGCCTTGGCCGCGTCCTTGAGGCCCATCGCCCGGATCGCCGCCGCCGACGGCCCGATGAAGACCAGCCCCGCCGCCACCACCGCGTCGACGAAGTCGGGGTTCTCGGACAGGAAGCCATAGCCCGGATGGATCGCCTGCGCGCCGGTGGCCTGGGCCGCCGCGATGACCCTGTCGCCCCGCAGATAGCTGTCGGCGGGCGCAGGCCCGCCCAGATGCACGGCCTCATCGGCCATCTGGACATGGCGCGCATCGCGGTCGGCGTCGGAATAGACCGCGACCGTCGCCACGCCCAAGCGGCGGCAGGTGTCGATGACGCGGCAGGCGATCTCGCCCCGGTTGGCGATCAGGATCTTGTCGAACATGTCGTGCCCCTCACATGCGGAACAGGCCGAACCGCGTCGGCTGGATGGGTGCGTTCAGGCTGGCGCGCAGTGACAGGGCCAGGATGTCACGCGATTGGCGCGGATCGATGATCCCGTCGTCCCACAGCCTCGCGGAGGCATAGAGGGGATGGGACTGGCGCTCGAACATCTCGACCGTGGGGCGCTTGAACTCGGCCTCGTCCTCGGGCGACCACTGGCCGCCGGCACGTTCGATCCCGTCGCGGCGGACGGTGGCCAGGACGCCCGCGGCCTGTTCGCCGCCCATCACGCTGATGCGGCTGTTGGGCCAGGTCCACAGGAAGCGCGGGGAATAGGCCCGCCCCGCCATGCCGTAATTGCCCGCGCCAAAGCTGCCGCCGACCAGCATGGTGATCTTGGGCACATTGGTGGTGGCGACCGCTGTAACCATCTTGGCGCCGTGGCGGGCGATGCCCTCGTTCTCGTATTTGCGGCCGACCATGAAGCCGGTGATGTTCTGCAGGAACACCAGCGGAATGTTGCGGGTGCTGCACAGTTCGATAAAATGCGCGCCCTTCTGTGCCGCCTCTGAAAACAGCACGCCGTTGTTGGCGATGATGCCCACCGGGCAGCCGTCGACATGGGCAAAGCCCGTGACCAGCGTCTCGCCGAAGCGGGCCTTGAACTCGTCAAAGCGGCTGCCGTCGACGATGCGGGCGATGACCTCGCGGATGTCATAGGGGGTGCGCAGGTCTGCCGGCACCACGCCCAGGATCTCCTCGGGGTCATAGGCGGGCGGTTCCGGGGACTGCCAGACGACGGTGTCGGGACGGCGGCGGTTCAGGTTGGCGATGGCGCGGCGGGCCTGGGCCAGCGCGTGGGCGTCGTCCTCGGCCAGGTAATCGGCCACGCCGGACAGGCGGGTGTGCACGTCGCCGCCGCCCAGATCCTCGGACGTGACCACCTCGCCGGTGGCTGCCTTGACCAGCGGCGGACCGGCCAGAAAGATCGTCCCCTGGCCGCGCACGATGATCGTCACGTCGGACATGGCGGGAACATAGGCGCCGCCCGCGGTGCAGGACCCCATGACGACGGCGATCTGCGGGATGCCCTTGGCGCTCATCCGGGCCTGGTTGAAGAAGATGCGGCCGAAATGGTCGCGGTCGGGAAACACCTCGTCCTGGTTGGGCAGGTTCGCGCCGCCGCTGTCGACCAGATAGACGCAGGGCAGCCCGCATTCCTCTGCGATCTCCTGGGCGCGCAGGTGCTTCTTGACCGTCATCGGATAATAGGTGCCGCCCTTGACCGTCGCGTCATTGGCCACGACCATCACGTCCTGGCCATGCACCCGCCCGACCCCGGCGATGACCCCCGCACAGGGCGCGGCCCCGTCGTACAGGCCATGTGCAGCCAGCGCGCCGATCTCCAGGAACGGGCTGCCGGGGTCCAGAAGGTTCGCCACCCGTTCGCGCGGGGGCATCTTGCCGCGGCTGACGTGACGCTCCAGGGCCTTGGGGCCACCGCCGGCGATGGCAGCCTCCGCAGCCTCGCGGGCGGTCTCCAGCAAGGCCAGATGCGCGGTGCGGTTGGCGCGGAACCCCTCGGACGAAGGCAGCGCGGTCGAGGTCAGTTTCATCGTGTGGTCTCCTCGGCCAGGTCCAGATCGCGCAGCGCGCGACGCATGACCTTGCCGGTCACGGTCATGGGCAGGGCATCCAGAAAGGCGATCTCTCGGGGATAGGAATGGACGGCCGACCGGCTGCGGGCATGGGCCTGCAGGTCGGCGGCAAGGTCGGGCGACGGTTCATGGCCGGGCCGCAGCACGACATAGGCCTTGACGATTTCGGTGCGCAGCGCACAGGGCTTGCCGACCACGGCGACCTGCGCCACGGCGGGATGGCGCAGCAGGCAGTCCTCGACCTCGGACGGCCCGATGCGGTACCCGGCCGAGGTGATGACGTCGTCGTCGCGTCCGACGAACTGGACATGGCCGTCCCGGATGACGCCCCGGTCGCCGGTCACCAGCCAGTCGCCGCGGAACTTGGCTGCGGTGGCCTGCGGGTTCCGCCAGTATTCCAGCATCATGCTGCCGGCCCCGCGGCGGATGGCGATGTCGCCCTCTGCATCGGTGGGCCGGCCCTGCGCGTCGATCACCGCCAAGTCAAACCCGGGCACCGCGCGCCCGATGGCGCCGGGACGGGCCGGAAACATCACGCCGCTGCCCGATGCGACCATGTTGCATTCGGTCTGGCCATAGAATTCGTTGATCTGCAGGCCGAATGCCTCCCGGCCCCAGTCCAGCATGGGGGCGCCAAGCTTCTCTCCGCCCGATGCGACGCTGCGCAGGCCGGGCAGGCGAACCCCCGCGACCTTGAGCATCCTCAGCGCGGTGGGCGGCAGAAACACGTTGCGGATGCCGCAGTCGCGGATCAGGCCCGCGACGGCATGTGGATCGAACTTGGCCATCGGGGTGGCGACCACGGGCACGCCAAGCGCAAGCCCCGGCATCGCCACGTCGAACAGACCGCCGATCCAGGCCCAGTCCGCGGGCGTCCAGATGACGTCGCCCGGCTGGCCCAGCAGGTCGTGGCTCATCTCGACCCCCGGCAGGTGACCGGTCAGCATGCGATGCCCGTGCAACGCGCCCTTGGGCGTGCCTGTCGTCCCCGAGGTATAGATGATCACCGCCGGGTCTTCCGGCCCGGTGTCGCGCGTGGCGAAGGGCCCGGCATCGGGCAGGCCGTCCTCGGGGACGATCACCCGCAGATGGGGGAACGGGGCCAGCATCCGGCGCCCTTGGGTGTCGGTGATGACGGTCGAGATACCTGCATCGCGCAGACGCAGGTCCAGCGCATCCGGGCCGAACAGCTTGAACAGCGGGACAGAGATCGCGGCCGATTTCCACACCGCCAGATGCGCGGCCGCCGTCCAGGACGATTGCGTGCACAGGATGCCGATCCGGTCGCCGCGATCGGCACCAAGCGCGTGGGCCAGCGCATCGGTCATTGCCGCCAGCGTGGCGAAGGTCACCGGGTGCGGGGCGCCGTCATGGTCGATGATCGCCACCCGGTCCGCGGCATGGGCCAGGCACTGCTCGGCCATGTTCAGCCGCGCGGGGTACTGCCAGCGGAAATCCCGGCACAGCCGCGCGTGGTCCGCGTGATGCAGCAGGCGTGCCATCTCAGGGGCCTTCGCGCAGATAGCCGTCCAGCTGGTTCGCCTGACGCGCGGTCAGGGTCAGCGCGCATTGCGCGGCCGCGGGCCCCGCGCCGGTGCCGCCGCCCCATCGCGTCGCCTCGTATTCGCAGGCCGCGTCGCGGAAGGCGATCCAGGCGCGCTGCATGTCACGCAGGGCACCCGCCTGACGCGGACCCGCGGCGTCCAAGCTGTCCAGTTCCGCATCGCCAGCCTCGGCCCGCGTCATCACCTCGCCATAGGCGGTGTTCAGGCGATCGTCCCACCAGTCGCGTTCGGCGCCCAGGCAGAACCCCATGCCGACCGTGCTGGACCCGCCCTCGCCCTCCATGCAGGCATTCGCGGCCAGGCCCGCGCAGCTGTCGGGCGCCGCATCGCTGTCAAGGCAGGCCAGCACCGGCGCGGGATCAAAGGACGGCGCGTCCTGCGCCATCGCCGGGGCGGCCATCAGCGCCAACACGACCAGGATGCGCATCAGACCAGCCCCATCAGTTCGCGCCCGATCAGCATGCGGCGGATCTCGCTGGTGCCGGCCCCGATCTCCATCAGCTTGGCGTCGCGGAACAGGCGGCTGACGACGCTGTCGGACAGGAACCCGGCCCCGCCAAGCGCCTGCACGGCCTGATGCGCCTGCACCATCGCCTGTTCGCTGGCATACAGAACCGCACCCGCCGCGTCCTGCCGCGTGACCTTGCCCGCGTCGCAGGCCCGCGCGACCTCGTAGACATAGGCGCGGGCGGTGTTCAGCGCGACATACATGTCGGCGATCTTGCCCTGCATCAGCTGGAACGACCCCACCGGCTGACCGAACTGCTTGCGTTCCGCCACATAGGGCAGGACCTGATCCAGGCAGGCCGCCATGATACCGGTGCCGATGCCGGCCAGAACCACCCTCTCGTAGTCCAGGCCCGACATCAGCACCCGAACGCCCCGGCCCTCCTCGCCCAGGACGTTCTCGAACGGGATCTCGACATTGTCGAAGATCAACTCGCCCGTGTTCGATCCGCGCATCCCCAGCTTGTCGAAATGCGGGCTGGTGGTGAAACCGGCCATGTCGCGCTCGACGATGAATGCCGTGATGCCCTTCGACCCGGCCTCCGGGTCGGTCTTGGCATAGACCACCAGCGTCTGCGCGTCGGGCGCATTGGTGATCCAGTACTTGCTGCCGTTCAGCACGTAACGATCGTTCTTCTTCTCGGCGCGCAGGCGCATCGCGACGACATCGCTGCCCGCGCTTTCCTCGGACATGGCCAGGGCACCGACGGCCTTGCCGCTGCACAGGTCGGGCAGGTATTTCGCACGCTGCGCATCGGTGCCGTTCAGCTTGATCTGGTTCACGCACAGGTTCGAATGCGCGCCATAGGACAGGCTGATCGATGCGCTGGCCCGCGCGATCTCCTCGACCGCGATCACATGCGCCAGATAGCCCATGCCCGACCCGCCGTACTGTTCATCCACCGTGATGCCCAGCAGGCCCAGATCGCCCATCTCGGTCCACAGCTGGTTGGGAAAGGCGTTGGTGCGGTCGGTCTCGGCCGCCAGGGGCGCGACGCGATCGGTGGCCCATCCGTGGACCATCTCGCGCAGCGCGTTCACATCCTCGCCCAGATCGAATTCCATGCCCCGCGTGAACATCGCGATCCCCCCTCCCCGGTTATTGAACGCTTGTTCATTTCCATAGCGCAGGCCGCGCCCGCCCGTCAAGCAGGCTGCGCCGGTTGGGCCGATGCGTCAAGCGCGGGCCTTGTCCCTGCCCGCCCGACGCGCCAAAGGTGGGCGATGCGACTGATGATCCTGCGCCATGCCCCCAGTCTTGCCGACGGCCTGCTGGCCGGCCGGCGCGATGTGCCTGCCGATTGCGGCGATTCTGCCGCATTCGCGCGCCAGGCGGCCCGCCTGCGTCCCGCCCAGGTCATCGCCAGCCCGGCGCTGCGCTGCCGTCAGACGGCCACCGCCCTGGGGCTTGTGGCCGACAGGCTGGAGCCCGCGCTGTGGGAACAGGACCTGGGCGCGTGGGAGGGGATGGACCCGTCGCGCCTGCCCGACCTTGGTCCCCTGCCCCTCGATGCCTTGGCCCGCCACCGCCCCGACGGCGGTGAAAGCTTCGATGACATGGCCGCGCGGGTGATCCCGGTCCTGCAGGCACTGCAGCGGGACACGGTGATCGTGGCGCATGCGGGCACTGTGCGCGCGGCACTGTCCATGGTGGTTGGGCCTGCCGCCCTGTCCTTCGCGGTGGCGCCCCTGTCGCTGACCGTGCTGCAGCGCGCCGGTGCCGATTGGGCGGTGCAGACCGTCAACCTCTGCGCAGGAGACTAGGATGGCCGTGATCGCCCTGCTGGCGCTGGTGCTGGATGTGCTGATCGGTTGGCCCGATGCGGTCTATCGCCGGGTCGGGCATCCGGTGACCTGGGCCGGGCGTCTGATCGCGGCGCTGGACCGCACGCTGAACCAAGGCCGGGCGCGGCGCGCCAGGGGCGCGCTGACCGTGGTCGTGGTCCTGCTGGCGGCCATGATGCCCGCGGTCCTGATCCAGGCATGGCTGGGCCCGTGGGTCGCGGCCGTACTGGCGTGGCCGCTGGTCGCGGCGCGGTCGCTGGACCAGCACCTGCGCGCGGTGGCCGTCCCCCTGGCGGCGGGCGATCTGGCCGTCGCTCGCGGTGCGACCGCGATGATCGTGGGGCGCGACGTCACCCAGGCCGATACGCCCGCCCTGTCCCGCGCCAGCCTTGAAAGCCTGGCCGAGAATTTCAGCGATGGCGTCATCGCGCCGCTGTTCTGGGCGGCGGTCGGCGGGCTGCCGGGCATCGCGGCCTACAAGGCGATCAACACGATGGATTCGATGATCGGCCACCGCACCCCACGGCACGAGGCGTTCGGCATGATCGCCGCGCGCCTGGACGACGTGGCGAACCTGATCCCCGCGCGGCTGTCGGCGGGGCTGATCGCGATCGCGTCCGGTCGGCGCGCGACGGCGGCGCTGCGGGTGGCGCTGCGCGACGCGTCTGCCCACCGGTCGCCCAACGCC
>NZ_VDDD01000050.1 GCF_006151785.1 Paracoccus marcusii
ACCGGCGCACCAGCTTGCGGCGGCGACGCTCCTCGGGGGCGGTGCGGGGGCGTTCGGGGGCCTGCCCCTGCACGGCGCGGGCGCGGCGGGCCGCGTCCCATTCGCGAAAAAAGCCCACCCCGAAGATCGCACCGACGGCGATGTGGGTCGAACTGACCGGCAGACCCAGCCAGCTGGCCAAAATCACCGTCAGCGCCGCCGACAGCGACACGCAATAGGCACGCATGGGGTTCAGCTTGGTGATCTGGCTGCCGACCATGCGGATCAGCTTGGGTCCGAACAGGAACAGACCGAAGGACAGGCCGAACGCCCCGATCAGCATCACCCAAAGCGGGATGGCCACGGCCTCTGCCGTGCCGCCCGATCCCAGGGCCTGCACGATGGCGGCCAGCGGCCCGACGGCATTGGCCACGTCATTGGCACCATGCGCAAAGGACAGCAGCGCGGCCGACACGACCAGCGGGATGCCGAACAGCACCTTGAGCGACTTGTTGCGGTTCTCCAGCCCGCGCGACTGGCGGCGGATCACCGGGATCATGACGACCCAGCAGACCAGGCCCAGCACCGCGCCGATCATCAGCGCCCCGGAGAAGGTCACGTCGACGATGCGGCTAAGACCCTTCAGCGCCAGATAGGCCGCGAACGCACCCGCCATGATGCCGATCAGGACCGGCACCCAGACGCGCGCGGCCGCGATCTTGTCGTCGCGATAGATGATGCGCGCCTTGATGAACCACAGGAAGGCCGCGGCGATCAGCCCGCCCAGCACCGGAGAGATCACCCAGCTGGCCGCGATGGTCGCCATCGTGGGCCAGTTGACCGCGCCGAACCCGGCCGCGGCGATGCCCGCGCCCATCACGCCGCCGACGATGGAATGGGTGGTGGAGACCGGCGCGCCGATCCAGGTCGCCAGGTTCACCCACAGCGCCGATGACAGCAGCGCCGCCATCATCGCCCAGACGAAGATGCCGTCGGTCCCGATCGTCTGCGGATCGATGATCCCGCGAGAGATGGTGCTGACCACGTCGCCGCCCGCGATCAGGGCGCCCGCGGTCTCGAACACGGCGGCGATGGCGATGGCGCCCCCCATGGTCAGCGCATTCGCGCCGACCGCCGGGCCCATGTTGTTGGCCACATCGTTGGCGCCGATGTTCAGCGCCATGTAGGCGCCGAAGATCGCCGCGACCACGACGATCAGCGTGTTGTCGGTCTGTCCGAAGGCGACCATCGCCCCCAGCCCGGCCAGCAGCACGAAGGCCAGCGCGACGCCCGGCGCGACCAGCGGGCGCGCGACATAGGCGGTAGCGTTTTCCAGCGCCGAGAACCGCCCCAGGTCGCGGTCCAGCGTATCGAGATGTCGGGCTTCCAGGTCGTTTTGGGCCATGATGTCCTCTGGTTGGCGCAGCGGGGGCCTAGGGCGAAACGGCGCTCAGCGCAAGCATTGCGGCGGTAGGGTGCCGATCCGGGCAGCAAAAAGCCGGGCCTGTGTGAATGTAATCCTTTTCAGACGGAATGAAACCCATTACATCTGTGGACAACCCCCGGAGGAGCGGGGACCAGAGGAGAAGATCATGACATTTGCAAGAACCGCCCTGATCGGTGGACTGGCCACGCTGGTGGCACCGATGGCGATGGCCCAGGATGCGGCCACGTCCGACCTGCCCATCGCGGTCCAGATGTATACGCTGCGCGACCACGGCACGCTGGATGAACAGCTGGCCGCTGTCCAGGCGGCGGGCGTGACCGCGGTGGAGACCGTCGGCATGCAGGACAGCACCGCCGAGGACCTGTCGGCCAAGCTGCAGGAGTACGGGATCGAGGCGATCTCGACCCATGCCCAGCTGGCCGATCTGCGCGCCGACGCGCAGGCGGTGATCGATTTCAACAAGGCGATCGGCAACGACGTCATCACCGTCCCCTATCTGGCCGAGGAGGACCGCCCTGCGGATGCCGCCGGCTGGACCGCCCTGGGCGAGGAGCTGGCCGCGCTCAGCGAGACGCTGGAGGCGGCGGACATGACGCTGGCCTATCACAACCACGATTTCGAGATGGTCGAGTTCGACGGCCGCACCGCGCTGGAGATCATGATGGAGGCCGCGGGCGAGGACGTCATGGCCGAGCTGGACCTGGCATGGGTCGCGCGCGGCGGGTTGGACCCGGTCGAGTATCTGGGCCGTTTCGACGACCGCGTCTTTGCGATCCACGCCAAGGACAACGCCCCCGAGGGCGAGGCCGAGGACGAGCGGGGCTTCAAGGCGCTTGGCAAAGGCACGCTGGACTGGGCCGCGATCCTGCCCGCCGCCGAGGAGGCCGGCGCGCAGTGGTACATCATCGAGCATGACCAGCCCCTGGATGCCGCCGAGGTCGTGATGACCGGCGCCACCTTCCTGACGGAAAACCTGCCGGACAGCGCCACGCGCTGAACCCTCCCTGCCGGACAGGTTGACTGGGGCCGCGACATCGTCGCGGCCCCTTTTTCCGTGTCGCGATGCCGGGTGGCGATGCCGGGGCCCGCCGCGGGGGGCGGACCCGGCCGGATCACATCGGGCGGACCCAGATGTTGCGGAAGCTGACATCCGCGTCATGGTCCTGCAGCTGGATCGGCGCGCAGTCATGCGCCTCGTAGGCCGGATAGCCGATCCATTCGGTCACACCCTGGATCTGGGCGTGGTTCTGCACCACAACGCCGTTATGCAGGACGGTGATATGGGCCGGACGGCGCAGCGCACCTTCGTCCGAAAAGATCGGCGCCTGGAAGATGATGTCGTAGGTCTGCCATTCTTCGGGTGCGCGCGAGGCGTTCACCAGCGGCAGGTGCTGCTTGTAGATCGACCCCGCCTGCCCGTTCGCATAGGTCGGGTTCTCGAAGCTGTCCAGAACCTGCACCTCATAGCGGCTCTGCAGGAAGATGCCGCTGTTGCCGCGGTCTTGGCTGTCATGCCCCTCGTTGTTCGGCGGAGAGCGCCATTCGACATGCAGCTGCACGTCGCAGAAGCTTTCCGTGGTGCGGATGTCACCCGATCCGCGCGCGACGCGCATCGCGCCATCCTCGACGACCCACTGGGCCGCGCCGCCGTTCACGGATTCCCACCCGTCCAGGTTCGTCCCGTCGAACAGCACGACCGCGTCCGACGGCGGCTCGCCCTCGGGGGTCTGGACCAGCCGCGGCTCGGGGCCCGCGATCTCGGTCACGCGGGACTGGGCCTGGCGTTCCTCGCGCGTCGGCTCGGGGGCGTCCTGGGCCAGGGCGGGGGCGGCCAACGCCAGCAGCGCGGCCATCGATGTCATCAGTTTCATGGCAATGTCCTTTGCGAAAGAATGCGGCCCCGGACATGCCGGGGCCGTTGGCGGGATCAGGTGGCCCAGGCCGGGCCGCCGTCGTACTCCAGATCGCCGATGTACTCGCCCGGCACCGGCTCATAGCGCAGCACCTGCGTCGCGCCGACCTCGGAGGTGAAGAACCCGAACAGCGTCAGCTGCTGGATCGGCGTGAACCAGTGCAGCGCCGGCAGGTCCGCCTCGGTCTGGGCCTGCGCGGTGGCGGCGGTGTCGGCCGACTGCTGCTGATCGCGGGCCTGGATGCGCATCTCCTCCTTGGCCTGGGCCACGACGGTGGCCTGGGCGCTGGCGGCGACCATGGCCTCCTGCAGCATCTGCTGGCGCTCCTCGGCGGTCAGATCCTCGAACGGCTTGCCGAATTGTGCCTGGGCCTCGGATTTCAGCGTGTCGATGCTGTCGCGGAACGCCGCCTGCTCCTCGGCGTCATAGCAGTCGCTGACGAACTGGGTCATGAAGGCGCCCACGCCCGCATCCTTGGCGCCCGGCGTGTCGGTGGCGGGAATGATCGTCTCGGCCACCTCGTCCAGGAAGGCCGCATCCTCGGGGGTGAAGAGGTTCTCTCCGGTCTCGGTCGGGACATAGGCCATCACCCGGCCCGCACCCAGCATGGCCGTCCCGGTGACGGCGGCGATCATCGTCAGAAGGTCGCGACGGTTCATCACAGATCTCCGTTCTTGAGGGCTTTGACGGCGTGATCCGCCGCACGCGCGGTCAGCGCCATGTAGGTCAGCGACGGGTTCACGCAGCTGGCCGAGGTCATGCAGGCCCCGTCCGTCACATAGACGTTCGGCGCATCCCAGACCTGGTTGTCGCCGTTCAGGACCGAGGTCCTCGGATCGCGGCCCATGCGTGCCGTGCCCATCTCGTGGATGCCCATGCCGGGGGCATAATCGCGGTCGACCGGCTTGACGTCCTTGACCCCGGCGGCCTCCAGGATGTCGACGGCGTCCTGCTTCATGTCCTCGCGCATGCGCATCTCATTCTCGCGCAGGTCGACGCTGACGGACAGGACCGGCAGGCCCCACTTGTCCGTCGTGCCCCGGTCAAGCGAGATGGCGTTGTCGTGATAGGGCAGCATCTCGCCAAAGCCGGTCATGCCGATGGTCCAGTTGCCCGGCGTCGACAGCGCCTGCTTCAGGTCCGCACCGATGTTCAGTTCGGCGATGTCGCGCTGCCATCCCTGGCGGCTGGCCGATCCCTGATAGCCGAAGCCGCGGGTATAGGGCCGCTCCTCGCCGTCGATGTTGCGGAAACGCGGGATGTAGAAGCCCGCCGGACGGCGCCCGAAGTAGTACTTGTCATCGAACCCCTCGACCCGGCCCTCGGCGCCGACGCGGAAATGGTGGTCCATGACGTTGTGGCCCAGCTCGCCCGATGACGAGCCCAGGCCGCCTTCCCAGACATCGGTCGCCGAGTTCATCAGCACCCAGGTCGAATTGAAGCTGGAGGCGTTCAGGAACACCACGTCTGCGGTGTATTCATAGGTCATGTTCGTCTCGGCATCGATGATCTCGACCCCGGTCGCGCGCTTGCGGTCCTTGTCGTAGAGGACCTCCTTGACGATCGAGAACGGCCGCAGCGTCAGGTTGCCCGTGGCCATCGCGGCGGGCAGCGTCGCGGACTGGGTGCTGAAATAGGCGCCATAGGGGCAGCCCAGCCAGCACTTGTTGCGATACTGACAGGCGACGCGGTTCTGGTCGGGCAGTGCCTCGGTGATGTTGGCCACGCGGCTGTTGATCAGGTACCGCTTGCCGCCAAACGCGTTGCGCAGGCGTGCGGCCACGTCCTTTTCGACGATGTTCAGCGGGATGGGCGGCAGGAACTGCCCGTCGGGCAGGATGTCCAGCCCCTCGTTCGTCCCCGAGATGCCGGCAAAGCGTTCGGCATGGTCGTACCAGGGCGCGATGTCGGCATAGCGGATCGGCCAGTCGGTCGCGATCCCCTCGCGTTCGTTGGCGGTGAAGTCGGTGTCCGAGAAGCGATAGGACTGGCGACCCCACATCAGGCTACGCCCGCCGACGTGATAGCCCCGGAACCAGTCAAAGCGCTTGGCCTCGACATAGGGATTCTCCTGCTCGTTGGCCCACATGCCGAAGGTCTGCTCGTTCAGGGGATAGTCGCGCGACAGGACGGGATAGTTGTCCTTCATCTCCATGGTCGCGGTGCCGCGGTGGGGATAGTCCCAGGCCTCCTTGTCCGCGTTCACATAGTCGGTCAGATGCTCGATGTTACGGCCACGCTCCAGCATCAGGACCTTCAGGCCCTTCTCCGTCAGCTCCTTGGCGGCCCACCCGCCGCTGATGCCCGATCCGACGACGATCGCGTCGTAATGCATGTTGTCTGCCATCTGGCGTTCCTTTCTAGAAATTGCTTGAGGCGTTCAGACGTCGCAGGTCAGCACCGCGTCGCGCAGCGATGCGGCGGCGGCCTGCGGGGCGGGGTCGCGCGGGATGAATTCCTGCGCCACCCAACCCTGATAGCCCGTGTCCCGGATCGCCCTGCAGATCGCGGGATAGTTCAGTTCCTGACTGTCGTCGGGGTCGTTGCGGCCGGGATTGCCGGCGGTGTGGTAATGCCCGAACCAGCGATGGTCGCGCATGATGGTGCGGATCACGTCGCCCTCCATGATCTGCATGTGGTAGATGTCATAGAGCAGCTTGAACTGCGGGCTTTGCAGCCGTTCGCACAGCGCCACACCCCATGCGCTGTGGTCGCACATGTAATCGGGATGATTGACGCGGCTGTTCAGCAGCTCCATCTGCAGCACGACCCCGGCATCGCGAGCGGCGGGCAGGATGCGCGACAGGCCCTCGGCGCAATGGCGCAGGCCGTCTTCGTCGGACATGCCCCGGCGGTTGCCGCTGAAGCAGATCAGGTTCACATGCCCCGCCTCCGCGACCAGCGGGATGTGACGCAGATAACGTTCGGTCAGTTCGTCGTGGTTGGCAGGGTCCGCCCAGCCATCCTCCAAGCTGATCTCGGCGCCGTTGCACATCGAACTGGCCAGCCCGTGTTCGGCCAGCACCGGCCAGTCGTCCGGACCGCACAGGTCGATCGCGCCCAGGCCGGTCTGGCGGGCCAGCTGGCACAGGTCGGCCAGCGGCAGGTCGCCAAAGGTCCAGCGCGCCACGGAATGGTTGATGTTGCCCTGCAGCCCCGCAGGCTGCGCATCCTGGGCCATCAGGGGCACCGCCCCCAGCCCCGCCCCAAGCGCCGCAAGGCCGCTGGCGCCGTGAAACAGTCCGCGCCGGGTCATACTCGCGCGGTCCGACAGATCGGTCATGGTTATCCTCCCTTTGATGCAGGCCCCGGTCACGCCCTCGGGCGAAATATGAAACCGTTTACATTTCGGGGCGGAACGACCCCCTCCTCCGGGGTCGGAATGCGGCGCGGGTCACATCCCGCGCCGCGTCGTCGTCAGTACGGGCTGTCTTCGAAATAGAAGCTCTCGGCGTTCTCCGGGGTGATCAGCTGGGAGGCGATGATGAATTCGCCCGACATGGGTGCACCGGAGGTCAGGCCCAAAGCGGTCATCTCGATCGCGGTCGAGATCATCGCCGGCGGATAGGTCACGTTCACCGGAACCGTCGGATCGCCGTCCTGGATGCGCTGGACCATCTCCTTCATCCCGGCGCCGCCGACGACGAACATCTCCTCGGTGCGGCCGGCCTGGTCGATGGCCGCCAGCGCGCCAACGGCCATGTCGTCATCCGCCGCCCAGACCGCATCGATCTCGGGGAAGCGCGACAGCCAGTCCTGCATCAGGTTGAAGGCCGTGTCGCGGTTCCAATTGCCGTGATCCATGGCCAGCACCTCGATGCCCGACCCTTCCAGCGCAGCCTCGAAACCCGCCACGCGCTCGTTGTCGACGGTGGAGGCGATGCCGCGCATCACGACGACCTTGGCGCCCTCGTCCAGGGTATCGGCGAAATAGGTTCCTGCGGTGCGGCCAAAGCTGTCGTTGTCACCCGCGACATACAGGTTCTCGATGCCCTCCTGGGCCAGGCCGCGGTCGACGACGGTGACCCAGACGCCGCTGTCGGCGATGCGCTGGATCGGGCCGGTCAGGGGCTCGGATTCGAAGGGCAGGACGACCAGCGCGTCGATGCCGCGGGTGGCAACCATGTCCTCAAGGTCCGACACCTGCTGCCCGGGATCGGAGGTCGTGGTCAGCACGAATTCCAGATCGGGGTTCGCCTCGGACAGCCGCGCGACGGTGCGTTCGGCGTGAAAGTTCAGCGCCCCCGCCCAGCCATGCGTCGCCGCCGGGATCGAGATGCCGATGGTTTCCGACAGCGCCGGGACAGCGGTCAGGCTCATCAGGGCGGTCGTGGCAATCAGGGTCTTTCTCATGGTGGTTACTCCTCCCACAGGTGAAAATCAGCGTGCGGCGCCAGTATTGCGCTGCAGCACGACGGCAAGGATGATGACGACGCCCTGGATGGCACCGTTCAGATAGGGGCTGACGAAGTCTGTCAGGTTCAGCAGGTTGCCGATCAGCGACAGGATCAGGACCCCCACGACCGTGCCCCAGACCCGGCCGAAGCCGCCCTTCAGCAGGGTGCCGCCGATGATCACCGCGGCGATCGCCTCCAGCTCCCACAACAGGCCCGTGGTGGCGGATGCCGATCCAAGGCGCGGCACGTACATCACGACCGCGATGCCGACCAGCGTGCCCAGCAGGACATAGGTCATTAACCGCACCCGCAGCACCGCGACCGAGGAATAGCGCGCGACCTTCTCGTTCGAACCGATGGCGGCGCAGTGGCGGCCGAAGGCGGTGTGGCGCATGGTGATCTCTCCCAGGATCGCCAGCACGGCAAAAACGATGATGGGCCAGCTGATCCCCAGGATGCCGTCGTAATAGACGGGCCGGTACAGCTCGCGCATCTCATAGCCCAGCGAAAGCGTGCCGCCGTCGGCCAGCCAGGTCACTAGGCTGCGATAGATGCCCATCGTGCCCAAGGTCAGGATGAACGCCTCGATGCCGGCGCGGGTGATCAGGATGCCGTTGATGAAGCCCGCAGCCAGTCCCGTGAACAGCGCCAGCGCAATGCCGATCAGGATGACGGGCAGCCCGCCGCCCATGCTTTCGGTCAGCATGTTCATCACCAAGATCATCAGCCCTGCGACAAAGGCCGCCATCGACCCGACGGACAGGTCCAGCCCGCCCGCGGTGATGACGAAGGTCATGCCGATGGCGATGATGCCGATGAAGGCCGATCGCGCCAGCACGTTCGTGATGTTGGCAAAGCTGAGGAAGTTCGGGTTCAGCGCCATGCCGATCAGCACCAGCACGATCAGCGCCACGATGGGCGCGACGACGGCCAGATTGACCCTGGGACGCCGGGTCGGGGCGGTGGTTGCCATACTCATGCGGCGCTGTCCTTTTCATGTCCGCCCTGGGAATGGTCCATCCCCATGGCCAGACGCACGATATTGCCCTCGGTCACGGCCGCGTCGGCCAGTTCGCCCACGATGCGACCAGCGTGCATGACGACCACGCGGCTGGCCAGACCGATCAGTTCGGGCATTTCCGAGGAGATGACGATGATGCTGCGGCCTTCGGCGGCCAACCGTGCGATCAGGGTATAGATCTGCTGCTTGGTGCCGATGTCGATGCCGCGGGTGGGTTCGTCGATGATGACCACCTGGGGGTCCGACAGCAGGGTCTTGGCCAACAGCAGCTTCTGCTGGTTCCCGCCCGACAGATCGCCCACCGCCATGCCGCGTTCGGGCGCGCGGATCGCGAAGTCGCCGATGGCCGTGTCCAGCGCGGCCTCCTCGCGCTTGCGGTCGATCAGGGGGCTGCCGAACCGGTCCAGCTGGCCCAGGGTCAGGTTCTCGCGAAGCGTCTTGTCCAGCAACAGACCCGCGCCCTTGCGGTCCTCGGTCAGATAGACCAGCCCGGCCCGCATCGCCTGCGCGACGTGGTTGGCGGGCAGGTCCTGCCCCTTCAGGCGCACGGTGCCACTGCGCGGGCGCAGGCCCGCGATGGCCTCGGCCAGTTCGGTGCGCCCCGATCCGACCAGGCCGCCGATGCCCAGCACCTCGCCCCGGTGCAGCACCAGGGACGCGTCATGGACCACACCGGGCACGCTGACGCCCTGCGCCTCCAGGATCGGCTCGGCCCCGTGGGCGGCCTTGGGCGGGAACAGGTCCGACAGCTCGCGCCCGACCATCGCGGTGGCCATGTCGTCTTCGGTGACGTCGGCGGTCAGGTCCGACCGCACCATCGTGCCGTCGCGCAGGACGGTCACGCGGTCGGCGATGCGCTTGACCTCACCAAGCTTGTGCGAGGTGTACAGGATCGCCACCCCTTCCGCCCGCAGGCGGTCAATCTGGGCGAACAGCACCTCGGTCTCGCGTTCGGTCAGCACGGCGGTCGGTTCGTCCATGATCAAGACGCGCGCCTTGCGCGACAGGGCCTTGGCGATCTCGACCATCTGCTTGTCGGGGACCGAGATGCGGTTGACCGGCGTGCCCGGATCGACCCGGCACTGCAGCTGACCCAGCAGATCGGCCGTCTGCGCCCGCATCGCCTTGTGATCCAGCAGCAGCCCGCGCCGCAGTTCGCGGCCCAGAAAGACGTTCTGGTCGACCGACAGGTGTTCGGCCAGGTTGAACTCCTGATGGATCATGATGATGCCCAGATCCTCGGCCTCGTCCGACCCGGCAAAGGTGATGGGCTTGCCCTGCCACGTCACCTGCCCGCCCGTGGGGTCCAGGTATCCGGCCAGGATCTTCATCGTCGTGGACTTGCCTGCGCCGTTCTCGCCGATCAGGGCGTGGACCTCTCCGGGATGCAGGGCGAAATCGACGCCGTGCAGGATCTCGATGGGACCAAAGGACTTGGTGACGCCGTTCAGCGCCAGGATGGGATCGGTCATGGCGTCACCTGGACCCAGGCCGCATCCGCCGCGTTCGACCGGATGCAGGCGTCGATGAACTGCAACCCCTCCAGCCCGTCGCGAATGCCGGGAAGGGTGTCGGGCATGGTGCCGCTGCGGATCGCCTGCGCGGCTTCGGCGTAAAGGTTCGCGAACCCCTCCAGGTATCCTTCCGGATGACCGGGGGGCACGCGGCTGCCGTCCTGGGTGCTGCCCGGCCCGGCGCGGCGCAAGATCTGCGCCGGCTTGCCGAAGGGGGTGTATCTCAGCGTCTCGGGCATGTCGTGCTGCCATTCCAGGCCGCCCTTGTCGCCATAGACCCGCAGCCGCAGGCCGTTCTCCGTTCCCGGCGCCACCTGCGAGGCCCACAGCATCCCCTTGGCCCCCGACGCATAGCGCAGCAGGATATGCGCGTTGTCGTCCAGCCTGCGGCCGGGGACAAAGCTGGTCAGGTCTGCGGCCAGCCGGTTGGGCAATTCGCCAGTAACGAACCGCGCCAACTGGAACGCGTGCGTGCCGATGTCGCCGATCGCGCCGCCGGCACCCGCGCGTTCCGGGTCGCCGCGCCATGCGGCCTGCTTGCTGTCCGTGTCCTGGGTCAGCCAATCCTGGGCGTATTCGACCTGGACCAGCCGCAGAGCGCCCAGATCGCCGCGCGCGATCATTGCCCGGGCCTGCCGGATCTGGGGATAGGCGGAATAGTTGTGCGTCAGGATGAACAGCGCATCGGACCGCCCGGCCAGGTCGGCCAAGGCCTGCGCCTGGTCCAGCGTCGCGGTCATCGGCTTGTCGCAGATGACATGGATGCCCTGTTCCAGAAAGGCGCGCGACACGGGTTCATGCAGGTGGTTCGGGGTGCAGACCGACACGGCCTCGATCCCGTCGGAACGGGCAGCCTCGTCACGCGCCATCTGGCGGAAATCGCCATAGCTGCGGGTGATGCCCAAGGCACGCGCACTCTCGGCCGCGCGCGTCTCGTCCGAGGACAGCGCGCCGGCGATCAGGTCGAACCGGCCATCCAGCCGCGCGGCGATGCGATGGACGTTGCCGATCATCGCCCCCTCGCCGCCCCCGACCATGCCCAGACGGATCGGGCGGTTCATCGGGACAGCCCCAGCATGCGGCGGTTGGCTTCCATGTCGGCACCCCCATCGGCGAAATCGTCAAAAGCGCGGTCGGTCACGCGGATGATGTGGTCGCGCACGAAGGCCGCCCCTTCGCGGGCACCGTCCTCGGGGTGCTTGATCGCGCATTCCCATTCGACCACGGCCCAGCCGTCGAACCCCATCACCGCCAGCTTGGAAAAGATCGCGCCGAAATCGACCTGACCGTCGCCCAGGCTGCGGAAACGGCCGGCGCGCTGCGCCCAGGGCTGAAAGCCGCCATAGACGCCCTGCCGACCAGTCGGGTTGAATTCGGCGTCCTTGACATGGACCATGCCGATCCGGTCGGCATAGATGTCCAGGTTCTCAAGATAATCAAGCTGCTGCAGCAGGTAGTGCGACGGATCATACAGCATCTTGGCCCGCGGATGCTGGTCCAGACGGTCCAGGAACATCTCGAAGCTGACGCCGTCGTGCAGGTCTTCTCCGGGATGGATCTCGAAGCAGATGTCGACACCGCGGCTGTCGGCATGGTCCAGGATCGGACGCCAGCGGGCGGCCAGTTCATCGAATGCCGCCTCGACCAGGCCCGCGGGGCGCTGCGGCCAAGGATAGAAGTACGGCCAGGCCAGCGCGCCCGAGAACGCCGCCATCCGGTCAAGGCCAAGGTTGGCCGACGCATCGATGGTCTTGCGCATCTGGTCCACCGCCCACGCTTGACGGGCCGTCGGATTGCCCCGCAGCGTGGCCGGCGCGAACCCGTCGAACGCCTCGTCAAAGGCCGGATGGACGGCGACCAGCTGACCCTGGATATGGGCCGACAGTTCGGTGATGGCCAAACCGTTGGCCTGCCCCTTCAGATCGTCGCAATACGTGGTCGAGATCGCGGCCAGATCCAGGTCGATCAGTGCCTCCGCCCCCGACGGCACCTGCACGCCCAGATAGTCGCAATCGGCAGCCCATGCCGTGATCGCGCCAAAGCTGTCGAACGGTGCCTGCGGGCCCACGAATTGGGCCAGGAAAAGGCCGGGGCCCTTGATCGTCTTCATACATCCTCCCGGAACTTCCCCTCCGAAGTTCCCCTTGCCCGATTCCGCGTCATGTAATCGGTTTCATCTGACGTTCTCACAGGATGAAAAGGTTTACAACATCAATTTTTCCGCTAAGCCTGATGCTGTCCCGAACAAAGGTTTCTTGTGTCAGATCAATCGCGTCCACCCCGAATCCATGATGTCGCCAAGCTGGCGGGGGTGTCCGTGGCGACGGTCAGCCGGGCCATCTCGAACCCGTCGATCGTGTCGGAAACCACGCGCAAGGCAGTCGAGGCGGCGATCGCGCAGACCGGCTACACGCTGAACTTCACCGCCCGAAACCTGCGTCAGCAGCAGGTGGGCGGCGTGCTGGCGCTGGTGCCGAACCTGGCCAATCCGTTCTTCTCGCAGATCCTGTCGGGCATCTCCGAGGTGCTGCGCCGCCACAACCTCAGCCTTTTGGTGATGGACACGACCGCCGTGCCTGACCAGCCGGCGATGAAGGTGCTGGGCCCCTATCTGACGCGGTCGCGCTCGGACGGGGTGATCGTGCTGGACGGGCAGATGGAGGCGGGCCTGTTCGCCCGTCCCGGCTGTCCGCCCCTGGTGCAGGCCTGCGAATGGATCGACGGCCTGTCCGCCCCCCGCGTGCTGGCCGACAATGTCGAAGGGGGCCGCCTTGCCGCGCGGCATCTGACCGACCTGGGGCACCGCCGCATCCTGCACCTGACCGGGCCGCAGGGCAGTTCGCTGACCCTGTCGCGCCGCCAGGGCTTCCTGCAGGGGCTGGCGCAGGCGGGCCTGCCCGATCCCGGCCCCCAGGACAGCATCACCGGCGATTTCACCGCCCGGTTCGGCCAGCAGATGGCCGCGCAGGTGCTGGCCATGCCCGACCGTCCCACCGCGGTCTTCTGCGACAACGACGAGATGGCGATCGGCCTGATGCACGGGCTGATCGTGGCCGGGCTGCGGGTGCCGCAGGACATCTCGGTCATGGGGTTCGACAACATCGAGATGGCGGCCTACAGCAGCCCCGGCCTGACCACGATCCGCCAGCACCGCGCCCGCCTTGGCCGGCGCGCCGCCGAAGTCCTGCTGGCCCGCATGCAGGGCCAGCAGGTCACCGACAGCATCACTCTGGGCGTCGATCTGGTGGTCCGTGCCAGCACCGGACAGGCGGCAAAAACGTGACTTGTTCCAGGGGGCGGGGATTAATATTGTACGGTTGAACGTCGGGGACATGGCCCGCCGCAACAGGATGACGATGCTCGACCCCACGCTGCCCGAAGCCCTGCGCGCCCAGATCGCGCGGTCGCGGATCGCCATTTCCCTGGCGGCGGCGATGCCCGACATGCCGCTGTGCATGGTCAACGACGCCTTCTGCCGGCTGACCGGCTTTGACGCCGATGACAGCTTGGGCCGCAACTGCCGCTTTCTGCAATCCTCCGCAACGCCGCGGGACCAGATCGGCGCGATGTCGCGGTTCCTGGCCGACGATGCACAGGACGACGGGCGGTTCCCGGTTATGAACCGCACCCGCGACGGGCGGTCGTTCATGAACCTGGTGTTCATGTCCAAGCTGCGCGGCGGCGACGGCACGCTGCGTTTCGTGATCGGGTCGCAGTTCGACGTGACCGCATCGGACGCGGCAGGAACGATCGCGCGCGATGATGTGGCACTTAGCCGCAACATGGCGGACTTGCGCCGGGCCGCGGGACAGTTCGGACTGATCATGTCGGATTCCACGGGGCTGATCGCCCGTTCGATCAGCACGCTTGCAAGGATCACGTTGCGCGATGAATGACGCCTCGCCCCCACGCGCCACCACGCGTCCGCCCTTCGCCGTCGTCGGCATCGGCGCCTCGGCCGGGGGGCTCGAGGCGTTGCACGACCTGCTGCGTGATGTGCGGCGCGAGGACCCGGCTGCCTATGTCGTCATCCAGCACCTGGACCCGACGCATGACAGCGTTCTGGCCGAACTGCTGGACCGGCGCACCGCGCTCAGCGTGCAGCAGGCGACCGACGGCACGGTGCTGCAGCCGGGTCATGTCTATACCATCCCCCCCGGCGCGCGGATGCTGATCAGCGACGGACGCCTGCACCTGACCGATTTCGACCAGCCGCGCGGGCTGCGCCGCCCGATCGACGACTTCTTCGAAAGCCTGGCGCATGACCGCGGCCCGGCCGCTGCCTGCGTGATCCTGTCGGGCACGGGGGCGGACGGCACGTTGGGGCTGCGCGCGGTCAAGGAACATGGCGGCATCTGCGTCATCCAGGAACCGCGTACCGCCCGGTATGACGGAATGCCCCTCTCGGCGCAGTCGACCGGGCTGGTGGACTATGTTCTGCCGCCGGAACGGATCGTGCCCGCCATCCTGCAGTTCTTCGATTCCAGCGAAACGCAGCAGGCCGACGACGCGATGCTGGCCGATGCGCGGCTGATCTGCCAACACCTGCTGGACCGGTGCGGGCACGATTTCTCGGGCTACAAGATGACGACGCTGGTGCGGCGCATCCGCCGACGGCTGCAGGTCCTCAACATTGACGGTACGCGCGACTATCTGCGCCACCTGCAGCGCCATCCCGACGAATGCGAGGCGCTGCTGAACGAGTTCCTGATCAACGTGACGCGGTTCTTCCGCGACCCCGAGATGTTCCAGGCCCTGCGCGAACAGGCGATCCGCCCGATGGTCGCGGCCGCCGACGGAGAGGAGCTGCGCGTCTGGGTCGCCGGCTGCTCATCCGGCGAGGAGGCCTATTCCGTCGCGATGCTGATCGATACGGAAATGCGCGCCGCCGGATTGCGGCCCCGCTTCACCGTGTTCGCCAGCGACATCGACAAGAAGATGATCGAGATCGCCCGCGCCGGCACCTATCCGATCAGCGCCTTGGCCGACATCCCCGAGGAGATGCGCGCGGCCTATACCACACATCGCGACGCGCTGATGCAGATCACGCCGCAGCTGCGCGACCGGGTGCGTTTCTCGCTGCATTCGGTGCTGCGCGATCCGCCCTTTGCGCGGGTCGACCTGATCTCCTGCCGCAACCTGCTGATCTATCTGGACGAAGATCTGCAGTCTCAGGTGCTGCCGCTGTTCCACTATGCCCTGCGCCCCGGCGGCTACCTGTTCCTTGGCCCGTCCGAAGGGGTGCGTCGCGAATCCATGCACTTCACCGAGCTGGACCGCCCCGCGCGGCTGTTCCAGCGTGACGCGACGCCCGCGCGCCTGCCGCTGGACATGCCGTTCCTGCGGTCCGAGGGCGACCGCCCCGCCCCCGCCACCCGCAGCCGCAAGGCCGAGGACGGTGCGGCCCGCGACGGGGCCCTTGCCGCACAGCGCCGGGTGCTGGACCGGTTTGCGCCGGCCTCGCTGCAGGTGTCCCCTGCGGGAGAGGTCCTGTGGACGGCGGGCAGGCTGGGCCGTTTCCTGGCCGTCGATCCGACCGCCAGAAAGCCGATCCTGGCACCGCAGATCGTGCATCCGGGCCTCAAGGAGGCAGTGACCGCCGCGCTGGACCAGGTGGCCGGAACGGGCCGCGCGGCGATCCTGCGCAACCTGCTGGCGCGGTCCGACCTGGGGGCGCAGCCGGTGACCCTGTTCGCGGAACCCCTGCCCGACCGCAGCGTCCTGCTGGTATTTCACGACGCGGGCGTACAGGCCCTGCCCGACACGCTGGACGAGACGGATGAGCTGAGCGTCACCGAATCCCGGTCGGACCTGCTGGAGGAGCAGCTGCGCCTGACGCGGATCGAGCTGCACGGCGCCGTCCAGGAGCTTGAGACCGCGAACGAGGAGCTGAAGAGCTCGAACGAAGAAATGATGTCGATGAACGAGGAGCTTCAGTCCACGAACGAGGAGCTGAGCACCGTCAACGACGAGCTGAAGTCCAAGATCGACGACCTGACGGCCGCCAACAGCGACCTGCAGAACTTCTTTTCCGCGACCAAGATCCCGTTGCTGGTTGTCGACCGCGACGTGCGGGTGCGCAACTTTACCGCCGCGGCGCTGCAGATCTTTCCGCTGCGTCGGTCCGATCACGGCCGCCCCCTGGCCGACGTGTCCAACGTCTTTGCCAGCGACGTCCTGCTGTCGATGGCGGCCGAGGTGGCCCGCCAGGGCGAGGCGCAGGGTACCGAGCTGGTCGAGGCCGGCGGCACCCGCGTCTGGCGCGTCGATGCCAAGCCCTATCGCGGCCCCGAGGGGCATCTGGACGGCGCCATGCTGGTCTTCGAGGACGTCACCGCGCTGCGCGACCTGCGCGTCGAGGTCGAGCGGCAGGAGGAGCGGCTGAACGCGGTGCGGTCCATGGCGCGGATCGCGGTCTGGCATTACGACGCCGCATCGCGGATGCTGACCATCGACGACAGCTCGGACCTGCTGGGCCTGGGCCAGACGGCGCAGCTGCCGCTGTCGGCCTTCGCGGCCCTGATCGCGCCCGCCGACCGTGACGGGCTGCTGGCCGACCTGCAGGCCTGCGCCGCGGGCACGGCCTTTCGGCGCGTGGTGTCGCCTTCGTCCGACGCACGCTCCGCCGTGCGGTTGGAGACGGCGGCCGCGCGGTTCGGGACCGACGACGGCGATTGCCGCGTGCTGGGGGTCATGCTGGACGTGACCGCCGCGCAATCGGCCGCCACGCTGCGCGAAGCGGTGATTTCCGAGATGGACCACCGGGTCAAGAACCTGTTCACCCAGATCTCGGCGATGCTGCGGATGGCAGCCCGCGAGACCGACGACGCCCAGACCGTGGTCGAGGAGGTCTCTGCCCGGATCAATGCGCTGGCCAGCTCTCATGGACTGACCACGGCGCGGGGCACCAAATCGCAGCTGCCTCTGGCCGATCTGATCGCGACCACGCTGGCGCCCTATGACGGTGCGCGGATCGACAGCGGCGGTGACGACCTGACCATCCCGGCCCGCCTGGTGGTCCCGATGTCGCTGATCCTGCACGAACTGGCCACGAACGCGTTCAAGTACGGCGTCCTGGGGCCGGTCGACGGTGCGCTGCAGATCACGTGGCGGCGCGATGGCGACGGGGCGGTGCTGGACTGGACCGAACGCTATGACGCGCCGCGGGCGCAGGACGAACCCGATGCGGGCTTCGGCTCGATCCTGCTGGAGGGGGCGACATCGCAGATCGACGGCACGTTGCAGGTGACGCTGGACGCGGACAGCCGCCGCACCCGCCTGACCTTCTAGGTCAGCAGCGCGCCGACCTGCCGCATCTGCTGGCGCAGCATGTCGGGAATGTCGGATTCGGTCATCGTCTCGTCCCCCGCCCAGGTGCGCACGGCATGCGACAGCGCGTGGGTCGCCAGTTCGGCGATCAGCATCGCCTCGGCCTGGCGGTCGGGGCCCAGGCGGGCGTGCAGCAGCCCGCCGATCGTCAGGGCGATGTTGTCCATCGAATTGCGGAACACGGCCATCAGCTCGGGGGTGGTGTCCCAGACCTGTTCGATCATGCGGACGACCTGGCGGTCCAGGTCCTTCAGTTCCAGCATCCGTCCCAGCAACAGCGCCAGATCGTCGATCAGTGCCCCCTTGGACGTCACGATCCAATCGGCCGTGCAGGGTTCCAGCTGCGGCGGCATGCCCAGGACCGCGGCCTGCTTGTTGGCGTAATAGTTGAAGAAGGTGCGCGGACTGATCCCTGCCTCGGCGGCAATGGAATCGGTGGTGACCGCCGCATAGCCCGACCGGATGCTCAACCGCAGCGCGGCCAGCTGGATCTCTCGGGCGGTCTGCTGACGGCGGCGGTCGCGCAGGTTGCTGGTCATTTTCGGGGCAGTCTCCTCGTGCAGTCGAAGCAAACATTGCATAGTCCGCAAAAACATGCAATCAGCGCGCAACAGTGACGCCCCGTCGGGTGCTTATCCAGGACAAAGATGATGCCGAAACACAGCCTTGCGACCGGCGCCGCCATGGTCGCCGCGATTCTGTCCACCTCCGCGGCATGGGCACAGGCGCCCGAAGGGATGCCGCCCAAGCAGGTGGGCGTCATGCAGGTGGCGGTTCAGGACGTTCCGCGAATCGTGACCCTGCCCGGTCGCGCGGTCGCGGTGTCGGAGACCGCCATCCGCCCCCGCGTCGGCGGCATCGTGACCGAGATCCTGTACGATCCCGGCGCCGCGATCGAGGCGGGCACCCCGATGTTCCGCATCGAGGACACCACCTATCAGGCGAACCTGGCCAGTGCCGAGGCGCAGGTCGCCTCTGCCCGCGCGCAGGTGACGCAGTCGCAGTCGTCGTTTGACCGTACCCAGCAGCTGCTGGGGTCTGGGACGACCCAGGCCCAGGTCGAACAGGCCCAGGCCGCGCTGGACCAGGCGAACGCCGCGCTGCAATCGGCCGAGGCCGACCTGACGCTGGCACAGGCCGAACTGGGCTGGACCACGGTCACCAGCCCTCTGTCGGGCATCGCCAGCGTGTCGGCGGCATCGGTGGGCGATCTGGTGACCGCCGGACAGGCGGACGCCATGGCCACCGTCACCCAGCTGGACCCGATCGAGGTCGACATGTACGAACCCTCGTCGCGCTTCCTCAGCGTGCTGGACGACATCAACGACGGCAACCTGCGCCTGAACGACGAACTGGCCGCGACCCTGACGCTGGAGAACGGCCGCGAATACCAGGCGGTTGGCCAGCTGGTCGCGCCCGGCGTGACCGTGTCGACCTCGACCGGGTCGATCGACACGCGGTTCCGGTTCGACAATCCCGACAACCTGCTGCTGCCGGGCATGTTCCTGCGCGGGCAGGTCGATCTGGGCGTGACCTCGGCGATCCTGGTGTCGCAGTCGTCGGCCACGCGTGACAAGGTCGGCACCCTGACGGCCTGGGTCGTCGAGGATGGCAAGGTCAGCCAGCGCCAGCTGACCGAGGACGGCACCTACAAGCACCAGTGGATCGTCACCGACGGCATCGAGGATGGCGAGACCCTGGTCGTCGACGGTCTGACAGGGCTGGCCGAGGGCATGGAGGTCGTCACCGTCCCCGTGACCATCGACGAAACCGGCGTCGTGCGCGAACAGGCCCCCGCCCAAGGCGCCCCCGCCGATGCAGCCCCCACGGATGCAGCGCCCACGGATGCGGCCTCCGCCGACACGGCCCCCGACGCAGCCGCGGCCGACGCGGGAACCGACACCGGCCCCGCCGACGCAGCCCCCGCGGAGGCGGATGCCGCCCCCGCCGGCGCGACGGAGTAATCGCGCATGGCACGTTTCTTCATTCACCGGCCCGTCTTTGCATGGGTGATCGCCCTGATCACCATGCTGGTCGGCGCGCTTGGCCTGAACAGCCTGGCCATCGAACAGTATCCCCAGATCGCACCCACGACGGTGCAGGTCCGGGCCACCTATAACGGCGCCTCGGCCGAGATCGTCGAATCCTCGGTCACCACGGTGATCGAGGACGCGATGACCGGCATCGACGGCCTGACCTACATGACGTCGAATTCGACGCCGGGGTCGGCATCGGTCGCGCTGACCTTCGACGACACCGTCGACCCCGAGATCGCCCAGGTCCAGGTGCAGAACAAGCTGCAGCTGGTCACGTCGCAGCTGCCCGACGTGGTGCAGCAGCAGGGCGTGCAGGTCGAACGCTCGACCAGCTCGATCCTGCTGGTGGCGGCGCTGACGGCGGAAGAGGGCACCTATACCACCGTCCAGCTGGGCGACCTGATCTCGCAGTTCATCGAGGATCCGGTCAAGCGCACGCCGGGCGTCGGGTCGATCAACACCTTCGGCTCGGGCTATGCGATGCGGGTCTGGATGGACCCGATGAAGATGGTCCAGTACAGCGTCACGCCCGCCGACGTCACCGCGGCCGTGGCCGCGCAGAACACCAACGTCACCGTGGGCGACCTGGGCGCGCAGCCCGCCGCCGAGGGCCAGCGGCTGACCGTGTCGGTCACCGCGCAGTCGCAGCTGTCGACGGTCGAGGAGTTCGAGAGCATCCTGCTGCGCGTCGATCCCGACGGATCGACGGTCTTTCTGGGCGACGTCGCCCGGATCGAGATCGGTCAGGAAAGCTATGGCGGCAGCTCGCGCTACAACGGTAACCCGGCCGCGGCCGTCGCCGTGAACCTGGCCACCGGCGCGAACGCCGTGTCGACCGCCGCCGCCGTGCGCGACACCATCGACGGCCTTGCCGACGCCCTGCCCGCCGGAGTCGAGATCACCTATCCCTATGACACCTCCCCGTTCGTGGAAAAGTCGATCAGCCAGGTTTACAAGACCCTGGCCGAGGCCGTGCTGCTGGTGTTCCTGGTGATCCTGGTCTTCCTGCAAAGCTGGCGGGCGACGATCATCCCGGTGGTGGCGATCCCCGTCGTGCTGCTGGGCACCTTCGCCGTGCTGGCGGTGGCGGGCTTCTCGATCAACACGTTGACGATGTTCGCGCTGGTGCTGGCCATCGGCCTTCTGGTCGACGACGCCATCGTGGTCGTGGAGAACGTCGAGCGGGTGATGGAGGAAGAGGGCCTGGGCCCCGTCGAGGCCACCGAAAAGAGCATGGACGAGATCACCTCGGCGCTGGTCGGCATCGTGCTGGTCCTGTCGGCGGTGTTCCTGCCGATGGCGTTCCAGACCGGCGCCACCGGGGTCATCTATCGCCAGTTCTCGATCACCATCATCACCGCGATGATCCTGTCGCTGGGCGTGGCCGTGATCCTGACCCCCGCCATGTGCGCAAGCCTGCTCAAGGCGCGCAAGCATGGCCAGGGCGGCATCGCCCCCGCCCGCTGGTTCAACCGCAACCTGGACCGGACCACGACCGGCTATGTCGGCATCGTCACGCGGCTGGTGAAGCGCCCGCTGCGGATGCTGATCGTCCTGGTCGCGATCGGGTTCGGCGTGATGACGCTGTTCGACCGCCTGCCCGGATCGTTCCTGCCCGACGAGGATCAGGGCGTCGCCCTGGCCATCATCCAGGGCCCGGACGGATCGACCACCCAGCAGACGCAGGCCCTGGTCGAAAAGGTCGAGCAGTACCTGCTGACCCAGGAAACCGATACGGTGGAATCGGTCTTTGCCGCGCTTGGCTTCAGCTTCGGCGGGACCGGGCAAAGCAACGCGCTGGTCTTCATCAAGCTGCGCGACTATGCCGAACGCGACGGGTTCGACATCGCGTCGCTGGTGAACCGGGCGAACGGCTATTTCTTCACCACCAACCGCCAGGGCCAGATCTTTGCCCTGCAGCCGCCCGCGATCCAGGGCCTGGGCACGTCCTCCGGCTTTACCATGTACCTGGTGGACCAGACGGGTCAGGGCCAGGACGCACTGGCCGCCGCCGCCAACCAGCTTGTCGCGGATGCGCAGGCCGGTGGCCAGGTCACCAACCTGCGCGGCAACGAGACCGCCAACACCCAGACCGCCCTGCGCCTGGACATCGATCAGCAGAAGGCCGCGGCCTTTGGCCTGAACATCGGTGACGTGAACGCGATGCTGTCTGTGATCTTTGCCGGGCGCGACGTGAACGACTTTGCGCTTGGCAACGACCTGCGGCCCGTGGTGGTCCAGGGCGAGGCCGCAAGCCGCAGCCAGCCCGAGGACATCGAACGCTGGTATGCCCGCAACAGCCAGGGGGAAATGGTGTCCTTCGGCGCCTTCGCCGATCAAAGCTGGCAGCAGGAACCGCAATCGCTGGCGCGTTTCGGCGGCACGCGGGCGCTGGAGCTCAGCGGAGCGGCCGTTCCCGGCCTGTCCTCGGGCGAGGCGATGGACGTGATGGAACAGATGGTGGCGGACATGGACGGCGGCTATGGCACCGCATGGACCGGGCTGTCGTTCCAGGAACGGCTGTCGGGCAACCAGGCGCCACTTCTGTTCGCGCTGTCGGCGCTGGTCGTGTTCCTGTCGCTGGCCGCGCTGTACGAAAGCTGGTCGGTGCCGCTGGCGGTCATGCTGACCGTTCCGGTGGGCATCCTGGGCGCCCTGGCGGCCGCGCTGTTCTTCGGACAGTCGAACGACGTGTACTTCAAGGTGGGTCTGCTGACGACCATCGGGCTTGCCGCCCGAAACGCCATCCTGATCGTCGAATTCGCCGAGGCGCAGGTCAAGGAGGGCAAGACCGTGGTCGAGGCCGCCCTGATCGCATCGCGCCAGCGTCTGCGCCCGATCCTGATGACCACGTTCGCGTTCATGCTGGGCGTGCTGCCGCTGGCCATCGCGTCGGGCGCCGGTGCGGGGGCGCAGAACTCGATCGGCATCGGCGTTCTGGGCGGCATGGCTTCCTCTGCCGTCATCGGGATCTTCCTGGTGCCGGTCTTCTATGTGGCCGTGCTCAAGATCCGGTCGCTGCTGTCGCGCAAGAAGGAAAAGACCTCGTGACGTTTCCCCGTATGACCCGCGCGACACTGTCGCTGACGGCGCTGTTGATGATCTCCGCCTGCGCGGCGGTGGGGCCCGACCCCACCGCCCTGCCCGACACCCGCGTCCAGGGCGCCTTCGCCGAAGGCGGCGGCGGCCCCGTGGGCCAGGTCGGCACCACGGCCTTCTGGTCGGGCTATCAGGACCGCACCCTGTCGCGGCTGATCGCGGACGGGCTGGACACCAGCCTGGACATCATCACCGCCAACGAACGCATCCGTGCCGCGGCGGCCGACCTACAGGCCACCCAGCCCCTAGCGGCCCAGATCAGCGGAGAGCCCGCATCGGCCAGCCGCGTGCGGTCGGGCGGCGACGGTCAGGCGACCGGCTATACCAGCAGCGCCAACCTGTCGGCGGGCTTCGTGTTCGACCTGTTCGGGGGCGCGCGCCGTGCCCGCGAAGGGGCCGCTGCGGGCGTCGCATCGGCCGAGGCGCAGGCCCAGGTCACCCGGCTGGCATGGCTGGCCGAGGTCATCAGCGCCTATTCCGACGCGCGCTACAACCAGCAGGCGCTGGCTCTGACCCGCGACACGATCGAGGCGCGCCAGGCCACCCTGAGCGTCACCCGCGACAGCCAGGCCCTGGGCCTTGCCACCGATTTCGACATCGCCCAGACCGAGGCACTGCTGCAGACCGCGCAGGCCGACCTTCCCGCCTTCGAGGCACAGTTCAACGCGCAGGTCTATCGCCTGTCGACGCTGCTGAACCAGCAGGCCGGGCCGCTGATGTCGCAGATGCAGGGCGGATCGGGCGCGCTGCGCATCCCGCCCGGCCCCGGCACCGGGGTCCCGGCCGAACTGCTGCGCAACCGTCCAGACGTGCGCGCGGCCCAGCAGGATCTGGTGCAGGCGCTGGCGGCAGTGGGGGTCGCGACGGCGGACATGCTGCCCTCGCTGTCGCTGACGGGCACGGTCAGCGACACGGGCGGGGCGACGGGCTGGGGCTTTGGCCCGCGCATCAGCCTGCCGGTGGCCAATCAGGGCATCCTGGGCGCGACCCGCACCCGCCGCGTGTCCGAGGCGCGCCAAGCCGATCTGGCATGGCGCAGCCAGGTCGCGGCCTCGGTCGAGGATGTGCAGACCAGCCAGTCGAACCTGCGCCGCCTGCGCCAGCGCGTCGATGCGCTGGACCGCGCGGCGGCCAGCTATGACCGGGCCTATGCCCTGGCGCGCACGAACTTCGAGGCGGGCGCCCTGCCGCTGGTCGATCTGCTGGACGCCGACCGCCAGCGTGCGGCGGCACGCCTGCAGGCCGCATCGGCCCGCAACGACGCCGCCAAGGAGTGGGCCGCGCTGCAGATCGCGACCGGTGCCGGTGCCGCCGTGGCGCGGATCGCCGACTAAGCCCGTGGCGGCAGCAGGGCGCTGCCGCCGCTTTCGTCTTTCAGCGCGATGCCCGTCGCGCCGATCCGACGCCCCTGCATCACCAGCCAGGCCAGCCGTTCGGCGGCGGCCTGATGGGACAGCCCCCCGTTCGGATGAATGTTCGACACGCAGTTGCGCGCGTTGTCGCGCAGCCCGATCCGAGGCGCATGGGTCAGATAGGCGCCAAGGCTGTCGGCCACCGACAGTCCAGGCCGTTCGCCGATCAGCATCAGCACCATGCCCGCCCGCGTGGCCGCCCCGATCGCATCGCCCAAGGCCACCCGCGCGCCCTGCGCCAGAATCACCGGACGCCCCGCCAGTTCCGGCAGGCAGGCGAGCAGCGCGCGCACCACGCCCGCGGCCTGCGCCATGACCGCGGGCGCGGACAGCCCGTC
>NZ_VDDD01000051.1 GCF_006151785.1 Paracoccus marcusii
CCCGGTCTCGGCCAGGCGCGCGGCCAGGTCGGCGCGGACCGGGACGGCCATCTCGGCCGCAGCCGTGGGCGTCGGCGCGCGCCGGTCCGAGGCGAAGTCGATCAGCGTCGTGTCCGTCTCATGCCCCACGGCCGAGATCAGGGGGATGGCGCTGTCCGCCGCCGCCCGCACGACCGATTCTTCGTTGAAGCCCCACAGATCCTCCAGCGACCCGCCGCCGCGCGCCACGATGATCAGGTCCGGCCGAGGGATCGGCCCGCCCGGCGACAGCGCGTTGAAGCCCCGGATCGCGGCGGTGACCTGCGGCGCGCAACCCTCCCCCTGCACGGCCACCGGCCAGATGATCACGCGGGTCGGAAAGCGGTCGCGCAGCCGGTGCAGGATGTCGCGGATCACCGCACCGGACGGCGAGGTCACCACCCCTATGACACGCGGCAGGAACGGCAGGGCGCGCTTGCGGTCCTGGTCGAACAGCCCCTCGGCCGCCAGTGCCTTGCGACGCTTCTCCAGCATGGCCATCAGCGCGCCCGCACCGGCGGGCTCGATCTGATCGACGATCATCTGGTATTTCGACTGGCCCGGAAAGGTCGTCAGGCGGCCGGTGGCGATGACCTCCATCCCCTCCTCGGGGCGCTGGATCAGGCGGGCGGCCTGCCCCTTCCAGGTGACGGCGGCCAGCACGGCGCGGTCGTCCTTCAGGTCGAAATACAGATGCCCCGATCCGGGACGGGACACGCGCCCGACCTCGGCCCGGACGCGAACGCGGCCGAACTGATCCTCGATGCTGCGTTTGACCGCGCCGGACAGTTCGGACACGGTGAATTCATGCGCGTTGCTGCCCGGTTCCGGGGCATCGTCCATGTCGTCGTCCAGCAGGTCCATGCGTCTTGTTCCCTTGTCCGGGCCAGACTAGAACGCCGCAAGGTCAAGCGAAAGGGCGGCAGATGAATATCCTGATCCTGGGCGGCGGCGGGCGCGAACATGCGCTGGCCTGGGCGATCCGGCAGAACCCGAAATGCGACCGCCTGATCGTGGCACCCGGCAATGCGGGCATCGCGGGCGTGGCCGAATGCGCCGACCTGGACGTGCTGTCGCGGGCCGAAGTGCTGGAATTCGCGCAGGAGAACGCCGTCGACTTCGTCATCGTCGGCCCCGAGGCGCCCCTGGCCGCGGGCGTATCCGACGCGCTGCGCGATGCGGGCTTCCTGGTCTTTGGCCCGTCGCAGGCCGCGGCCCAGTTGGAGGCCTCCAAGACCTTCACCAAGGAGATCTGCGACGCCTGCGCCGCCCCCACCGCGGCCTGGGCCCGGTTCACCGATGCCGCCGCGGCGCGCGATTACGTGACCGCCCAGGGGGCGCCCATCGTGGTCAAGGCCGACGGGCTGGCCGCCGGCAAGGGCGTCACCGTGGCCGAGACGGTGGACCAGGCCCATGCCGCCATCGACGACATCTTTGACGGGGCCTTCGGCGACATGTCCGTCGTCATCGAGGAGTTCATGGACGGAGAGGAGGCCAGCTTCTTCATCCTCTCGGACGGCACCGACTGCCTGGCCATCGGCACCGCCCAGGACCACAAGCGCGTGGGCGACGGCGATACCGGCCCGAATACTGGCGGCATGGGCGCCTACAGCCCCGCCCCGGTGCTGACGCAGGCGATCCAGGACCAGGTGATGGAGCGCATCGTGCGCCCCACCATCGCCGAGATGGCGCGGCGCGGCATGCCCTTCCAGGGGGTGCTCTATGCCGGGCTGATGATCGCGGACGGACAGGCGCGGCTGGTCGAATATAACGTCCGCTTCGGCGACCCGGAATGCCAGGTGCTGATGATGCGGCTTGGTGGGCAGGTCTTGGACGTGCTGCTGGCCTGCGCCGAAGGGCGGCTGGCTCAAACCCCCGTGACCTGGGCCGACGATCACGCCCTAACGGTGGTCATGGCGGCCCAGGGCTATCCCGGCAGCTATGCCAAGGGGACCGTCATCGGCGGCCTGCAGGCCCTGCCCGAAACCAGCTTTCAGATGACCTTCCACGCGGGCACGGCCGACCGCGATGGCGCGGTTGTCGCCACCGGAGGGCGCGTGCTGGCCTGCACCGGGCGCGGCGCGACCCTGGCCGAGGCGCATCAGCGCGCCTATGCGCTGGTCGACGCGATCGACTGGCCGCAGGGCTTCTGCCGCCGCGACATCGGCTGGCGCGCGCTGTGAACCCATGACAAAGGGCCGGCCCCGCGACGGGGCCGGCCCTTGGACGCCGTCGGGACGATCCGGTCAGATCGGCGAATACAGCCCTTCGTAGATCGGCAGAAGGGTGTCCGTCTCGAACAGGCTGCTGACCGAGGTGCCGTTCCAGATGTTCAGGATCGCCTGCGTGAACATCGGTGCGGTCGGCACGATGCGGATGTTTGGCGCGTTCCTGACCGCATCGGTGGGCTGGATCGAATCGGTGATGACCAGCGATTTCATCACCGAATTGGTGACCCGCTCGACCGCCGGGCCCGAAAGGACGCCGTGGGTGATGTAGGCATGGACCTCGGTCGCGCCGTTGTCGGTCAGCACCTGCGCCGCCTTGACCAGCGTGCCGGCGGTGTCGCAGATGTCGTCCACGATGATGCAGGCCTTGCCCGCCACGTCACCGATCACGGTCATCTCGGCGATCTCTCCGGCCTTCTCGCGGCGCTTGTCGACGATGGACAGAGGCGCACCGATCCGGGTGGCCAGTTCGCGGGCCCGGGCCACACCGCCGACGTCGGGCGACACGACCATCAGGTCGTTCATCCGCCCCTTGAAGTGATGCTGCACGTCCAGCGCAAAGACCGGCGCGGCATAGAGGTTGTCCACCGGCACGTCGAAGAAGCCCTGGATCTGGGCCGCGTGCAGGTCCAGCGTCAGGACGCGGTCCACGCCCGCCTCGGTCAGCAGGTTCGCGACCAGCTTGGCGCTGATCGGGGTGCGGGCCTTGGCGCGGCGGTCCTGGCGGGCATAGCCGAAATAGGGAATCACCGCCGTGATGCGCGCGGCCGACGACCGGCGCAGCGCGTCGGTCATGATCAGCAGCTCCATCAGGTTGTCGTTGGCCGGGTTCGACGTGGGCTGGATGATGTACATGTCCTCGCCGCGGACGTTCTCGTAGACCTCGACGAAGATCTCCTGGTCGTTGAAGCGTTCGACGCGGGCGTCCAGCAGGTTGACGCTCATGCCGCGATGCAGGGACATGCGCCGCGCGATGGACTGGGCCAGCGGTCGGTTGGCGTTTCCGGAAATCAGCTTGGGTTCGGTCATGACGGGCATGGGGCGGGCCTTTGGCGGTTGCGTCAGATTGCGGTTGCCTTAGCACCGGGCTAGCCTGCGGGCAAACCCGGAAAGGACAAGGCCATGGCCCATATCGACTATTATCTGGGGACGATCAGCCCCTGGTGCTATCTTGCCGGCGACCGCCTGGAACAGATCGCCGCCCGGCACGGCGCGCAGATCACCTACAAGCCGCTGGACCTGCTGCAGCTGTTCGACCGGACCGGCGGGGTGCGCCCGGCGCAGCGCCATGCCAGCCGGATGGACTACCGCAACCAGGAACTGCCCCGGTGGGCCGACCATCTGGACATGCCCCTGAACCTCAAGCCCGCGCATTGGCCGGTGAACATGGCGCCGTCGTCCTATGCCATCATCGCGGCGCAGGCGGCGGGGGGCGATGTCGGCGCGCTGGCCCAGAGCTTTCTGCGGGCGGTCTGGGCCGAGGAACGCGACATCAGCGACGACGCGGTGATCCGCGACATCCTGGGCGCCAACGGGTTCGACCCGTCCCTGGCCGACACGGGCCTGTTCGTGGGCGCCGAGACCTACGGCCGCAACCTGGAACAGGCAGTGGCCGCCGGGGCCTTCGGCGCCCCCTTCTATGTCGTGCGCGAGACCGATCAGCGGTTCTGGGGCCAGGACCGGCTGGACTTTCTGGACCGCCATCTGGCCGCGCTATGAGCGGACTGCACCTGCGGCACTGGCCGGGCGATCCGGATCGCCCGGCACTGGCGCTTCATTGCATGATGGGCAGCGGGTCGGCCTGGGGTCCGATCGCGCGGCTGCTGGAGAGGCGCGTCGATCTGCGAGGCTTCGACATGCCGGGCCACGGGCGCAGCGACGACTGGCAGCCCCAGCCCGACGGCCCCGACTATCACACCGCGGTCACGCGTCTGGCGGCGGCGATGATCGACCGGCCGCTGGACCTGATCGGCCACAGCTTCGGCGCGACCGTGGCGCTGCGGATCGCGGTCGCGGCGCCCGATGCCGTGCGCAGCCTGACCCTGATCGAACCGGTGCTGTTCGCCGCCTGCCCGGACCCGGCCCAGGACGCGCTGGATGCCCGCATGGCCGACCTTCTGGACCAGGGCCAGGACGACCAGGCCATGGCGGCCTTCCTGTCGGTCTGGGGCGCGCAGGACCCCGACCGTCTGCCCCCCGAGGCCCGCGCCCAGATGGTGCGCCAGATCCGGCTGGTGGCCGGGACCGGCGACGCGCTTCGCCATGACAGCGCCCGCATCCTGCGCGAGGGCGGGTTGGAGCAGGTCGACGCCCCGGTGCTGCTGATCCAGGGGGCCGACAGCCCGGCGGTGATCGGCGGCATCATCGACGCGCTGGCGGGCCGGTTGCCCGATGTCGGGCGCGCCACGATCCCCGGTGCCGGCCACATGGCGCCCCTGACCCATCCGGAACAGGTCGCGGGACTGATCGGGGTCAACCTGGACCGCGCCTAGAGGATGAAGTCCTGTTCGTCGGGCACGGCCCCAATGGCCATCCACTCCACCCGCATCCGCGCGATGCGGGTGTCGCCCCAGGTGCGGAAGAGGATGTCGAACCCGGTCAGGGTCACGTTCTCGACCTGCAGGTCGCCGCGCTGGTTGCGATCGCTGTCCAGGTCCCACATCCCGACGCCAAGATGCACAACAGGCGGCGCCACGAAGCGGTCGCCGAACTCGACACGCTGGCGGTGCGACCGATCGCCCGTCTCGGTCCACATCGGCCCCTGCGTGTCGAAATCAGAGACCATCGTGACTGCACCGCGTGCGATCCCGATCTCGTGGGTTGCAAATCGTATCATCCGGTCCTTCCCGTCACCCGCGCGGCGATGCTAGCGGCGGCCAGGGTGAAAAAAAAGCCCCGGCAGTGCCGGGGCCTTTCAAGATGTCGATGGTCGGACGGATCAGTCCGGAACCGTCGACTGATTGGGGTCCAGCCCGATATGGGTGCCAAGCGCCTGCATGTCGCCCAGAAGCTTGACGGCGGCGGTCACGACCTCTTCGCCGACATGTTCGCGCCGATCCTTGGCGCTGCGATGGGCGCGGTGGGCGTCCTTCATCATGTCGTTGTAGACGTCCTGCGTGATCTCCTCGCGCGGGTGTCCGCGTTCGGCCAGCAGGCTGACGCTGTCCTGGTTGATCTCGGCAAAGCCGCCGGTGACGGCGAATTCGCTGGTGGTGCCGTCGGCACCCACCAGGATCACCATGCCCGGACGCAGGGTCACGATCGTGGGCGCATGGCCGGGCATGGCGGTCAGATCGCCATCGCTGCCCGGCAGGCGCACCTCGCGCACGGGAACGGAGGCGAGGCTCCGTTCCGGCGACACGAGGTCGAACTGCATGGTATCGGCCATTCTGCCCCCTTACGCCGCTTCTGCGGCCAGACGCTCTGCCTTGGCCTTCACGTCGTCGATGTCGCCGACCATGTAGAAGGCCGATTCCGGCAGGTGGTCGTACTCACCCGCGACGACCGCCTTGAACGAGGCGATGGTCTTCTCCAGCGGCACCTGGACGCCGTCGGAACCGGTGAAGACCTTGGCAACGTCGAAGGGCTGCGACAGGAAGCGCTGGATCTTGCGCGCACGGGTCACGGTCAGCTTGTCCTCTTCGGACAGTTCGTCCATGCCCAGGATCGCGATGATGTCCTGCAGCGACTTGTACTTCTGCAGGATGCCCTGCACATCGCGCGCCACCTGGTAGTGCTCCTCGCCGACGACGGCGGGGTCCAGGATGCGGCTGTTGGAGTCCAGCGGGTCCACGGCCGGGTAGATGCCCAGTTCCGAGATCGCGCGCGACAGAACCGTCGTGGCGTCCAGGTGGGCGAAGGTCGTGGCGGGCGCCGGGTCGGTAAGGTCGTCGGCCGGGACGTAGACGGCCTGGATCGAGGTGATCGAGCCGTTCTTGGTCGAGGTGATGCGTTCCTGCATCGCGCCCATGTCGGTGGCCAGCGTCGGCTGATAGCCCACAGCGGACGGGATGCGGCCCAGCAGAGCCGACACTTCGGACCCGGCCTGGGTGAAGCGGAAGATGTTGTCCACGAAGAACAGCACGTCCGTGCCCGACGCGTCGCGGAACTGCTCCGCCAGGGTCAGACCGGTCAGGGCGACGCGCATGCGGGCGCCCGGCGGCTCGTTCATCTGGCCATAGACCAGGGCCACTTTCGAATCGACTAGGTTGTCGGGAACGATGACGCCCGATTCGACCATCTCGTGGTACAGGTCGTTGCCCTCGCGGGTGCGCTCACCCACGCCGGCGAACACCGAATAGCCCGAGTGCACCTTGGCGATGTTGTTGATCAGTTCCATGATCAGAACCGTCTTGCCCACACCGGCGCCGCCGAACAGGCCGATCTTGCCGCCCTTGGAATAGGGGGCCAGTAGGTCGATGACCTTGATGCCGGTCACCAGGATCTCCGAGCTGGTCGCCTGCGCGGCGAAGTCCGGAGCGGCCTGGTGGATGGCGCGGGTCTCGCTGGTGGCCAGGGCTTCACCCTCGTCCACGGGCTCGCCCACGACGTTCAGGATGCGGCCCAGGGTCACGTCGCCCACGGGCACCATGATCGGGTTGCCGGTGTCGGTCACGACCTCGCCGCGGACCAGACCTTCGGTCGCGTCCATGGCGATGGTGCGGACGGTGTTCTCGCCCAGATGCTGGGCAACTTCCAGCACCAGCGTCTTGCCGTTGTTTTGGGTTACCAGCGCGTTCAGAATCGCGGGAAGCCGGTCTTCGAACTGCACGTCAACGACGGCGCCGATCACCTGCGTGATTTTACCAGTGGCCTCTGCCATGTTGTCACCTTTGCTTTACGGTCAGAGCGCCTCGGCGCCCGCAATGATTTCGATCAGCTCCGTGGTGATCGCAGCCTGACGCGAGCGGTTGTACTGCGTCGTCAGCCTGTCGATCATGTCGCCCGCGTTGCGCGTGGCGTTGTCCATGGCACTCATCCGCGCGCCCTGCTCGGACGCCGCATTCTCTAGAAGCGCCGCAAAGATCTGCGTGGCCACCGAACGGGGCAGCAGATCGGCCAGCAGTTCTTCCTCGCCCGGTTCGTAGTCGTAGAGGGCGTTCGTCTCGGACGCGCCCTCGGGGACTTCGGCGGGGATGATCTGGCGCGCGGTCGGAACCTGGCTGATCACCGATTCGAACCGGTTGTAGAAGATCGTCGCCACGTCGAAATCGCCGGTGTCGAAGCGGGTCAGCACCTCGTCGGCGATGGCGCGGGCCGTGTCATAGCCCATGCGTTTGACCTCGGAGAGGTCGACATGGTGCACGAACAGGCTGCCATAGTCGCGCTTGAGCTGCTCGCGGCCCTTCTTGCCGACGGTCAGGATCGCGACGTCCTTGCCCTCGGCGCGCAGCCGGTCGGCGTGCTGGCGGGCCAGACGCACGATCGAGCTGTTGAAGCCGCCGGCCAGGCCGCGTTCCGCCGTCATCACGACCAGCAGATGACGCTTGTCGTCGCCCGTTCCGGCCAGCAGGCGGGGCGCGCCGGACTGGCCTGCCGCATTCGCGGTCAGGCCGGCCATGACGGCCGCCATGCGGTCGGCATAGGGACGCGCGGCTTCCGCCGCGTCCTGCGCCCGGCGCAGTTTCGCGGCGGCGACCATCTGCATCGCCTTGGTGATCTTCCGCGTGTTCTTGACGCTTCCGATCCGGTTCTTGAGATCCTTGAGACTGGGCATCTATTCCCCCCTCAGGCGCGGGTGCGGTTGTATTCGTCCAGCGCCGCCTTGATCGAGGCTTCCAGCTCGCCGCTGACCTTGCGGTCGTTGCGGGTCATGTCGTCCAGCAGGTCGGACTTCTGGCCGCGCAGGAAGTGGATCAGACCGTCTTCCCAGGCAACGACGTCGCGCACAGGCACGTTGTCGATATAGCCCTTGGTGCCGGCATAGATCACGATGACGATCTCGGCGTTGGTCAGGGGACGGTACTGCGGCTGCTTCATCAGCTCGGTCAGGCGCGAACCGCGGTTCAGCAGGCGCTGCGTCGCGGCGTCCAGATCCGAACCGAACTGGGCGAAGGCGGCCATCTCGCGGTACTGCGCCAGTTCCAGCTTGACCGGACCCGCGACGGATTTCATCGCCTTGGTCTGGGCGGCCGAACCCACGCGGCTGACCGACAGACCGGTGTTCACGGCAGGGCGGACGCCCTGGAAGAACAGTTCGGTCTCCAGGAAGATCTGGCCGTCGGTGATCGAGATCACGTTGGTCGGGATATAGGCCGACACGTCGCCCGCCTGCGTCTCGATGATCGGCAGCGCGGTCAGCGAGCCCGAGCCGTTGGCCTCGTTCAGCTTGGCCGAACGCTCCAGCAGGCGCGAGTGCAGATAGAAGACGTCGCCCGGATAGGCTTCGCGTCCGGGCGGACGGCGCAGCAGCAGCGACATCTGGCGATAGGCCACGGCCTGCTTGGACAGGTCGTCATAGATGATCAGCGCGTCCATGCCGTTGTCGCGGAAGTATTCGCCGATCGCGGTGCCCGAATAGGGCGCCAGGAACTGCATCGGCGCCGGGTCGGACGCGGTCGCTGCCACCACGGTGGTGTAGGCCATGGCGCCGGTCTCTTCCAGCTTCTTGACCAGCTGGGCCACGGTCGAGCGCTTCTGGCCGACGGCGACATAGATGCAGTGCAGGGTCTTCATGCCCTCGGCCTCGCGGCCGTTGTAGCTCATCTGGTTCAGGATCGTGTCCAGCGCGATCGCGGTCTTGCCGGTCTGACGGTCGCCGATGATCAGCTCGCGCTGGCCGCGGCCGACGGGGATCATGGCGTCGACGGATTTCAGGCCGGTCGCCATCGGCTCGTGGACCGACTTGCGCGGCATGATGCCGGGGGCCTTCATGTCGGCGATGCGGCGCTCGGTCGTCTCGATCGGGCCCTTGCCGTCGATCGGGTTGCCAAGGCCGTCCACGACGCGACCCAGCAGGGCCTTGCCGACCGGAACGTCCACGATCGAGCGCGTGCGCTTGACGGTGTCGCCTTCCTTGATCGAGCGGTCGTCGCCGAAGATCACGATACCGACGTTGTCGGTCTCGAGGTTCAGCACCATGCCGCGGATTCCGCCGGGGAACTCGACCATCTCGCCGGCCTGGACCTTGTCCAGACCATAGACGCGCGCGATGCCGTCACCGACGGACAGGACCTGACCAACTTCGGCAACTTCGGCGTCCTGGCCGAAGTTCTTGATCTGCTCCTTGAGGATCGCCGAAATTTCGGCAGCCTGGATTCCCATTATCCGACCTCTTTCATGACATTCTGCAGGGAAGCGAGCTTCGAGCGGACCGAACTGTCGATCATCTGCGAGCCCAACTTGACAATCATGCCGCCGATGAGGGTCTCATCGACGCGCGTGTTCAGCTTGACCGTCTTGCCGGATTTCTCGGCCAGGGTCTGTTTCAGGCGGTCCATCTGCGCATCGGTCAGTGCGATGGCGCTGGTGACGTCGGCGGTGACCTCGCCCCGCTCCGTGGCGATCAGCTCCGCCAGGCGGGCGGTCAGTTGCGGCAGCACGAACAGGCGGCGATTCTTCGCCATCAGCTGCAGCGTGTTGGCCAGCACCGGCGACAGGCCCATGCGGGTCGACAGCGCGCCGATCGCGGCCGCCTGCTGGTCGCGGGAATAGATCGGGCTGGCGATCAGGTCCCGCAGCTCGGCGCTGTCGTGCAGGGCGGCGTTCAGATCGTCGGTCTGGGTGGCCAGGGCGTCCATGCCCCCGCTTTCCTTCGCGATCTCGAAGACGGCCTGCGCATAGCGTCCGGCGATGCTCTGGGAGATGGAAACAGAGTTGGCCACGGTCATCCTTTACGGTTTGCGCAAACCCCGCTGGCGGGCCGGGCTGCTGCCTGGTCTGTCGCGGGGTGCGGGTCGCGGTCGCGCGGCTGATGGAAGGTCGCGCGCAAATCTGGGGCGTCTCTAGCAGGTGATTTGACGCCCGGCAACCGTCCAGGGCCCTGAAACGCGGGCCTTTGCGACAAACGGCGCAGGATCGGCGAAACCCCACGGGGACAGCGCTAACACCCCGCATCCCGGGCCCGCGCACCGTGCGGCAGGATGTCGCATCAGAGGCCGGTTTCAGTCGATTTCGCGGGCCGTCGGGGCGGCTTGCGGACGCGGTCGGGCCACCCCGTCCAGGATCTCCAGCGGACTTGGCACATGGATTCGCACCCCGGGACCGACCGGCGCGCGGGCATGCTTGGACAGTTCGACCATGATGACGCCGGCGATCAGCACCCGGCTGATCCGCGCGCCGGTGCGTTCCCAGAACTGGGCGCTGCGCAGCCAGAATCGCCGGTCCGAGGGCGGGATGTAGATGGCGCTGCCATGCCAATCGGGCTGGAACCCCGCGCGGCGCATCTGCGCCTCGATCTGACCGGTGGTGTAGGACCGCCCAAAGCCGAAGGGCGTGCGGTCCGACGCGGCCCACAGGCCCGCCCGGTTCGGCACCATCAGCATCATCCGCCCGCCCGGCCCAAGGCAGCGCCATGCCTCGGTCAGCAGTTCGCGGGGATGCTCGCTGGTTTCCAGCCCGTGCAGCATGACCAACCGGTCCAGGCTGCCGGTCTGGATGGGCCAGGCGGTCTCGTCGCACAGGACGGCATGGTTGGGCATGCCCGCGGGCCAGCCCATCACCCCCTGCGGGCCGGGCATCAGCGCGGTCACCCGCCGCGCGGTCGGCAGATAGGGTCGCAGCATCGGCGCCGCGAACCCGAACCCTGCCACGGTCATGCCGCTGCTGCGCGCAGGGTCCCACCGCGCCGTCAGCCGGTCGCGCAGGATCCGCTGGACCACGCGCCCCAACGCCCGTTGGTAATAGAACCGTCGCAGCTGGTCGATGTCGTGGTGCATTGCGCGCAGGTCCCGGTTTTGACAGGCTCAGGTGAACACATGGTCAAGGATTTGCCAATGCCGCTGGAACTGGTCACGCTGCGCTGTCTCAAGGACAACTACGCCTATCTGCTGCATTCGGACGCGGGCACCGTGCTGATCGACGCCCCCGAGGCCATGCCGGTCCTGACCGAGCTGGAGGCGCGGGGCTGGGGGCTGGACGCGATCCTGCTGACCCATCACCACGACGACCACATCCAGGCCGTGCCGGAGATCGTCGCCGCCACCGGTGCTCGGGTCATCGGGGCCGCCGCCGATGCGCATCGCCTGCCGCCGCTGGACGTCAGCGTCGTGCCAGGAGAGCCGCTGGAGGTTTTGGGCGAACCCGTCCACGTGATCGACGTGTCGGGCCATACCGTGGGCCACGTAGCGTTTCATTTTCCGGACAGTGCGATGGCCTTCACCGCCGACAGCCTGATGGCCCTGGGCTGCGGTCGCCTGTTCGAGGGCGACCCTGCGATGATGTGGGACAGCCTGTCGCGGCTGAACGCCCTGCCCAGCGACACGCTGATCTGTTCGGGGCACGACTATTGCACGGGCAACGGCGCCTTTGCCCTGTCGGTCGATCCCGACAACGCGGCGCTGCAGGACCGCTTGTCAGCCATCGCCGAAGCGCGCATCCCTTGCGCCCCCGCCACGCTGGAGGTGGAGCGCGCCACGAACCCCTTCCTGCGCGCCGCCGCGCTGGCACCGGCGCTTGGGATGGCGGGGGCGGATGACGCGCAGGTCTTTGCCCGCCTGCGCCGGATGAAGGACAATTTCTGAGGCCTGCGGCATCGGCGCGCGGGGGCGTGCCGGCCCCGCGCTTGAAATGCGGGCTTTGCGACATCACATCTGCCTCAAGCGTGGGAAAATCGTGGCACCTGTCTGAAAAATCACTTGAAGCCGAACGAAATCCACCAATTCTTAACCCTACCGTGACAGTCTGGGCAGGTGGGCCGCGAACAGCCCATACCGCCAGCCGACTGACAGGAGACGACCGTGCCAAGTTTCTCGACCTCCCTGGAACAGGCCATTCACCAAGCGCTTGCGCTGGCGAACGAACATCGACACGAGCTTGCGACGCTGGAACACCTGTTGCTGGCGCTGACCGAGGAACCCGATGCGGTCAAGGTTATGCGCGCCTGCAACGTGGACCTTGAGGATCTGCGCAAGACGCTGGTCGATTTCATCGAGGATGACCTGTCGACCCTGATCACCGACGTCGAAGGTTCGGAGGCCGTGCCCACGGCCGCGTTCCAGCGCGTCATCCAGCGCGCGGCGATCCACGTGCAAAGCTCGGGCCGGCAGGAGGTCACCGGCGCGAACGTGCTGGTCGCGATCTTCGCCGAGCGCGAATCGAATGCGGCCTTCTTCCTGCAGGAGATGGACATGACCCGTTACGACGCGGTCAACTTCATCGCTCATGGCGTGGCCAAGAACCCGTCCTTCAACGAGCCCCGCAAGGTGGTCGGATCGGAGGAGCCGGTCGAGCAGAGCAAGGCCGAGGCCGCCCCCGACCCCAAGGACGAGACCGCGCTTGGCAAGTACTGCGTCGATCTGAACGTCAAGTCCAAGAAGGGCGACGTGGACCCGTTGATCGGACGCGAATCCGAGGTCGAGCGGGCCATTCAGGTCCTGTGCCGCCGGCGCAAGAACAACCCGCTGCTGGTGGGTGATCCGGGCGTGGGCAAGACCGCCATCGCCGAGGGCCTGGCGCTGAAGATCACCCGCGGCGAGACCCCCGAGGTCTTGGCCGGGGCGACGATCTTCTCGCTGGACATGGGCGCGCTGCTGGCCGGCACACGCTATCGCGGCGACTTCGAGGAGCGGCTGAAGGCCGTCGTCAAGGAACTTGAGGCGCATCCCGACGCCATCCTGTTCATCGACGAGATCCACACCGTGATCGGTGCGGGCGCGACCTCGGGCGGGGCGATGGATGCGTCGAACCTGCTGAAACCCGCGTTGGCGGGCGGCAAGCTGCGCTGCATGGGCTCGACGACCTACAAGGAGTATCGCCAGCACTTCGAGAAGGACCGCGCGCTGAGCCGCCGGTTCCAGAAGATCGACGTGAACGAGCCTTCGGTGCCGGACACCATCAAGATCCTGATGGGTCTGAAGCCGCATTTCGAGGCGCATCACGACCTGCGCTATACCAATGACGCGATCAAGTCGGCGGTAGAACTGGCGGCACGCTACATCAACGACCGCAAGCTGCCGGACAGCGCCATCGACGTCATCGACGAGGCCGGTGCCGCCCAGCATCTAGTCAGCGAGAGCAAGCGCCGCAAGACGATCAGCCCCAAGGAGATCGAGGCCGTCGTGGCCAAGATAGCCCGCATCCCGCCCAAGAACGTCAGCAAGAACGACGCCGAGGTCCTGCGCGACCTGGATGCCGGTCTGAAGCGGGTCGTCTTTGGTCAGGACAATGCCATCGAGATGCTGTCCAGCGCCATCAAGCTGGCCCGTGCGGGCCTGCGCGAGCCGGAGAAGCCCATCGGCAACTACCTGTTCGCGGGCCCGACGGGCGTCGGCAAGACCGAGGTGGCCAAGCAGCTGGCCTCAAGCCTGGGGGTCGAGCTGATCCGCTTCGACATGTCGGAATACATGGAGAAGCATGCCGTCAGCCGCCTGATCGGCGCGCCTCCGGGCTATGTCGGCTTCGACCAAGGCGGCCTGCTGACCGACGGCGTGGATCAGCACCCGCATTGCGTGCTGCTGCTGGACGAGATCGAGAAGGCGCATCCGGATGTGTTCAACATCCTGCTGCAGATCATGGATGCGGGTCGCCTGACCGACCATAACGGCCGGACCGTCGATTTCCGCAACGTGATCCTGATCATGACCTCGAATGCGGGCGCCGCGGATCAGGCCAAGGCCGCGATCGGCTTCGGACGCGACCGGCGCGAGGGCGAGGACACGGCCGCGATCGAGCGGACCTTCACGCCCGAGTTCCGCAACCGTCTGGATGCCATCATCTCCTTTGCGCCGCTGTCGCGTGACGTCGTGGTTCATGTCGTCGAGAAGTTCGTCCTGCAACTGGAAGCGCAGCTGATGGACCGCAATGTCCATATCGAGCTGACCCCCGAGGCTGCAAACTGGCTGGCCGAAAAGGGATACGACGACCGCATGGGCGCCCGCCCCTTGGGCCGCGTGATCCAGGAAAGCATCAAGAAGCCCCTGGCCGAGGAACTGCTGTTCGGACGCCTGACCAAGGGCGGCGTGGTCCGCGTCAAGATCGAGGACGATAAGCCGGCCTTCGACATCACCGGCCCCGATGCCCCACGGATCGGCAAGTCCAAGACGCCCTTGCTGACTGCTGAATAAGCGCGAAAGGCCCCGCCACGACGGCGGGGCCTTTTTCGTTATGGGCCGGCGTTCCTGAACGCCGCCGGCCATGAACCAGAACCGACGATCGCGACAAGGGATGCGGGGGCGACGCCCCCCCGCGCGGGGCGGGCCCCCTCGATGGGGGTCCGCCCCTCTTCCGATCAAGGTGTGATCAGCCGTGCCGGGATCAAGCCGCGCAATGCGTTGCCGCAGTAAAGCTGGCCGTGCTGCAGATCCGCCACCGTCAGCACGGCCTCCTGTGCCCGACCATCGGCCAGCAGCGTCTCGCGCAGGACGCCCGGCAGCAACCCGCTTCGCGACGGCGGCGTCAGCAGGCGACCATCGCGGCGCAGGAAGATATTGGTGATCGTGCCCTCGCACAGCTCCCCGTCTGCGTTCCTCAGCAGCCCTTCATCGATGCCGGGGGGCAGCGCCGCGCGGGCGGCGTCATAGATCGGTCGATGCGACGTCTTGATCCGCAACCATGGGTCGCCCGCCTCAAGGCGCATGAACGACAGGACCACCCGCCAGACCGCCGGGTTCGGCGGCAGCGGCGCATGGGTCAGGGCGACCTGCCCTGCCTGATCGACCGACAGCCGCGCCCGAAGAACCGCACCACGCGGCAGTCGCGCCAACGCCGCCGTGACGCTGTCTTCGTCCAGCGCGATCCCGGTCGTCGCGCAGCCGCGGCGCAGACGTGCCAGATGGCGCGGCCACAGGGCGATACAGCCGTCCGCCTCGGCGCGCATGGTCTCGAAGACGGTCAGGCCGTCGGGGATCGGCCCAGAAATGCGGCCTTGCACAATGCTTCCTCCCATTCGGACCCGGCTTGGCTGTCATGCACGATGCCGCCGCCGACATTCAGGCGCAACATTCCCGGCGTTTCCACCCAAGGGGACCGGATCGCCACGCTGAACCGCATAGGCCCCGCCGGATCGACCCATCCGATGGCCCCGCAATAGACCTCGCGCGCGGCGCCCTCCAGATCGGCGATGATCTGCATCGACCTGACCTTGGGCGCTCCGGTGATCGACCCGCAGGGAAACAGCGCCGCCAGGATCTGTGCCAGCCCCGCGTCGGGCGCCAGCTGACCCTGCACTGTCGAGACCATCTGATGCACGGTGGCATAGGTCTCGACATTGAACAGCTGCGGGACGCGAACGGTGCCGGGCAGGCAGATACGGCTGATGTCGTTGCGCAGCAGATCGACGATCATCAGGTTCTCGGCCCGGTTCTTGGCCGATCCATGCAGCGCCTGCGCGGCTTGCGCGTCATTTGCCGGGGTGTCGCCGCGTGCGGCCGTGCCCTTCATCGGGCGGGTGGTGATACCCCTGTCGGCATCGACGGCAAAGAACAGCTCGGGCGAGCGCGACAGGACGACCGGCCCACCCAGATCGACAAAGGCCCCCTCGCCCACCGGCTGCCGGGCGGCCAGCGCGGCATAGATCGCCAAGGGATCGCCCTCGACCTCGGCCTGCAGTGGGAATGTCAGGTTGATCTGATAGGTGTCGCCTGATTCGATCAGCCCGTGCACGGCCGCGATGGCCGCGTCATAGCGCGCGCGATCCCACAGGGGGCGCACCGCGCCGATGGCGACGCCGTCGGGCGACGGCAGGGGATCCGCCGGGTGCGGGCCGTCAAAGACCCCCATCAGGATCAGCGGCATCTGCCGGTCCGCCGGCATCAGCCCGGCCAGCCGTGGGATCAGCGCGTGACCCAGTTCATAGGACAGATACCCCGCCAGCCAGCAACCCCGCTCGGTCGCCGCCTGCATCGCGGCCAGGGCCGGACCCACGCCCGCCGCGCTGTCCGCCCAGATGATCGCCTGCGGGGCGCGGAACAGCGTGCCGTCGCCCAGGGGCCCGGTGTCGAACCGGATATGCCCGCCCGTCACGTGGCGGCCTTTTTCGCGGCGGCGCGGCCTTCCTTGATCTTGGCTGCCAGATCGCGCGCCACGGCGAAGGCGCCCTTGATGCGTTCGCCGTCGGTGGCAAAGTCGCGCTTCAGCACGACCTTGTTGTCGGTGACCTTGGCCGTGCCGCGCTCGTCGGACAGGAAATCGACCAGCCCGGCGGGGTTGGGGAACTTGTCCTGATGGAACTGGACCGTGATGCCCTTGGGGCCCACGTCCAGCTTGGCGATGTTGGCGCGCTTTGCCATCGCCTTGATGCGGATCACCAGCAGCAGGGTGTTGACCTCGCGCGGCAGCGGGCCGAAGCGGTCGATCAGTTCCGCCGCAAAGCCCTCCAGCTCGACCTTGGTCGTCAGGTCGGCCAGGCGTCGATACAGACCCAGCCGCACGTCCAGATCGGGGATATAGCTGTCGGGAATGGTCACCGGCACACCCAGGTTCAGCTGCGGCGCCCATTCATCCTCGGGCGTGCCCTCCAGCTCTCCGGATTTCAGCTTGGCGATCGTCTCCTCCAGCATGGCCTGGTACAGTTCGAACCCGACCTCCTTGATGTGGCCCGACTGCTCCTCTCCCAGAAGGTTGCCGGCACCGCGCAGGTCAAGGTCCTGGGACGCCAGGTTGAAGCCCGCTCCCAGGCCGTCGATGTTGCCCAGGAACTTCAGCCGCCGCATGGCCTGCGGCGTCAGCGGCGCACGCGGCTTGGTGGTCAGATACGCATAGGCCCGCGCCTTGGAACGACCCACGCGACCGCGGATCTGGTACAGCTGCGACAGGCCGAACATGTCGGCGCGCCAGACGATCATCGTGTTCGCGGTCGGGATATCCAGCCCCGATTCGACGATGGTCGTGGCCAGCAGGATATCGTGGCTGCCGTCGTAGAAGGCGTTCATGCGGCTGTCCAGGTCGCCCGCCGCCAGCTGGCCATGCGCCACGATATAGGACAGCTCGGGCATGTTCTCGGTCAGCCAATGCTCGATCTCGGGCAGGTCGGTCAGGCGGGGCACGACAAAGAATGACTGCCCGCCGCGATACTTCTCGCGCAGCAGCGCCTCGCGGATGGTGACGGTGTCGAATTCGCTGACATAGGTGCGGATCGCCAGGCGGTCGACCGGCGGCGTGCCGATCACCGACAGGTCGCGCACCCCCGTCAGCGACAGCTGCAGCGTGCGCGGAATGGGCGTCGCGGTCAGGGTCAGCACGTGGATGTCGCTGCGCAGCTCCTTGAGCCGCTCCTTGTGGCCGACGCCGAAATGCTGCTCCTCGTCGATGATGAGCAGGCCCAGGTTCTTGAACCGCACGCCCTTGGCCAGCACTGCATGAGTGCCCACGACGATGTCCACGCTGCCGTCCGACAGGCCGGTGCGGGTGGCCGACGCGTCCTTGGCACTGACAAAGCGCGACAGCGGGCGGACGGTGATGGCGGTGCCGCGAAACCGTTCGACGAAGCTGCGGTAATGCTGGCGGGCCAGCAGGGTCGTGGGGGCCACGACGGCGACCTGCATCCCCTGGCTGGCCGCGATGAAAGCCGCACGCATGGCGACCTCGGTCTTGCCGAACCCCACGTCGCCCACGATCAGGCGGTCCATCGGGCGACCGATGGCCAGATCGCCGGCTACGTCCTCGATTGCGGACAGTTGGTCGTCGGTCTCGCTATAGGGGAAGCGCGCGGCAAAGGCCTGCCAGTCGTGATCGTCGGGCTCCAGCAACGGGGCGGGACGCAGCAGGCGTTCGGCGGCGACGCGCATCAGCTTGTCGGCGATCAGCTTGATGCGTTCCTTCAGCTTGGCCTTGCGGGCCTGCCAAGCTCCGCCGCCAAGCCGGTCCAGTAGGCCCTCCTCGTGGCCGTACCGCGACAGCAGCTCGATGTTCTCGACCGGCACGAACAGCCGGTCGCCGCCTGCATATTCCAGCGCCACGCAGTCATGCGGCACCTTCATCGCCATGATCGTCTCGATGCCGGTGTATCGGCCGATGCCGTGTTCGACATGCACGACCAGATCGCCCGGCGACAGGGTCTGGGTGTCCTTCAGGAAATTGTCGGCCTTGCGCCGTTTCTTGGCGCCACGGATCAGCCGGTCGCCCAGCACATCCTGTTCCGAGATCACCGCCAGCCGCCCCAAGGCGCTGCCGTCGGCCACGAAACCCTCGTCCAGGGGCCAGACGGTCAGGCCGATGCTGCCCGGCTGGTCCGGCAGGTCGCGGATGTCCGCGATGGGCTTGGCCCCGGCCAGCCCCTCGTCCGTCAGAAGACCGGACAGGCGTTCGCGTGCGCCGTCGGAAAAGCTGGCGATGATGACGCGGTGGGTGCGCGCCAGCGCCTTGACGTGATCGGCAAGCGCGCCGAACAGGTTGATCTGCTCGGCCTGGCGTTCGGGGGCAAAGTTGCGCCCCTGCCGGCCGCCCGCGTCCAGCACGCCCGGCCCGGGCGGCTGCTGCAGGACCGACAGGCGCAGCACCCGGTGCGGGGCCAGCCAGGCGTCCCATTCGGCATCGGTCGGAAACATCGCGTCGGGTGGCACGGGCTTATAGACCGTGTCGGCCCGCCCCTTGGCGGCCATCGCGGCGCGACGCGCCTCGAACTGTTCGCGGATCATCGTGCGGCGGGCGTCGATCACCTGGCCAATGTGATCGTCCAGCACCACCGACGCGCCGGGGGCATAGTCGAACAGGCTCTCCATCCGGTCGTGAAACCACGGCAGCCAATGTTCCATGCCGGCCGTCTTGCGGCCCGCGCTGACGCTTTCGTACAACGGGTCGCTGGTCCCGCCGCCGTATTCGGTGCGATAGCTTTGCCGGAACCGCGTGATCGAGGGTTCGTCCAGGATGACCTCGGACATCGGCGCCAGCTCGATCCGGTCCAGCTTTTCGGTGGTGCGCTGCGTGTCGGGATCGAACCGCCGCGCGCCGTCCAGCACGTCGCCGAACAGGTCCATGCGGATCGGCCCGGTGGTGCCGGGAGGATAGATGTCGATGATGCCGCCGCGGATCGCGTAATCGCCCGGGTCGGTCACGGTCGCGGTCTGCGCGAACCCCATGCGCACCAGGAACTCGCGCAGGGCGACCTCGTCGATGCGGTCGCCCACGCGCGCGATGAAGGCGGTGCCGCGGACCAGATCGCGGGCCGGCACCCGCTGCAGCACGGCGTTCAGCGTGGTCAGCAGGACGAACGGTCCCTTGATGCGCCCCTGCGCCAGCCCCGCCAGCGTCGCCATGCGCGCGGCCTGAACCTCGGGCGCCGGAGAGATGCGGTCATAGGGCGTCGTGTCCCAGGCCGGGAAATCCAGCACCGGCAGATGCGGTGCCATGAAGGTCAGCGCCTGGCGCATCGCCTCCATGCGGCGGTCGTCGCGGGCCACGTGGATCACGGGCGCGCCGCGGTTCTCGGGTCGCGCCGCCTCGCGCGCGATCAGCGCGGCGTCATAGCCTTCGGGCGCACCGGACAGGATCAGCTTGTCGGACATGGATGCTGACCTAAGCGGCTGCGCGGGGAAGTCAAGCGGGTCAGAAGCCCACGGGATGCAGGACCGTCCACAATGCCCCCCACAACGCCGTCACCGCGACCGCGATCATCGACAGGATTGTCACGAACCGCTTGTGCCAGACCATCGCGCGGGCCGCATCGCCCGCGGCCTGCGACACGGGGGCGCGCCCCTCCTGCGCGGCATGGACCAGCGGCACCAGACGCCGTGCCAGGCGCACCCGCATCCAGAACAGCACCCAGAACGGCAGCAGCAGCAGCGTCAGCGCTTGTGCCATCTCCAGCCAGAAGACGAAACCCAGCACCGCCAGCGAGGTCATCAGGAAGCTGGTGACGCCCAGAAAGGCCGCCCCCTCGCGCGGGCGCAGCTGCCAGCGGGGCAGGATCAGCGACAGCCAGTCCAGCAGCGTGATGACCGCCGGTCCCTGCGCATCGTCGCCCGCCAGCGACGCCCGGGCGCGGGCCAGGACCACGGTCGGGATGCCCAGCACGCTGCGGCCGGCGACCGACCACATGCCGATCAGCACAAGCCAGAACCAGATCGTCGAAAAGGACCGGCTGCCCAGAAGCCCGATCAGGTTGTCGAATTGCGGCACGGGCAGTTCCTTGTCCTTGTCTGCGCGCGACCTTAGAACGGGTTTCAATCAAGGAAAAGCGGCACGGTTGCCCCACCCCAGACAGGAGGCCCCCATGGCCAGTCCCATCATCGCCCCCTTCCCCGCCGGCCGCCTGCGCCGGCTGCGCCGCAACGCCAACATCCGCGCGATGGTGTCGGAACGGAACCTGACCCCCGCCAACCTGATCTGGCCGATCTTCGTGACCGAGGTCGCCGGCGCCGAGGGCGAGATCGCCTCGATGCCCGGGGTCGAACGCCTGACCCTGGACGGCGCGCGCCGGGCGGCGGAACGGGCGGCGCGGCTGAACATCCCCGCGATCTGCATCTTTCCCCATTCCGACCAGGCCAGCCGCACCGACGACTGCGCCCGCGCATGGGATCCCGACAATATCGGCAACCTGGCCATCCGCGCGGTCAAGGAGGAGGTCCCCGATCTGGTCGTGATGACCGACATCGCGCTGGACCCCTATAACGCCAACGGCCATGACGGGCTGGTCCGGGACGGAGAGATCCTGAACGACGAGACCATCGAGGCGCTGGTGCGCATGGCGCTGGTCCAGGCCGATTGCGGCGCGGACATCCTGGGGCCAAGCGACATGATGGACGGGCGCATCGCCGCCCTGCGCGCCGCCCTGGAACGCCATGACCACAAGAACGTCGCGATCCTGTCCTATGCGGCGAAATTCGCCAGCGCGTTCTATGGGCCGTTCCGCGACGCGGTGGGTGCGTCGGGCAGGCTGGTGGGCGACAAGAAGACCTATCAGATCAACCCCGCCAACCGCGGCGAGGCGATCCGCTGCGTCGCGCGCGACCTGGCCGAGGGCGCGGACATGGTCATGGTGAAACCCGGCATGCCCTATCTGGACATCTGCCGGGCCGTGAAGGACGAATTCGGTGCGCCCACCTTCGCCTATCAGGTCAGCGGCGAATACGCGATGATCGAGGGGGCGATCCGCAACGGCTGGCTGTCGCGCGACGCGATGGTGGAAAGCCTGCTGGGCTTCCGCCGCGCGGGCTGCGACGGGGTGCTTAGCTACTTTGCGCCGACGGTGGCCGAAATGCTGGCATGACGCCGGTGGCTGGCGTATCTTGCGCGCCAACGGGCCGAGACGAGCCCCGCACCCCGACACGAGGCGACACATGACCCACCCGATCCACCTGTCCCGTCGCAACCTGCTGCTGACCGGGGGCGCGGCCCTACTGGCCGCCGGCTGCAGCAACGCGGTCGGCAGCGACGCGGCCGCCCAGCTGGATGCGCGCGTCGACCAGACGCACCAGTATCTGGTGACCACCTATCCTGCATCCCAACCCCTGCTGCAGAACGCCCGCGGCGTGCTGTACATGCCCCTGATGACCGAGGCCGCGCTTGGCTTTGGCGGCGCCTATGGCCAGGGCGCGCTGCGGATCGGCGGGCAGACGGTCGACTATTACTCGGCCACCCGCGCGACCGTGGGGCTTCAGGCGGGTGCGCAGCAATACGCGCATGTGCTGATCTTCCAGGACGAACAGGCGCTGACCGCGTTCCGTGCGGCACCGGGCTGGACCGCGGGTGCCGGGGCCTATTACGCGCTGCCGTCGGGCGGCATGGCGGTGGGTGCCGATACGTTCAGCGCCCAGTTCCCGGTCGTGGCGATGATCTTCGGCCAGTCGGGCCTGATCGCCGGTGCGGCGATCGAGGGGACGAAATACACCCGCGTCATCCCCTCGGCCCTGCCCAACGTCCAGTTCGGCAATCTGGGCCTGCCGCCGATGGGCGTGCAGGGCTAGGACCGCGACAACAGCGCCCCGCGGTCATCGGCCAGCCCGATGACCATCGCGGCCTCGAACCCGCCATCGACCTGCGTGACCTCGGCATAGGCGCCCTGCCCCGCGCGGCGCGCGATGCCGTCCTGATCGTTGAAGATCCGCCCCCGCGTGCTGTCGCGGGCGTAATCGGGCAGCTGGTCGAAGACCGCACGGCTGAAGCGGTCGGGAAAGAAGATCTGACCGGTCAGCAGGTCGCGTTCCCCCAGCAGCACCTTGAAATGCACATGCGCCGTGCGGCCCTGATACCATCCAGGCCAGATCGTGCGGAACGCCGCCCGCCCGGCCTGGTTGGTCACCTGCGCGCCGCGCAGGAAGGTCTCTCCGCTCAGGTCGCCCTGCTGCTGGCCGGGATAGCCGCTGTAGTTGCCCTGCGCGTCGCAATGCCAGACATCCACCCGCGCGCCCTAGATGGGCCGGCAGGCCGCATCCACCACCTGCAACCGCAGCGCCAGCGGATAGCCGGCACGCCCGTCGCGGATGTCGCCGCGCATCAGGCGCGGATCGAAGTAGAACGGCCCCTGCGTCGTCGCCGGGGTCACCTGGCAGACGTTCGCGGCGATCAGCCTGGCGGCACGGGCATCCTGGGCCAGCGCCTGCCCCACCGCCCCGATGCCCAGCACGGACGGCGCGGCGATGGCCAGGCTTCGCAACAGCTGACGGCGGTCGATCATCGGGCATCTCCTGTGGTCGGGATGCCATGATGCCCGGCGGGGCGCGCGGGCAAAGTCACATTGCCGTCAGGCGCCCTCGGTCGAGGTCAGGTGCCGCAGGCCGTGCGTCACGTCGGCCCGCACCGCCAGGCGCAGCGCGGGCTCGTCGCCGGCGCGCAGCGCGGCCAGGATCATGCGGTGATGGCGCGGCGGTTCGTTGCGCCGCACACGACCATAAAGCGCGCGCATCGTCGGACCCAGCTGCAGCCAGATCGTCTCCAGCATGGCCAGCATCGCGGGAGCCTGCGCCCGCAGATACAGCATGCGGTGAAAATCGAGGTTGCAGCGGATATAACCCACGGCATCGTGACGCTCGACGGCATCCGCGATCCGCCCGTTCATCACCGCCAGACGGTCGATCAGCGCGAAATGCGCCCGCGGCAGGGCGCGGGCGGCCAACTCGGGCTCGATCAGCGCGCGCAGGGCGGCCAATTCCTCGATCCGATCGTCGGACAGGGCGGGTGTGGCCACGCGTCCCGATCCCGACAGGGTCAGCGCGCCTTCGGCGACCAGGCGGCGCACGGCCTCGCGCGCGGGGGTCATCGACAGGTTGTGATCGCGCGCGATGCCGCGCAGCGTCAGCGCCTTGCCCGGCGGCAGTTCCCCCAGCATGATCTGGCTGCGCAGGCTCCGATACAGGCGTTCATGGGCGGTGGGGTCGGTCGGGCTCATGGCTATGATGTGATCACAAATCCGGGCTGCGTCAATCGCGGAACCGCCACAGCATCAGATCTCCCCCCTGCGCGCGCAGCCACGCCCGATGCGGGGCGTGACCGGGCATCAGCGCCTCGACCTGGGCCCAGAACCGGGCCGAATGATCCATATGCGCCAGATGCGCGACCTCGTGCGCGGCGACATAGGCCAGCACGACCGGGGGCGCCATCGCCAGGCGCCACGAGAACATCAGCCGCCCGTCATGGGTACAGCTGCCCCACCGGGACCGCGTGTCGCGCAGGGCGATGGCGGCATAGGGCCGCCCCAGTGCCTCCGCGAACCGGTCGCAGGCCACCCGCAGGCGCAGCATCGCCAGATGCTTCAGCCAGGCGGCCGCAACGGCGCCCGCCGGGCGTCCTTCGGGGATCAGCAGGCGGTCGTCCTGAACCTGGGCGCGCAGCACCGGTGCCGGTGTCAGGATCAGCGCCCGCCCCTCGACCGGCAGGGCCGCGCCGGGCACCGCCGCCTGTCGCAGGGGCAGCCGGCCCACC
>NZ_VDDD01000052.1 GCF_006151785.1 Paracoccus marcusii
CGCCGCCGTCGCGGCGGCGGATGGCGACCGCGCGCTGATCTGTCCGCGCGCCTGCGGCGCCGAGGCCGCGTGGATCGAACAGGTTCCCGTCCTGGCCGCCGACACGCTGCGCGCCGTGGTCGATCACCTGACCGACCGCGCGCCCATCGTGCCGGCCCGCCCCGGCCAGGTCGTCGACGGTCCCCAGCCCCCGTGCCTGTCCGATGTCCGCGGCCAGGAACGCGCCAAACGCGCGCTGGAGATCGCCGCCGCGGGGCGTCATCACCTGCTGATGGTCGGTCCCCCCGGCGCTGGCAAATCCATGCTGTCGGCACGCCTGCCCGGCCTGATGCCGCCCCTGACCGCACGCGAGGCGCTGGAGACCTCGATGGTGCATTCGGTGGCGGGGCTGCTGAAGAACGGCCAGATCTCGCGCCGTGCGCCCTTTCAAAGCCCGCACCACACCGCGTCCTCCCCGGCCATCGTCGGCGGCGGCCCCAAGGCCAAGCCGGGAGAGATCAGCTTGGCCCATAACGGCGTGCTGTTCCTGGACGAGCTGCCGGAATTCGACCGCAAGGTGCTGGAAAGCCTGCGCCAGCCGGTCGAGACAGGCGAGGTCTTCGTCAGCCGCGCCAACGCGCATATCCGCTATCCCAGCCGGTTCCTCCTGATCGCGGCGGCCAACCCGTGCCGCTGCGGCTATCTGGCCGATCCGGGCCGGGCCTGTTCGCGCGCGCCGGTCTGCGGCGACAGCTATCTGGGCAAGATCTCCGGGCCGCTGATGGACCGGTTCGATCTGCGGCTGGAGGTGCCGGGCGTCAGCCTCACCGACCAGGACCTGCCGGCGGGCGACACGTCCGCGACGGTGGCAGCCCGCGTCGCCGCGGCCCGCGCGATCCAGGCTAAGCGGTTCCGCGACCATCCCGGCGTCACGGTGAACGCCGATGCGCCGCCACCGTTGCTGGACGCGATCGCTGCGCCCGATGCGGACGGGCGCGCGCTGATCCTGAAGGCGTCGGAAAGGCTGGGCCTGACGGCGCGCGGTTATCACCGCATCCTGCGCAGCGCGCGCACCATCGCCGATCTGGACGGGTCGGACCATGTCCTGACCCGCCACCTGGCCGAGGCGATCAGCTATCGCCTGCCCTTCGTCGCGGGGGGCTAGCCCTTGGCGGCCACGCGCCGCTCGATCGCCTCCCAGATGGCCTCGGCGGCATTGATGCCGTCGAACCGCTCCAGCTCCTGGATGCCGGTGGGAGAGGTCACGTTGATCTCGGTCAGCCAGCCGTCGATGACGTCGATGCCGGTGAAGATCAGGCCCTTCTCGCGCAGCACGGGGGCGATGCGGGTGCAGATCTCGAATTCCCGCTCGGTCAGGCCGATCTTCTCGGCGCGCCCGCCGACATGCATGTTCGACCGGGCCTCGCCCTCTTGCGGGACGCGGTTGATGGCGCCCACGGGTTCGCCGTCGACCAGGATGATACGCTTATCGCCCTTGACCACGGCGGGCAGGTATTTCTGCGCGATCATGGGTTCGCGGTTGATGCCCGCGAAGGTCTCCAGCAGGGCCGACAGGTTCGGGTCGCCGGGCTTCAGGTGGAACACCCCCGCCCCGCCGTTGCCGTAAAGCGGCTTGACAATGATCTCTCCGTGGCGCGCCCGGAACGCCTTGAAGGCAGCGGGGTCGCGGGCGATCATGGTGGGCGGCGTCAGGTCGGGAAAATCCAGCACCATCAGCTTTTCGGGGCAGTTCCGGACCCAGAACGGGTCGTTGACCACCAGCGTCTGGGGATGCACCCGGTCCAGCAGATGGGTCGAGGTCACATAACCCATGTCGAAGGGCGGGTCCTGGCGCAGCCAGATCACGTCGAAATCGCCGGCCTCGACCTCGGTCCAGTCGCCGAAGGTGACGTGGTCGCCTTCGGTCCGGCGCAGGGTGACGGGGCGGCCGCGCACGACGATGCGCCCTTCGTCATAGCGCAGCTGATCGACGGTGTACTGGAACAGCCGGTGGCCGCGGGCCTCGGCCTCCAGGCCGATGCGGAAGGTGCTGTCGGCGTGGATCGAGACATCCTCGATCGGGTCCATCTGCAAGGCGACATACAGGCTCATGGGGCCCTCCTGAATTTCGGACAAGTTGTGGCCCGCCGCCGGGGCGGATGCAAGCCTGCCTCAGACCTCGCCGAAGGCATTGGGGATCAGCTCCACCCGACCGGTGGCATCCACCAACGCCACGTCGAAACGCATGGAAACCTCGCCCAGGCCCTGTCGGTCGCAATATTCCAGCCCGGCTTGGGTGATCCGGCGCATCTGCGCGGGCAGCAGATGCAGGGCGGCGTCGGCATGGCTGCGCGACGCCTTGACCTCGACGAAGACCAGGTCGGGACCGTCCTGCACGATCAGGTCGATCTCGGCCCCCTGCCCGCGCCAGCGCGTGGCCAGAACCTGCGCGCCGCGCTGGTGATAGAGGCGCAGGACGCTCTCCTCGGCCAGGCGGCCGGACAGGTCGGCGGTGCGGCCCCGGCCCGCGCGCCTGCCGCCCGGCTCAGTCACGATCCGCCAGCCCAAGCGCCAGCTGATAGACGTCGCGGCGCGGCAGGCCCAGCTCCTGCGCGGCCTCGCGGGCGGCGTCCTTGACGGACATGGTGCGCATATGCGCAGTCAGGACGGCGCGCACGCGGTCCTCGTCCATCTCCACGGCGGAGGGGCGGTCAAGGACCATCACCACCTCGCCCTTCAGCGTGGCCATGCGCGGATCGGCGGACAGGTCGGCAGCGGTGCCGCGGATCACCTCCTCGAACTTCTTGGTCAGCTCGCGCGCGACGACGGTGATGCGGGTGGGGTCGATCAGGGCCAGATCCTCCAGCGTGCGGGACACGCGGCGCGGGCTCTCGAACAGGATCAGCGTCGAATCTACCGCCATCCAGCGGCGCAGCCAGGTCTGGCGCGCGGACTGGGTGGGCGGCGGAAAGCCCAGGAACAGGAACCGGTCGCTTGGCAGCCCCGCCAGCGACAGCGCCGCCAGCGCCGAGGATGGCCCCGGCAGCGCATGGACCCGCGCCCCGGCCTCGGCCGCGTCCAGCGCCAGGCGATAGCCGGGATCGGCCACCAGCGGCGTGCCCGCATCGGAACAGTACGCCACGCTGGCCCCGTCCGACAGCGCCGCCAGCAGCGCGGGACGCGCCCGGTCGCCGTTGTGGTCGTGATAGGACAGGATGCGCCGCCCGCGCAGCGGCACGCCGTGGATGTCCAGAAGATGGCGCAGCACGCGCGTGTCCTCGGCCGCCAGCATGTCGGCGCTGTTCAGCACGTCCAGCGCGCGCAGCGTGATGTCGCGGGCCGCCCCGATGGGGGTCGCGACCAGGTACAGGCCGGGGTCCAGGCGCGCGGCCTCGACATGCGCGGCCAGGCGGCGGGCGGGGTCCTGCCCAGAGTTCGGCTCATGGTTCGGCCTGGGGTTCGGCCCATGGTTCGGGGGGTCGCGGCGGTCGGTCATCCTGCCTCCGGTTCCGGCCCGCACGGGGCCGGCGCTGATTGCCAATCGCAAAGACAGGACATAGGCTGCCGCCATCCGCGCGCGTCATAACATAAAGCAGGGAAGTTTCACATGTCAGCCTTCGCCACAACCCGGCCTGCGGGTCTGCGCCATGTCCTTTTGAAAGCGGCGACGGTGGTATCGGCCCTGTTTCTGGCCGCGTGCGAGCCGACCGGCGGCACCACGCAGGCCAGCGGCCCCGAGACGGGCCCCCTGATCGACCCGTCCGAACCGGTGCGCGTGGCGCTGCTGGCGCCGGGCGGGACCGGGTCGGACGACCTGGAATGGCTGGCCCGCAGCCTGAAGAATGCGGCCCGCATGGCCGCGGCCGACGCCCAGGGTGCGACCATCGACCTGCGCGTCTATGACAGCGGCGCATCGACCGAAAGCGCGGTGGCCCAGGCAAATGCCGCCGCCGACGCGGGCGCGCAGATCGTGCTGGGCCCGCTGTTCGCCGAAGGCGCCAACGCGGTGGGCAACGCCATGAAGGCGCGCAACATCAACGTGCTGACATTTTCCAACAACACCCAGGTCGCGGGCGGCAACGTCTTCATCCTGGGCAACAGCTTCGAGAACGTGGCCGACCGCCTGGTCGGGTACGGCATGACGCAGAACAAGCGCAACGTGCTGGTCGTGGCCGAGAACGACGTGGCGGGCCAGCTGGGCGGCCGCGCGATCGAGGCCGCGATCGCCCGCAACGGCGCCCGCATGGCGGGTCGGGTAGACCACCCGGTCTCGATCACCGGGGTCGACGGCGTGGTGCCCCGCATCACCCAGGCCGCGACGTCGGGGTCGATCGACGCGGTCTTCATGACCGCCAACAACCAGGCCGTCCTGCCCTATCTGACCGAACAGCTGGCGGCGGCGGGCGTGCGGTCGCCCGGCACGCAGATGATCGGCCTGACCCGGTGGGACCAGCCTTCGTCGCGTCTTGGCATGCCGCAGCTGGCCGAGGGGTGGTTCGCGATCCCCGACCAGACCCTGCAGCGCCAGTTCGAGGCCCGCTATGCCGGTGCCTATGGCGAGGCGCCCCATCAGCTGGCCTCGCTGGCCTATGACGGGGTCGCGGCGATCTCCTCGCTGGTGCGCAATGGACAGCGCAACGCGCTGACCACCACGGGCCTGACGCAGCGCGCGGGCTTCAACGGCGTGGGCGGCGTCTTCCGCTTGCAGCGCGATGGCACCGTTCAGCGTGGCCTGGCGGTCGCCACCATCCGCGGCGGCCAGTTGGTCGTGCTGGACCCCGCACCGCGCAATTCGCGCGGGCTGGGGTCGTGACCGGGGCCGGACGCACCGACCGATGACCATCGTCGCGGCCCGACCCGACCTGGACACCGACCAGCTGCTGGCCCGCCTGGACCGGCAGCTGGCGGGAACCACCGACCCCCGCCAGATCCGCGCGCAGACCGTGGCGATGCTGGCCCTGACGCGATCCGTGACGATGGAGGCGATCGAGGCCGCCTTTGCCACCCATCCCCGCGCCGCGCGCGAGACGGTGCGTGCCATCGCCATGATGACGGATGCGCTGGTCACCGCGGTCCACCACGTGGCCACGACGCGCCTGCACCCCCAGCAGTCCTCGTCCGAGACGCAGCGCCTGGCCGTGCTGGCCGTCGGCGGCTATGGCCGGGCCGAGATGGCGCCCTCCTCCGACGTGGACCTGCTGTTCCTGACCCCGTGGAAGATCACCCCCTGGGCGGAAAGCGTCGTCGAATCGATGCTGTACATGCTGTGGGATTTGAAGCTGAAGATCGGCCATTCGATCCGCAGCGTGGACGACTGCCTGCGCCTTGGTGCGGCGGACATGACGATCCGCACCTCGCTAGTGGAACACCGCCTGGTCACGGGCCACGCCCCCCTGGCCGAGGAGCTGCGCACCCGCCTGTGGGCGGAACTGTTCGAGCGGACCATCCCCGAGTTCATCGAGGCCAAGCTGGAGGAACGCGCCGCGCGCCACACCCGTCAGGGCGGCCAGCGCTATGTCCTGGAACCCAACGTCAAGGAGGGCAAGGGCGGCCTGCGCGACCTGCAGACGCTGTACTGGATCGCGAAATACATCCACCGCGTCGACAGGGCGGTCGAGCTGGTCGATCTGGGCGTCTTCACCCGCGACGAGCATCTGGCCTTCTGGCAGGCCGAGGATTTCCTGTGGGCGGTGCGCAGCCACCTGCACCTGATCGCGGGGCGGCCGTCGGACGTGCTGTCCTTTGACATGCAGGTCGAGGTGGCGCGGCGCATGGGCTATGTCGACACCACCGCCCGGCGCGCGGTCGAGTACTTCATGCAGGACTATTTTCGTCACGCCACCCGCGTCGGAGAGCTGACCCGCGTCTTCCTGACGGAACTGGAGACCCGCCATGTCCGCGCAGCACCCTTCCTGGGCCGCATCTTCCGTCGGCGGCGCAAGATGCGCGCGGGTTTCGTCGATCAACAGGGTCGCCTGTCCTATGAAACCGAGGCGACCTTCCTGGCCGACCCGCTGAACATCCTGCGCCTGTTCGAGGAGGCCCTGCGCACCGGCGTGCTGATCCACCCCGAGGCGCTGCGCCTGGTGGCCGCGAACCTGGACCGCATCGACGACAAGGTGCAGTCCGACCCCGAGGCGATCCGCATCTTCATGGACCTGCTGCTGCGGCACGGGAACCCCGAACGCGCGCTGCGGCGCATGAACGAACTGGGCGTGCTGGCCGCCTTCATCCCGGAATTCGAACCCGTCGTCGCGATGATGCAGTTCAACCTGTATCACCACTATACCGTAGACGAACATTCCATCCAATGCGTCGCCGCCCTGGCCGAGATCGAGCGCGGCGAACATCCTGAGGACCTTCCGCTGTCCTCGGAGATCATCCAGGCCGGCGTGAACCGGCGGGTGCTGTACCTGGCGACGCTGCTGCACGACATCGGCAAGGGCCGCCCCGAGGATCATTCGATCCTGGGGGCGCGTATCGCGCGGCGGATCGCGGCGCGCTTCGGCTTTGCCCAGGACGACATCGACACGGTCGAATGGCTGGTGCGCCATCACCTGCTGATGTCCGACGTGGCGCAGAAACGCGACATCAGCGACCCGCGCACGCTGCGCGACTTTGCCAAGGCGGTGAAGACCCGCAAGCGGCTGGACATGCTTCTGGTGCTGACCGTCTGCGACATCCGCGGCGTGGGCCCGGGCACCTGGAACAATTGGAAGGCCGCGCTGCTGCGCCAGCTGCACCAGGAGACCGCGGCCGCGCTGGAGAATGGGCTGGAGGAGCTGAACCGCGACCGTCGCCAGACCGAGGCGAAACGGTCGCTGCGCCACCTGCTGATCGCCAAGGGTTGGGACGCCCGCACCATCCGCGCCGAACTGGGGCGCCATTACGACGCCTATTGGTCGGGCCTGCAGACCCAGACCCAGGCCGTCTTTGCCGACCTTCTGTCCGGCCTGGGCGCGGACGAGATCCGCATCGACCTGCGCGCCGATCCCGACCGGGATGCGACCCGCGCGGCCTTCGTGCTGTCGGACCATCCGGGCATCTTCTCGCGGCTGGCCGGGGCGCTGACGCTGACCGGGGCGAACGTGGTCGACGCGCGCACCTATACCACGCGGGACGGCTATGCGACGGCGGTCTTCTGGGTCCAGGACGCGGAGGGGCATCCCTTTGCCGAGGATCGCCTGCCCCGCCTGCGCCAGACCATCCTGCGCACCCTGGCCGGAGAGATCGTCGCCCGCGAGGCCTTTGCCAGCCGGGACAAGCCGAAAAAGCGCAACCGAGAGTTCAAGTTCCCGACCCACATCACCTTCGACAACGAAGGCAGCGACATCTATACCATCATCGAGGTCGACACCCGCGACCGCCCTGGCCTGCTGTACGACCTGACGCGGACGCTGGCCGCGAACCACATCCAGATTGTCAGCGCCGTCATTGCGACCTATGGGGCGCAGGTGGTCGACAGCTTCTATGTCAAGGACATGTTCGGCCTGAAGCTGCACAGCCCCGCGAAACGTGACGGGCTGGAAAAGAAACTGCGCACGGCGATCGCCGACGGCGTGAAACGGGCCGAGGCTGAACAGGCATGAAATCCGGATTGGTGCGGGGGTTCCTCTCCGTTGGGCTATGGACGCTGATCTCGCGCGCGTCGGGTTTCGTGCGCGACATCCTGATGGCCGCCTGGCTGGGCACCGGCGCCGTGGCCGAGGCGTTCCTGATCGCGCTGTCCCTGCCCAACATGTTCCGCCGCTTCTTCGCCGAGGGCGCGTTCAACACCGCCTTCATCCCGATGTTCTCGAAGAAGCTGGACGATCCGGCCGACGCGCAGCGTTTCGCGCGCGAGGCGTTCTCGGGACTGTTCATGACGGTGCTGGCGCTGTCGGCGGTGGCGATGATCTTCATGCCGGGGCTGGTCTGGCTGATGGCGTCGGGGTTCGCGGGAGATGAACGGTTCGACCTGGCGGTCGAATACGGGCGGATCACGTTCCCCTATATCCTGCTGATCTCGATGGCCTCGATGATCTCGGGCGTCTTGAACGCGAACGGGCGATTTACGGCCGCGGCGGCGGCGCCGGTGCTGCTGAACCTGCTGTTCATCGTGGCGATGGGCCTGGGGCGCTGGCAGGGATGGGACCTCGGCCTGACCCTGGCCTGGGCCACGCCCGTCACCGGGGTGGCGCAGCTGGCGCTGGTCTGGTGGGACGCGCGGCGGACGGGATACACGTTCTGGCCGCACCGCCCGCGCCTGACGCCCGACATGCGCCGCCTGATCGCGGTGGCCCTGCCCGCGGCATTCGCGGGCGGGGTCGTGCAGATCAACCTGCTGGTCGGCCGTCAGGTCGGATCGCGGTTCGAGGGGGCCATCGCCTGGCTGTCCTATTCCGACCGGCTGTATCAGCTGCCTCTGGGCGTGGTGGGCGCGGCGGTCGCGGTCGTCCTGCTGCCCGAACTGGCCCGTCGCATCCGGGCCGAGGATCACGCGGGCGGCCAGTCGGCCTATTCCCGCGCCACGGAGTTCGGACTGTTCCTGACGCTGCCCTCGGCCTTCGCGATCGCGGTGATCGCGGAACCGATGGTCAGCACGCTGTTCGAACGCGGGGCCTTCACCGCCTTCGACACACAGCAGACGGCGGCGGCGCTGATTGTCTATGCCTTCGGCCTGCCCGCCTTCGTGCTGCAGAAGATCCTGCAGCCGCTGTATTTCGCGCGCGAGGATACCAGGACCCCGTTCCGCTTTGCCCTGATCTCGATGGTGGTGAACGCCGTCGCGGCCTTTGGCCTGATGCCGATCTTCGGGTTCCTGGCGGCGGCGCTTGGCACGACCATCGCGGCCTGGATCATGGTGGCGCAGCTGTGGTGGGGCACCCGGTCGATGGGTCAGGCGGCGCGCGCCGATGCGCGCCTGCGCCGGTCGTTCCCGCGCATCCTGCTGGCATCCGCGCTGATGGCCGCCGTCCTGTGGGCGACCCGCGGCTGGCTGGAAGCCGCAGGCCTGGGTCGCGGCGCGGGGCTGGCGATCCTGGTCTTTGGCGGCGCCGCGCTTTATTTCGCGCTGGCCTTTGTCATCGTCGGCTATCGCCCGTCGGAACTGCGCGCCGCCGTCCGGCGCGGTTAACGCTGGCGCAGCTGCGCCAGCGCGCGGGCCATGCCCCCGTCGACCAGCACGAAGGACAGCGCGAACCCGAACCCAAAGCCCGCGATCTCGGCGATCCAACCCAGGCCCGCGCCGCCGAAGATCAGGCCGAAGACCAGCTGGAACAGCAGCAGCATGCCGATCAGCGTGAAGGCCCGCATCCGGTTCGCGTTCTCTGCCGCCAGCCGCGTCCAGATCAGGAAGGTGAACGCCCCCACCAGCCCATAGACCGCCGGATAGCCGCCGATCAGCGGCGCGGACCGCGCGCCCACCGCCTGGATGATCGCGGCATAGACCAGCGCACCGCCGATGGCCGACCCGAAATACAGCGCCAGCACCGCCCAGGGGCGGAAGTTATGCGCGACCATGTTCCCCAGGGCCAGCGTGAACACCACGACGAACAGCGCATGCATGGCGTTGACATGGATGAACACGAAGCTGAGGAACCGGTACATCTGTTCCACATCGAACGCCCCCAACGTCCAGGCCCGCTGTGCCAGTTCGGGCGGAAACGCCGCCATGCGGATCGCGGACAGGCGCAGGCCCACGCCCTCGGCCCCGCCGATCAGGCCCGCGCCGCCCAGGGCAAAGACCGCCTCGGAGGCGATGACGGGCAGGGTCAGCAGCCAGATCACGGGCGGCAGCGGGTTCAGCGGCGATTCAGGCAGGCTTGATCGCATGGGGTTTCCTTGGGTTGCGAAGGCACCGGTCAACCGCTAAGCCAGCGGGCAGGAAATTCCAAGGCAGGCCGCTCATGTCCGACCCGATCAACGCCCAGTTCCGCCCGCGCATCTTTTCCGGCATCCAGCCGTCGGGCGGGCTGACGCTTGGCAACTACCTTGGCGCGCTCAAGCGGTTCGCGGCCCTGCAGGGCCCGGACGCGCAGACGATCTACTGCATCGTCGACCTGCACGCGATCACCGTCTGGCAGGACCCCCAGATCCTGCTGTCGCGCACGCGCGAGGCGGCGGCGGCCTTCATGGCGTCGGGCGTGGACCCCGCGCAGTCGATCCTGTTCAACCAGTCCCAGGTCAGCGCCCATGCCGAGATGGCGTGGCTGTTCAACACGGTCGCGCGCGTGGGCTGGATGTACCGGATGACCCAGTTCAAGGACAAGGCCGGCAAGAACGCCGAGAACGTCAGCCTGGGCCTTCTGGCCTATCCGGCGCTGATGGCGGCCGACATCCTGACCTATCAGGCGACCGCCGTGCCCGTCGGAGAGGATCAGAAGCAGCACCTGGAACTGACCCGCGACATCGCGGCCAAGTTCAACCACGACTATGGCGTCACCCATTTCCCGATCACCGAACCGCTGATCGAAGGTGTGGCCACCAAGGTCATGTCCCTGCGCGACGGCTCCAAGAAGATGTCGAAATCTGATCCGTCGGATGCCAGCCGCATCAACCTGACCGACGACGCCGACACCATCGCCCAGAAGATTCGCAAGGCGCGCACCGATGCCGATCCCCTGCCCGGCCAGATGGACGGTCTGAAGGATCGCCCCGAGGCGCGCAACCTGATCAACATCTATTCCGCCCTGACGGACGAGACCCCCGACCAGGTCCTGGCCCGGTTCGAGGGTCAGGGCTTCGGCGCGTTCAAGCCCGCCCTGGCCGAGGTCGCGGTCGAGGCGCTGTCGCCCATCACCCGGCGCATGTCCGAATACATGGCCGACCCCGCCCAGATCGACGCGATCCTGGCCGACGGTTCCGACCGCGCGGCGGCCGTCTCCATGCCGATCCTGGAGCGGACCAAGGACATCATGGGCCTGCTGCGCACCCGAGGCTGACGCCCCCCGGCCGCAATGGGGTTGCGCCAGCAGCCCCTTTGCGGCTATCAGCCCGACACGTGCATGGACCCGGTGAGATTCCGGGTGGCTCTTCCGGCCGCCGATCCGCCGGACAATTCGAACCTTGACACTTGACTGTCGGACCGCAGGCCACGACGGCCCGGTCAGGAACGGATGACACATGTTTTCACTGACGACCTACAAGAACGAATGGCTGGGCAACATCAGGCCTGACCTGCTTTCGGGCCTTGTCGTGGCCCTGGCGCTGATCCCCGAGGCCATCGCCTTTTCCATCATCGCGGGCGTGGACCCCAAGGTGGGGCTGTATGCCAGCTTCTCGATCGCGGTTATCACCGCGATCACCGGGGGGCGTCCCGGCATGATCTCGGCCGCGACGGCGGCGACGGCGGTGCTGATGATCACGCTGGTGCGCGATCACGGGCTTGAATACCTGCTGGCGGCCACCGTGCTGGCCGGCCTGATCCAGATCGGCTGTGGCCTGGCCGGTCTGGGACGCTTCATGCGCTTTGTCTCGAAATCGGTGATGACCGGGTTCGTGAACGCGCTGGCGATCCTGATCTTCATGGCGCAGCTGCCCGAACTGGACCTGTCCGCACCCGGCGTGACCTGGTTCACCTACGTGCTGGTCGCGGCGTCGCTGGCGATCATCTACCTGTTCCCGCGCATCACCAAGGCGATCCCGTCGCCGCTGGTCACCATCGTCGTGCTGACCGGGCTTGCGATGACCTTCGGATGGGACGTGCGTACGGTGGGCGACATGGGCGCGCTGCCCGACACGCTGCCGATGTTCCTGATCCCCGACATCCCGCTGACGCTGGAGACGCTGCAGATCATCCTGCCCTATTCCATCGCGGTCGCCATCGTGGGCCTGCTGGAAAGCCTGATGACCCAGAACCTGGTGGACGAGCTGACCGACACGCGCAGCAACCGCAACCAGGAATGCATCGGCCAGGGCCTGGCCAACACCGCCACCGGCTTCATCGGAGGCATGGCGGGCTGCGCCATGATCGGACAGTCGATGATCAACGTCAAATCCGGCGGGCGGGGGCGGCTGTCGTCCTTCACCGCCGGGGTGGCGCTGCTGATCCTGGTGGTGGGTCTGGGCGATCTGGTCAGCCGCATCCCCATGCCGGCGCTGGTCGCGATCATGATCATGGTGTCCATCGGCACTTTCAGCTGGTCGTCGCTGGCCAACCTGCGCACCCATCCGCGCTCGTCGTCGGTGGTGATGCTGGCAACCGTCGCCACGGTCGTCTGGACCCACAACCTGGCCATCGGGGTGCTGGTGGGCGTGCTGCTGTCGGGGATCTTCTTCGCCGCCAAGATCGCGCAGCTGTTCCGCGTGACCTCGACCCTGTCGGCGGACGGCCGCAGCCGGACGTATGTCGTCGAGGGGCAGATGTTCTATGCCTCGGTCGAGGACTTCATGGCCGCGTTCGACTTTGCAGAACCGCTGGATCATGTCACCATCGACGTCAGAGGGGCGCATATCTGGGACATCAGCTCGGTGCAGGCGCTGGACATGGCGATCCTGAAGTTCCGGCGCGACGGCGCGCAGGTGCAGCTGATCGGCATGAACGCCGCCTCGGAGACGCTGGTCGACCGGCTTGCCATCCATGACAAGCCCGGCGCCCTGGACAAGCTGACGGCGCATTAGAGGGGGAGACGGCACATGAACGACAAGATCATCGCCCTGGTGGACGGCTCGGTCTACGCGGCCTCGGTGTGCGAACATGCGGGCTGGCTTGCGGCGCGCAGCGGCATGCCGGTCGAGCTGCTGCACGTCCTGGGCCGCAGGTCCCCCGCCCCGTCGCAGGACCTGTCCGGCACGATCCGCCTCGGCGCGCGCAGCGCCCTGCTGGACGAGCTGGCAAGCCTTGACGAACAGCGCGCGCGCCTGGCGAACGCGCAGGGCCGCGCTCTGCTGGAGGATGCGCGCAACCTGACTTTGGGCGCAGGCGCCGCGCGGGTCGAGACGCGCCTGGAACAGGGCGACCTGATCGCCCATGCGACCGGCAAGGCCGCAGGCCCCGCCCTGATCGTGATCGGCAAGCGCGGAGAGGCCGCCGATTTCGCGGCCGACCATCCCGGATCGAACCTGGAACGCGTGGTCCGCGCGGCCAAGGTGCCGGTCCTGGTCGCCGCCCGCGCCTTCCGCCCCATCGCCAGCGTGATGCTGGCCTTTGACGGCGGGGCCTCGGCGATGAAGGCGGTCGATCACGTGGCCTCCAGCCCGGTCTTCGACGGGCTTCGGATCGAGGTGGCGATGGCCGCCCCGGCCAACCGCGAGGCGCAGGTCCAGCTGGAGGAGGCGATCCTGCGCCTGCGCGCCGCCGGCCGCGATGCGCGCGCCGAACTGCTGGACGGCAGCGCCGACAGCGCGCTGATCGCACGGATCGAACAGCAGGATCACGACCTGCTGGTCATGGGGGCCTATGGGCACAGCCGCATCCGCCGGTTGATCATCGGATCGGTCACCACGCGCATGCTGATCGATTCCCGCCGATCCGTGCTGCTGTTCCGCTGACCCGTAAATAAACAGTTAACAGCGCACAAATTTACAGCCTCCAGTTGCAGATTCGACGCGGACGCCGGCCTCCGTCCTCCGCGTTGGATCAACCCGGACCGGCCCTGCACAACGTGCAATGTGAACCGGTAAGTTCATAGATTAATCAACGAATTGCACGATGTGCGAGATTGGTCTCCAAACCGGTCTTCACGCATGCCGTGTGCGTGGATCTTGTTGACAACCGTGGCCATGCGGGCGTAACGCCGTTTATACAAAGTTAACAAGAATCGTTTTCAAGAGGGATGACTGTCATGGCCACGATCTTTGGCAGCTATGATGGCGATGGCGCGACCATTCTTCAGGGCAACTCCTCGGAGGGAACCCAGAACGTCACGTTGTCGGACTGGGCGTTCAGCCGGCAAACCGAGCCGGGCGACAACCGCAGCGTGTACGACATCAGCATGAAGGGCGGCGACGACACGCTGGAGGGCGGAAACCTGTCCGGCCAGGGCGCCCGCGTCGCCTTCGGCCAGGTTGACATGGGCACCGGTGACGACATGGCCCATCTGTCGCGCACCACCTTCGAGACGATCTCTACCGGCGACGGCGACGACACGCTGAAGCTGGAGCAGTCGTTCGGCGCGCGCGTGGACCTTGGCAAGGGCGACGACGTCCTGTGGTTCGACATGAAGCCGGACCACAGCCTGTCGGATGCCGACAAGATGCGCAGCGGCGCCAAGCTGGATGGCGGCAAGGGTCAGGACACGCTGAACCTGCGCGGGGACTGGACCCTGACGCTGTCCAGCGGCAACGTCACCATGGACACCGACGGCGACGGCAAGGCCGACCTGGTCACCAACGTCTACAGCGACAGCGACATCGGCTCGATCCTGGCCTATCCGCGCATCCTGCAGGGCACGGTCTCCTATGGGACGATGACGCTTCGCGACGGATCGACCGTGGCATCACGGTCGGGCTTTGCCAATTTCGAGGCGATCAACGCGGTCTGCTTCACCGCCGGCACGCTGATCGACACCCCCCGCGGCGCGGTCCCGATCGAGACCCTGCGCCAGGGCGACACGGTCATCACCCGCAACGGCCCCAAGGCCCTGGCCTGGATCGGTTCGCGCAGGCTGGATGCGGTCGATCTGGCGGGGAACCCCAAGCTGCTGCCGATCCTGGTGCCCGCCGGCGCCTTCGGCAACGGCCTGCCCCTGCGCGACATCCGCTTTTCGCCCCAGCACCGCGTCGTCATCCGCTCGGCCATCGCCGAGACGATGTTCGGCGCCCCCGAGGTGCTGGTCGCGGTCAAGCCGCTGATCGGCGTGAACGGCATCGACGTGGACGGCGACGCCCGCAGCGTCCAGTACCTGCACCTGATGTTCGCAGACCACCAAATCCTGTCGGTCGAGGGGATCGAGGCCGAAAGCCTGTTCCCCGGGCGTCAGGCGCTGACTTTTCTCAGCCAGGACCAGCTGTCCGAACTGCGCGCGATCTTCCCCGATTTCGAGGCGATGACCGAGACCGATCCGGCCATCCCGTTCCTGAAGGGTCGCGAAGGACGCTCGCTGGCCGCCCGCCACGCCCGCAACGACCGCCCGCTGTATTCGTAAGGACCGGCCTGCGGTCATTGGACAGGCCCAGCATGTCGGCAACGGCAAGGCTGGGCCGCTTGGGATCATGACACTCCATACCGACCTGCCCCCCGCCCTGCTGCGCCGCACCGATGTCACCGTCGGCAGGCACGCCGCCCGGCCCGACCTGATCGTGCCGTTGGCCCGCCAGATGCACCGGGAAAGCCTGTTCGCGGACCTGCCCTTCGACCAGCCGCAGGTGGAGCGCCTGCTGGCACAGGTCCATGACGACAGCGGTTATCACGGTGCCGTCGTCGTATCGCTGGAGGCCGAGCCGGTGGCCTTTGCGCTGTTCGCGTTCGAACCGATGCGGACCCATTCCGCCAGCTGGATCACGGTGATCCACACGGCGCATCTGCGCAGCGACATCCGCGACACCGCTACCGGGTCCGCCGTCTGGCAGCGGGTGATGCTGGCCGTGCGCGGCTGGTCCGCGCCGCGCGGGGTCCGGGGCATCCAGGTTGCCCTGGGTCTTGGCGTCGCCGTTCCGCGGATGGACGCGCTGCTGACCGCGGATGGCGCCACGCCCCTGGGCGGCGCCTTCTTTAGTCGGCTGTAATGTCCGCGCGGGCCCCACGATGACCGCGCAGCTGACCCATGATGACCCCAGACTTGGTCTGCGCCCGGCAGAGGCGCGGGCCGACGATCCGCTGACCGGTGTCGCGATGCGCCTGCTGGGCGATGCGCTGACGGGCAGCGGCGACGGATGCGTCTGTGCCCCCGCCCTTGGCGTGCCGGTGCGCCTGCTGGCCCTGCGGCGGGGGGCGGACCTGATCCACGTGCTGAACCCCCGCCTGTCGTCACTGTCTGACCTGCACCTGAACCGTGCCGAGACGCGGCTCCAGACCGGCCCCGTCCAGCGCCATGCCTGGCGTGCGCGGCGCGTGACCCTGGCCGGGACGCAGCCCGGCGGCCTGCCCTTGTCTTTGGACCTGGACGGTCCGCTGGCCATCGCCGTCCAGCAGGCGGTCGAGCTGCTGGACAACCGCGACGCGTTTTCCTGGGTCACGCCCTTCCACCGCGCCTGGCTGCGGGCGACCGACGCCCCGGTCCGGGCCCGCGCGCGGGCGATCAATCACGGCCTGCACCGCCTGGATGGGGCGGCGCTGCGCATGCTGGATGACCGCCGGGTGCAGGTGCTGGACGACGACGGCACCCCCCTGGGCATGATCGACGCGCTGAACCCGGCCATGCCGGTCGAGGGTTGGGCGCGTCGCTGCCTTGGGCTGCTCTGCGCGACATCGGCCCTGCGGCACGTGATGGTGACAGGGCCGGCGCATCTGCCGCTGACCATTGCGGTGCTGGCCCTGGTGCCCGGCCTGACGGTGCATCACCCCGCGGCGGGCTGGCCCCTAGCGGCGATGCAGGCGCTTGACCTTGGCGCGGCGTTCCGGCCAGCGCAGCTGTCGGATGCGGCACCCGATGCGCCGCGGCTGGATGCGATCGTCGCCAGGGCGGATGAGGACTGGCTGCATGGTGCGGACGCGCTGGCGCGCATCCGCCACGCCGGGCGGCGCCTGTCGGGCGACGGCGGCGTCCTGCTGATCCATGGAACGGGCCCCCTGCCCGCGATCCGCGACCTGCTGCAGGCGGCGTTTCCCGCGGTCCACGCGGTCATGGACGGCGATGCGACGTTCCTGGTCGCGACCAAGGCGCGGCTGGACCTGGGCGTCGCCCATGCCCGCGTGCAGGCCATCGTGAACCGCACCGATCAGCAGCCGCTACTGGCGGCGGGCTGCACGGGTTGGCAGACGGTTCCCCGGTCATGACGGTCGCGACATCCGTGGCGCAGCGGCCGCGCATCCTGTTTCTGCACCTGTCCGGCCCCGGCCAGTTCGAGTTCCTGGGCCGTTGGCTGGCGGGCCAGGGCTGGGACGTCACCTTCATGCATGGCGGCATCGACGCCGACCCTGCCCATGACGGCATCTGCACCCGCCGATTCGCGCTGCGCGACACCACGATCCCCACGGGCGATCCGCGTCACATCCTGGACCACGCCGCGCAGAACTGCCGGGGCGCGACCGAGCTGATGTTCCGCATGCGCCATTCCGAAGGCTATGTCCCCGACGTCGTGGTGGCCCATGCGGGCTGGGGCGTGGGGCTGGGGGTCAAGCTGGTCTGGCCCGACTGCACCTATGTCGCCTATCACGAATGGTATTACACCGACCGCAACTGGGACAAGCGCCGGGCGGAAAAGCCCGCCGACCTGGCGGTGATGATCTCGGACCGGATGCGCAACCTGCCGATCACCGGCGAATTCGACCTGGCCGATGCCAGCTGGTGCCCGACGCTGTTCCAGGCCAGCCGCTTTCCTCCGGTCCTGCGCCGCCAGATCACCGTGATGCCAGATGGGGTGGATTGCGACCTGCACCGCCCCGACCCGCAGGCGCGCATCGATTTCGACTGGCTGCGCCTGCCCGCCGACCGCCCCGTGATCACCTATGCCACCCGCGGGATGGAGCCCTTGCGCGGCTTTCCGCAATTCCTGCGCGGCGTCGCCCGCCTGCAGGCGCGGCGTGACGACTTCGACACGGTGATCCTGGCCAATGACAGCGTGTCCTATGGCCGACCGCTGGCGCGCGGCGACAGCTGGTGGCTGCGGATGATCGACCAGCTGGACCTGGATCACCGCCGCATCCACGTGAACGCCATGCGCCCGCGCGATGAATATGTCCGCACGCTGCAGGCCTCGCACGCGCATGTCTATTTCACCGAGCCCTTCGTCACCTCCTGGTCCCTGTCCGAGGCGATGGCCACCGGATGCCTGGTGATCGGATCGAACACCGCCCCGGTGCGCGAACTGGTCCGCGACATGGAGAACGGCCTGATCGTCGACATGGACGACGCGGACGAGGTCGCGGACGCGATGGCCTGGGTGCTGGACAATCCGGGTGACGCGGCCGACCTGCGCCGCGCCGCGCGCCGGACGATCCTGGCCGATCACGATGCGGCGCGGGTGTTTCCGGCCAAGGATGCCTGGCTGCGCGCGGCCATCGGCGCGCCGGTCCACTGACCTTGTTGGACAAATTGCCGCGCGACCCCGCGTCGCCGTCGAAAAGGCTCGCAATCGGGCGTGAACCGTTCCAACATGGGGACTGTTGACGGTGGATGACGGGTCACGGGGTGCCGCCCCGGCCTGACCTTCCCGCCAGGTCAGAACCCAAGCGCGAAGGCACTGATGAGACGAGACGTCAACCCGATCCACGCCACCCTTCTGCAGACCAGACTTGAGGAGATCGCCCAGGGATTCGGTGCCGTGTCGCAGCCGCTCGGCGCGGCCATGAGCCATGGCGCGCTGTCGTCGGGCAAGCGGTTCCGCGGCATGCTGATGCTGCTTGCGGCAGAGGCCTCGGGTGGGGTCTGCGACACGATCGTCGACGCCGCCTGCGCGGTCGAGATGGTGCATGCCGCATCGCTGATCTTCGACGACCTGCCCTGCATGGACGATGCCGGGCTGCGCCGCGGCCAGCCCGCGACCCATGTGGCGCATGGCGAAAGCCGCGCCGTGCTAGGCGGCATCGCCCTGATCACCGAGGCGATGGCCATGCTGGCCGGTGCGCGCGGCGCGTCGGGCACGGTGCGGGCGCAGCTGGTGCGGATCCTGTCGCGGTCCCTGGGGCCGCAGGGCCTGTGCGCCGGCCAGGACCTGGACCTGCACGCGGCCAAGAACGGCGCGGGGGTCGAACAGGAACAGGACCTGAAGACCGGAGTGCTGTTCATCGCCGGGCTGGAGATGCTGGCCGTGATCAAGGAGTTCGACGCCGAGGAGCAGACCCAGATGATCGACTTTGGCCGTCAGCTGGGCCGGGTGTTCCAGTCCTATGACGACCTGCTGGACGTCGTGGGCGACCAGGCGGCTCTTGGCAAGGATACCGGTCGCGATGCGGCGGCCCCCGGCCCGCGGCGCGGCCTTCTGGCCGTGTCAGACCTGCAGAACGTGTCCCGTCATTACGAGGCCAGCCGCGCCCAACTGGACGCGATGCTGCGCAGCAAGCGCCTTCAGGCTCCGGAAATCGCGGCCCTGCTGGAACGGGTTCTGCCCTACGCCGCGCGCGCCTAGACGTGATGCGGCCGGGTCCAGAGGCCCTGCCGCGACACGCCCGCCCCCGGCAGGCGTGATCGCGCGACATCCCAGCCCCCGACGCCCAGCAGGCCGATCTTGGCAGCCTTGGACGTGCTGATCCGCTGGCGATAGGCCTGCGGCCCGCTCTTGCGGATGCGCAGCCCGATGGCGCGATAGATCCGTAGCGCGGCGGCGATGGACCAGGCGCAGCGCGGTGGCAGATCCGCCAGACCCACCCGCGCCGACGCGTAATAGGGTTCCGCCGCATCCAACAGCCGGAGGATCACTGTGTACAGCTCCGGCGACGGCACCGGCCCGTCGATCCGCGCGCCCGCCTGGTCCAGCCAGTCCCCCGGCAGATAGCACCGCCCGATGCGCGCATCGTCGATCACGTCGCGCGCGATGTTGGTCAGCTGGAACGCCAGCCCCAGGTCGCAGGCGCGGTCCAGGACAGGATCGTCGCGCACGCCCATCACGCGGGCCATCATCACGCCGACGATGCCTGCGACGTGATAGGAATATTCCAGCACGTCATCCAGCGTGCGATAGTCGCGCGCCTCGACATCCATCGCGAAGCCTTCGATCAGGTCCATGGGCCAGGCCTGCGGGAAATCATGCCGCCGCGCCACCGCGCGCAGCGCGGCAAAGGGCGGGGTCACCGGACCGTCGCCCTGCAGGGCCGCCAGCGTGTCGACGCGCAGGCCGTCCAGCCGCGCCTGCGGGTCGTTCACCGCCTCGGGGCGGCTGCCCAGGGCCTGACCGTCGATCACGTCATCCGCGTGGCGACACCAGGCATAGAGCATCACCGTGTCGTCGCGGATGCCCGGCGGCATCAGCTTGGCCGCCGTGGCAAAGCTTTGCGACCCTTGGGTGATCGCCTCGGTCGAGGTCAGGACCAGATCGCTCATGCGCCCGCCAGGTCGGACAGCATCACCTGGGCCGTGGCCTTGGCCGAGCCCACGACGCCCGGAATGCCCGCGCCCGGATGGGTGCCCGCGCCGACCAGATAGAAGTTGCGGATCGTCTTGTCGCGGTTGTGCGGCCGGAACCACGCGGATTGCGTCAGGATCGGCTCGACCGAGAAGGCGCTGCCGTGATGGGCGTTCAGTTCGCTGGCGAAATCGGCGGGCGTGAAGATGCGCGTCGTGGTCAGGTTGGCGCGCAGGTTCGGGATCAGCCGCTCCTCCAGGGACGCCAGGATGCGGTCGGCATAGCGCGGCCCCTCGACCGCCCAATCGATCTCGGCGCGGCCCAGATGCGGCACGGGGGCCAGCACGTAATGCGTGGACATGCCCGGAGGCGCCATGTCCGGATCGGTCGTGCAGGGCGAATGCAGGTACAGCGAGAAATCCTCGGCCAGCTTCGGGCCCTTGAAGATCTCGTTGACCAGCTCCCTGTAGCGGGGGCCGAACAGGATGGTGTGATGCGCGATGTCCTTGGGCGCCTCGCGCAGACCGAAATGCAGCACGAACAACGACATGGACCAGCGCTTGCGGTCCAGCGATTTCGCGCGGCTCTGCCCGCGGGCCGTGTGGCCCAGCAGGTCGCGATAGTTGTGCATGACGTCGCCGTTGCTGGCGACCATGTCGGCCCTTAAAGACCGCCCGTCCGCCAGGGTGACGCCCGTGGTCCGCGCGCCCTCGGTCTCGATCCGGGCGACCTTGGCGTTCAGCATCATCTGGCCGCCAAGCCGTTCGAACAGCGCGACCATGCCCGCGACCAACTGGTTGGTGCCGCCCTTGGCGAACCAGACCCCGCCGCGCCGCTCCAGCGCGTGGATCAGCGCATAGATCGAGCTGGTCGAGAAGGGATTCCCGCCCACCAGCAGCGTGTGATACGAAAACGCCTGCCGCAGATAGGGGTCCTTGATGAAGGTCGCGACCTTGGCATGGACGGACTTATAGGCCTCCAGCTTCATCAGCGCGGGCGCGGCCTTGAGCATCTGGCCCAGCTTGAGGAAGGGCACGGTGCCCAGCTTGACGTAGCCCTCCTGATACACCTCCTCCGCGTAATCACGGAAGCGGCGGTATCCTTCCAGGTCGTCCGGGTTGAACTGGGCGATCTGGCGCTCCAGCTGATCGGCCTCGTTCACGTAATCGAAGACCTTCCCGCCCGGCCACATCAGTCGATAGAAGGGCGACACCGGCATCAGCGTCACGTCGCGCGCCATGTCCTGCCCGGTCAGCGCCCACAGCTCCTTGAGCGCATCGGGGTCGGTGATGACGGTCGGGCCCGCGTCGAAGACATGGCCCTGATCGTGCCAGACATAGGCGCGCCCGCCGGGCTTGTCCCGGGCCTCGACCAGGGTGGTGGCGATGCCCGCGGACTGCAGGCGGATGGCCAGGGCCAGCCCGCCAAAGCCTGCGCCGATCACGATGGCGGTCTTGGCCGCGGGCGAATGGGCGTTCATGCGTTTTCCTTCAGCAGGGGACGTTCGGGCAGGCAGCGGATGGCCGTGCCAAGGGGAATGGGAGGCTTGCCGGTCACGATGCGCAGCTGATCCGCCACGCTCAGCCGGCCGGCATAGAACCGTTCGATCAGTCCATGCGGCATGCGGTAGAACCGCTGCAGCAGGGTATAGCGCCGGTCGGGCGCGCAGCCGCGGAACAGCATCCGGTTCAGCAGGCGCAGAAAGCGGTCGCGGCGTGCCCGGTCGATCGCGTAATCGCGGATGGCGCCGCGCAGCGCGTCGGTGCCGGGCGGCCCGGACAGGCCCGCCACCACGTCCGCCACCTGCGCCGCATAGGGCAGCGAATAGCCGGTGACCGGGTGAAAGAACCCCGCGCGCAGTCCCACGGGAACAGGCCCCTCCGCGTGATCGGCCCAGAAGCCCGCCGCGTCATGGGCCAGCGCAATGGGCAGGATGCCGCGTTCGCGCCGGACCTCGGCCCCGGTCCAGCCCTGCTGGCGGGCATAGTCGTGGGACGCCGCCGCCAGCGCGTCGTCGTCCAGATTGCCGCCATCGGAATAGCGCGTGTCCTCGATCAGGATGCGCGTCGGAGAGAAGGGCAGCAGATAGATGAATCGGTACCCGTCCTGCTGGGTGACGGTCGCGTCCATGATCATCGGGCGGGGCACGCCGTGGGGGCAGTCGGTCTCGATCTCGACGCCCACGAATTTCTGGAAACCCACGGTCAGATGCCGCGACGGCTGCGCGCCGCGCCCGTCCAGGACCGCGCCCGCCTCGATCCGGGTGCCGCAGGACAGCGTCGCCCCCTGTTCATCCAGCAGGGCGATGTCGCTGTTCCAGCGGATCTCGGCGCCCGACCGGGCCACCGCATCCGCCAGCGCCGCCCCGTCCAGCGACCCGTAACCGGTGGCCAGCCGCCGGGCATGGCGGGGAAAGCGCACCTCCTGGTCGGGCCAGTTGGCGCGGCGCAGGGGCTTCAGCCGCGCCAGCCAGTGCGGCGACAGATCGGGGTCGTGGCAGGACCAGGTATGGCCGTCTGACGGTCCCGCCGCATGATCCAGCAGCAGCACCCGCAGGTCGGGCCGCGCCGCGCGCAGCGCCAGGGCGATCAGCCCGTTCGCAAGGCCCGCCCCTGCCAGCAGCACGTCATGGGTCACGTGCGCTCCTGCGCCTCGGCCCGCAGCACGCCCGACGTCTTCAGGTCCTGCTTCAGCTTGTCGACCGGCGGCGCATAGATGAAGCCGAAGCTGACGCAATGGTCGCGTCCCTCGACCGCGTGGTGCAGGCGGTGGGCCTGATACAGGCGGCGGGCATAGCCCTTGCGCGGGATATAGCGGAACGGCCAGCGCTGATGAACCAGCCCGTCATGCAGGACGAAATAGATCAGCCCATAGACGGTCATGCCCAAAGCGATCCACCACAGGACCGGCGCCCAGATCCAGCCCACCGTGAACAGCACCGTGGCGATCACCGCAAAGACCAGGCCGTACAGGTCGTTCTTTTCCAGCGCGTGGTCGTGTTCCTCGTGGTGGGACTTGTGCCAGCCCCAGCCCAGGGGGCCGTGCATGATCCAACGGTGGACGGAATAGGCCGTCAACTCCATCACCAGCACGGTGGCGACGACGATCAGGAAATTGGTCATGCGGTGTCCCCCTTGGTGCGGGTGCTGGGCAGGCGCCACCAAGGCACCGTCGGGTGCAGGTGGTGTTCGTGATGATAACCACCAAAGTGAAAGCAGGTCAGCAGCGACACGGGGTCGCTGATCCGCGACGACCGCGCATTATGGCGGTCCGGGAACGCGTCGTGGCCGGGGCGGTGCGGCAGCCAGGTGCCGAACACGAACAGCTGGATCGACGCCAGGATCGACGGCAGCGGCCAGAAGACCACGTACATCCAGCGATCCCCCAGGATCAGCGCATAGACCGTCACGATGACGGGCAGCAGCAGCCCCTCGCGCCAGCCGAAATAGGTGCCGATGAAGCGCGCGTACCAGCGGACCGGGCCGCCATGGTCGAAATCGGGGTCGTCGTCGGTTCCGGCATGGCGGTGATGGGCCATGTGCTTGACGATCATCTTGCGCCACGAAAATCCGGCATACAGCCACAGGACCAGCTGGCCCATCGCCGCATTGGCGCGCGGACGCCCCGGCACGACCGACCCGTGCATCGCGTCATGCGCGATGATGAACAGACCGACCGACAGCCAGGTCAGCCCCAGGAAATTCGCGATCGCCAGGATGGGATGCGCCGCCGCGTCCAGAAACCACAGCGCATGCACATGCAGGGCCAGCCACGCGGCGATGATGCCGCCCGAGACGATCAGGCTGGTGGCGGTCAGATCTGCCTTGGGCAGGGCATGTGCGCTCATCTTGTCCCCCGGACCGGCGATCCGCGCAGACTACAGTCCCGCATCGCCGGTTTCCATCCCCGTTGCTTGCGACCATTGGCCACCCGGCCCCGGCACCAGCAGCGGCGCGCGGCGCAGCGCCGCAAGGTCGGCCGATCCGGTGCAGAACATCGCGATGCGCAGCTGGGTCACGACGTCGGACAGGTGATCGGACAGGGCCTCGGCGCTGTGGCGCGCGGCTGGCAGCGCGCGGGCCGCCTGCCCCACGAGGTCCGCGCCAAGGCGGATGGCCCGCGCG
>NZ_VDDD01000053.1 GCF_006151785.1 Paracoccus marcusii
CCCGGTCCAGCGCGCGGGCAAAGCCGCGGGGGGCGTCGGCCGCACGGGCCTGCGCGTCGAGGTCGGCCAGCGGACGCGCGGCCTTGGCGGCGGCGATCTCTTCCAGCTTGTAGGCCTTGATCTTGTCCAGAATATCCATGCCCCCGTTCTATCCCCACCGCGCGGGCGGGGAAAGGGGGCGCGGCGGTCAGCCGGTCCAGTCGATGGCCGCACGCCCCTGGTCCGTCAGCCAGTCGTTGATGCGGCTGAAGGGCCGCGATCCAAAGAACCCGCGCCGGGCCGACAGGGGCGAGGGATGGGCCGTGGCGATCACCAGATCCTGCGCGCGCGGCAGGCCCGCCACCGCTTTCCGCGCGTGATTGCCCCACAGCACGAAGGCCAGCGGACCGTGCGCCTGCGCCTCGGCAACGGCCTGTCGGGCCAGCCGTTCCCAGCCCCAGCCCGCATGGGCCCCGGCCTGTCCCGGCACGACCGACAGCGCGGTGTTCAGCAACAGCACGCCCTGATGCGCCCAATGCGACAGATCACCCGTGGTGGGCGCGTCGCCCAGGTCGTCGCGCAGTTCGGCAAAGATATTGCGCAGCGACCGGGGCAGCGGCGTGTCGGGCGTGACCGAGAATGCCAACCCGTTCGCATGGCCCGGTGTCGGATAGGGATCCTGACCCAGGATCACGACGCGCACATCCCGCGGCGATGTCGCCTGCAGGGCCGCGAAGATCCGATCAGGCCCGGGCAGGAACGCCGTGTCCGCCAGCCGGTCGCGGATCGCCGGCCAGTCGTCCCGAAAGAACGGCAGATGCGCCCAGTCCGACGGGGGCGTCACGATTCGGGTGCGCCGGTGACCTGCGCCAGCGCCACCAGCCGCGCCTTTGCCGCGCCGCTGTCCAGCGATTCGGCGGCCATCCGGGCCCCGTCGCGCAGGTCGGAAACCCGCCCCGCGATCAGCAGGGCAGCGGCCGCGTTCAGCAGCACCGCGTCGCGATAGGCGCCCCGTTCTCCGTCCAGCAGGGCCCGGAATGCCGCGGCATTGTGCGACGGCTCTCCGCCCACGATTGCGGCGAAGGGATGGCGGGAAAGGCCCGCATCCTCGGGGGCGATGGTGAATTCGGTGATCTGGCCGTCCTGCAGCGCGGCCACGTGGCTGTCCTCGGCGATCGACAGCTCGTCCGTGCCGTCGCCGCCATGCACCAGCCAGGCCGATGTCGACCCCAGGTCGCGCAGCACCTCGGCCATGGGGCGCAGCCAGTCGGCACTGAACGCGCCGGTCAGCTGTCGGCGGACCCCGGCCGGATTGGTCAGCGGTCCCAAAAGGTTGAAGACGGTGCGCGTGCCCAGTTCGGTCCGGGGCGGACCGACATGGCGCATCGCCGGGTGGTGCATCGGCGCCATCATGAAGCAGATGCCCGCCTGGTCCAGCGCGCGCTGCGCCACGGCGGGGCCGCCCAGCACGTTGATGCCCATCTGGGTCAGCGCATCGGCCGCCCCGGACTTCGACGACAGGTTTCGGTTGCCGTGCTTGGCCACGGGTACGCCGGCCCCCGCCACGACAAAGGCCGTCGCGGTCGAGATGTTCAGCGTCCCCTTGCCGTCGCCGCCAGTGCCCACGATGTCCATCGCGCCGTCGGGCGCGGTGACGCGGTTCATGCGGGCGCGCATGGCGCGGGCGGCGGCCGCGATCTCGTCCACGGTTTCGCCGCGCACGCGCAAGGCCATCAGCAGGCCGCCGATCTGGGCGGGGGTCGCCGCACCGTCGAACAGCGCAGAGAACGCGGCTTCGGCCTCGGATCCCGTCAGGGGGCGTTCGGCGGCAAGGCCGATCAGGGGGCGGATGTCCGTCATGCGGCGTCCTTGCGGACGGTGCAGCGGTCCAGGAAGTTGCGGATCATCTCGTGTCCGAACTGCGAGGCGATGGATTCGGGGTGGAACTGGACGCCCTCGATCGGCAGGTCGGAATGGATCAGACCCATGATCGTGCCGTCGTCCGACGTCGCGGTGACGCGCAGGCAGTTCGGCAGGGTCTCGGGTTCGACGGTCAGCGAATGATAGCGGGTGGCGTTCAGCGGCGATTGCAGCCCCGAAAAGACGCCCGTGCCGTCATGGCTGATCGCGTCGACCTTGCCGTGCAGGATGCGGTTGGCGCGCACGACGCGACCGCCGAACGCCTCTCCGATCGCCTGGTGGCCCAGGCAGACCCCGAACAGCGGCACGGCCCGGTCCGCGGCCGCGCGGATCAGGTCCAGGCAGATCCCGGCCTGCGCCGGATCGCACGGACCCGGAGAGATCACGATCCCGTCCGGCGCCATCGCCAGGGCCTCGTCCACGGTGATCTGGTCGTTGCGGCGCACGACGACCTCGGCCCCGGCCTCGCCCATGTAATGGACAAGGTTCCAGGTGAAGCTGTCGTAATTGTCGATCAGAAGGATCATCGATGCACCTTGCGGCCAGAAGAAGGGGGGCGGTTTCCCCCGGAAAAAGCGTCCGCTATAGATGGGCCAAAGCGCCACCGGGGGTCAAGACCGGGCGGACGCACAGCACGGACGGGGCATGGATGGCACGGGGATTTCTGGCGGGGGCGGCGACGGGCGGGCTGGTTGGGGTCCTGGCGCTGGCCGGGCTGTCGCTGGCGGTGCCGCTGGCACCGCCGGGGCGCGACGCGCTGTCGATCGGCATGCCGATCGGGTCCGAATTCGGACGCGGGGGCGACGTCTCGCCGACCTTGCCCGCGCCCAGTGCGGCCAGCCTGCGCGATGCGGCCACGCCCGCCGCGGTGCCCGCACCCCAGGATGAACCGGCCCCCGTGACGAATGACACGATGCGTCCCAGCCTGCAGCCCACGGACCGGATGCCTGCGCAACCCGCGCCCGACATGGCCGCCGATGCGCCCGGCCTGACCCTGCGCGGCGATACGCCGGTGACGGTGACCGGCCCCGCGCCCCAGCCCGCGATCCGCGCGGCGCAGGACGGATTGCCGCGGATCGCGCCGTCGGACGATGTGCCCATGGACCGGGCGCCCGCGATGCCCGCCCCGGCGCTGGACCTGTCGCTGCCACCGGACCTGACCGACCTTCGCAGAATGGAACGAAACTGACATGCGCCCGCTGAACCCCGCCCTCGCCGCGACCTTTGCCCCCCCGGTGATGGAGGCGCGCCGCTGGCTGAGCGGCGTCAGCTTTCCCGTCGACCGACCCCTGATCAATGTCAGCCAGGCCGCCCCCGTCGATCCGCCGCCCGAAGGGCTGCGCCGGGCCATCGCCGAGGCGGCCCTGCACCGACCCGAGGCGCATCTGTACGGCCCCGTCCTGGGCAACAGCGATCTGCGCGATGCCGTGGCGGCGCAGTTTTCTGCCGCCTATGGTGGTGCTCTGACGGGGACCAACGTCGCGATCACCCAAGGGTGCAACCAGGCGTTCTGCGCGGTCATGGCGACGCTGGCCGGGCAGGGCGATCAAGTGATCGTGCCGACGCCGTGGTACTTCAATCACAAGATGTGGCTGGACATGGCGGGCGTCGCCACGGTCCCGCTGCCCTGCGGGGCCGACATGCTGCCCGACCCCGATCACGCAGCGGCGTTGATCACGCCCGCCACGCGGGCGATCGTGCTGGTCACGCCGAACAACCCGTCGGGCGCGGAGTACCCGGCCGATCTTGTGGGGCGGTTCTTCGATCTGGCGCAGGCGCACGGGATCGCGCTGGTGGTGGACGAGACCTATCGCGATTTCGACAGCCGCGACGGGGCACCGCATGACCTGCTGACCCGGCCTGACTGGGACGGGACGCTGATCCAGCTCTACAGCTTTTCCAAGGCCTATCGCCTGACCGGGCATCGTGTCGGCGCCATCGTCGCCGGCATCGAGCGGTTGCAGCAGGTCGAGAAGTTCCTGGACACCGTGGCCATCTCTCCGTCGCAACTGGGTCAGATCGGCGCGGTCTGGGGGATGGAGCACCTGCAGGACTGGCTGGCCGGAGAGCGGGCTGAGATCCTGGCGCGCCGTGCCGCCGCCGCGGCCGCCCTTGGCGCCTTGCCCGGCTGGCGGTTGAAAAGCGCGGGGGCGTATTTCGCATGGGTCGAACACCCGTTCGCCGAAGGCTCGGCCGATCTGGCGCGGCGGATGGTGCGGGACGCAGGCGTCCTGGCGCTGCCCGGAACGATGTTCACGCCCGAGGGCGACGCCACGGGCCCGCGCCACCTGCGCATTGCGTTCGCCAATGCCGACGCGGCCGGAATCGCGGCGCTGGCGGACCGGCTGGCCGGCCTTTCGGCCTGATCCACTTGTGGCTGACCCGCCCGCGCCCTAAAGACGGGCGGGACACGACCACGAGGAAGGCCGCGCCATGTCACAGCTGCGTACCAAGGGCAAATCGACCATCGTCTGGATCCTGATGGGTCTGATGGTGCTGGGGCTGGGAGGCTTTGGCATCACCAGCTTTTCGGGCGGCACGACCGAGATCGGATCGGTCGGCGACACCAAGATCACCGCCGACGACTATGCCCGCGCCCTGCAATCGGAAATGCGCGCCTTTTCCCAGCAGACCGGCCAGCAGATCACCATGCAGCAGGCCCAGCAGATGGGGCTGGCGCAGTCGGTGCAGGCCAACCTGATCGCGGCGGCAGCGCTGGCGGAACAGGCGCGCGCCATCGGCGTGTCGGTGGGCGATGCGCAGGTCGCGCAGACGATCATGCAGGCGGGCGCGTTCCAGGGCCCGAACGGGTCGTTCGACCGTGCCGCCTATGCCGAGGTGCTGCGCCGCGAGAATCTGACCGAGGCCGATTTCGAGGCGACCGTGCGCGACGACGAGGCGCGCCTGCTGCTGCAGCGCGCCGTCGTGGGCGGCGTGACCGCGCCGGCGCCGATGGTCGACCAGACCGCGCGCTGGCTGCTGGAGACGCGCGATTTCAGCTGGCGCGAACTGACCGAGGACGAGTTGCCCGCGCCCGTGGCCGAGCCTGACGACGCGACGCTGCGCGCCTGGCATGCTGCCAATGGGGACCGCTTCACCGCACCCGAGACGCGCGCGATCACCTATGCCTGGGTGACGCCCGACATGCTGTCCTCCGAGGTGCAGCTGGACGAGGCCGCGCTGCGCGACACCTATCAGCTGAACATCGACCAGTTCCAGCGCCCCGCGCGCCGGATGGTCAGCCGCCTGGTCTTCCCCGACGAGGCACAGGCGCAGGCCGCCCGCGAGCAGATCGACGCCAACACCGCGCCGTTCGAATCCTTCGTCCTGCAGCGCGGACTGACGCTGGATGACGTTGATCTGGGCGAGGTGACCGAGGCGCAGCTGGGTTCGGCGGCCGAGGCCGTGTTCGCGCTGGACCAGCCGGGGGTCGTGGGTCCGCTGCCGACCGATCTGGGCCCTGCGCTGTTTTCGGTGAACGCGATCCTGGACCCCGTCGACATTCCCTTCGAGGAAGCGCGCGAAGGCCTGCGCGGAGAGGCGGCGCTGTCCGCCGCCGCGCGCCAGATCCAGGACCGCATCGCGGATTTGGAGGACGCGCTGGCAAGCGGCGCGACGCTGGAGGAGCTGGCCGAGGATACCGAGCTGGAACTGGGCCAGGTCGACTGGACCGCCGACGCGGTGCCGGCCGAGGGCAGCATCGCCGGATACGAGGCGTTTCGCGAACGTGCCGCCCAGATGGAAAGCACCGATTTCCCCGAACTGGCCGAACTGGCGGATGGCGGCGTCTTTGCGATGCGCCTGGACGAGATCGTGCCCCCGACCCTGCGCCCCTTCGAGGAGGTCCGCGACGAGGTTCTGGCCGATTGGCGCCGCGCCGAGGTCCAGCGCCAGCTGCTGGAACTGGCCGCCGATCTGAGCCTGGCCGAGGTCGCCCAGACCGAGGCGACCCCGGACGAGGCGCAGGCCGACGACGCCTCCGCCTGGACGACCGAAACCGGCCTGGCGCGCAGCGACTGGATGGACGGACTGCCCCCGCAGCTGCTGTCCCAGGCCTTTGCCGTGACCGAACCCGGTCAGGCCGAGGTCGTCGATGCGGGCGACCGGGTGTTCGTCGTGCGGCTTGACCAGATCAACGATGCCGACCTGTCCCAGCCCGATGCCGCACAGGTGCTGGACGGGGTGCGGTCGCGTCTGGATCAGTCGCTGCAGGTCGACCTGTTCGACTATTACGCCCGCTATGCGCAGCGCCAGTCCGCGGTCGAATTGAACCAGTCCGCGATCAACGCCATCAACGCCCAGGTCCAGTGATGCAGCTGACGCCGGAATTTCCGCAGTTCGAGGCCGAATGGGCCGCAGGCCGCAACCAGCTGGTGACCATCCGGCTGGCCGCGGACCTGGACACCCCGGTCAGCCTGATGCTGAAGCTGGCCGAGGCCGCACCGCAGAGCTTCATGCTGGAATCGGTCACGGGCGGAGAACTGCGCGGCCGCTATTCGATCGTCGGCATGAAGCCGGATCTGGTCTGGGAATGCCGCGACGGTCAGGCGCGGATCAACCGGCAGGCGCGGTTCTCTCAAGACTTCGAGGATGATCCCCGCCCGGCGCTGGACAGCCTTCGGGCCTTGATCGCGGAAAGCCGGATCGACGCGATGCCCGAGGGCGTGCCGCCGGTCGCGGCGGGCCTGTTCGGCTATCTGGGCTATGACATGATCCGGCTGGTCGAGGATCTGCCGGGTGTGAACCCCGATCCGCTGGACCTGCCGGACGCGATGATGATGCGCCCTTCGGTCGTGGCCGTGCTGGACGGCGTGAAGGGGGAGGTGACCCTGTGCGCCCCGGCTTGGCATGACGGTACCGACAATGCGCGCGCGGCCTATGCGCGCGCCGCGGAACGGGTCATGGACGCGCTGCGCTCGCTTGACCGGCAGCCGTCAGAGCCGCGGGTGATGGGCGACGACACGCAGATCGGCGCGCCGGTGTCCAATTTCGCCAAACCCGATTATCTGGCCGCGATCGAGACCGCCAAGGATTACATCCGCGCGGGCGACATCTTTCAGGTCGTTCCCAGCCAGCGGTGGCGGATGGACTTTCCGCTGCCGCCCTTCGCGCTTTACCGCAGCCTGCGGCGGACCAACCCGTCGCCCTTCATGTTCTTCCTGAACATGGGCGGTTTCCAGATTGTCGGTGCAAGCCCCGAGATCCTGGTCCGCCTGCGCGACGGAGAGGTGACGATCCGCCCCATCGCCGGAACGCGGCCCCGCGGCGCGGACGAGGCGCAGGATCGTGCGCTGGAAGCCGATCTTCTGTCCGACCAGAAGGAATTGGCCGAACACCTGATGCTGCTGGATCTGGGCCGCAACGACGTGGGTCGCGTGGCCAAACCCGGCACCGTCCGCCCGACCGAGCAGTTCGTGATCGAACGCTACAGCCACGTCATGCACATCGTGTCCAACGTGGTCGGAGAGTTGCGGGAGGGCGAGGACGCATTGTCCGCGCTGTTGGCGGGCCTGCCTGCCGGGACGGTGTCGGGCGCGCCCAAGGTCCGCGCGATGCAGATCATCGACGAGTTGGAGCCTGAGAAGCGGGGCGTATATGGCGGTGCGGTCGGCTATTTCGCGGCCAATGGCGAGATGGACATGTGCATCGCGCTGCGCACCGGCGTGGTCAAGGACAAGGCGCTGTATATTCAGGCTGGCGGGGGCGTCGTCTACGACAGCGACCCCGAAGCGGAGTTCGAGGAAACGGTGAACAAAAGCCGTGCCCTGCAGCGCGCCGCAGAAGGCGCGTCGCGGTTCGTCCGCGGAAACAGCTGAGCGTAACAAAAAACGGCGGCCAAAGGGCCGCCGTTCTTTCGTCAGGATCACAGATCAGTTGGCGGGTGCGGTCTCGGTCGTCGTACCGTCTGCCGGTTCCGTTGCCATCGTGTCCGCCGGCTCGGTCGCCATCGTGTCGGCGGGTTCAGCCATACCATCGGCGGGTTCGGCCGCCATGTCACCTGCAGGTTCGGTCGCCATCTTATCGGCAGGCGGGGTCGCGGTGCCGGTAGCCATCGGGTCCGCGGCAGGTGCGGCTGCAGGGTCAGCGGCCGGGTCGCTCATCATGTCGCCAGCCGGGGCCTCCTGGTCGCGGAACACGTATTCAGGTGCGGCCTCGGCCTCTTCGCGGGTCAGATCACTGGTGATCTCTTGCGCGTCCGAGTTGATGGTCAGGTCGCCCCACGGCAGGGCGATCTGCTTCTGGCCGATGCCAAGGAAACCACCCACGCCGATGATCGCGGCCTTCATCTCACCGGTGTCGCCATCGACGATCAGGTCGCTGATCGAGCCGATATCGGTGCCATCAGGCGACGTCACGCTGGCGCCGGTGATCCAGTCGATGCGCCATTCGTTCTCGGCCTGCTGAACCTCGACCTTGTCCGCGGCGGATGCGGCGGCGGCGGCTTCATCGGCGTCTTCGGTGGCCATGTCGTCCGTGGCCATGTCACCCGTCGCCATGTCACCGGTTCCGGCGTCGGTCATGGGGGCGGTTTCGGCAGGCTCCATCGCGGGATCGGCGGCGGGTGCCGTGTCCTGCGCGAATGCCGCGCCAAGAGTCAGAGGCAGAGCAAGGGTGGTGGTCAAAAGCAGCTTACGCATGTCTTTGGTCTCCTGTGTGTGCCTTGCGGGTTGCTTGGGCAGCCCGCCATTGGGTGCTTAATGCACCGGCATCACGTCAGGTTCCCGCCCTGTCGGTGACAGAAATGTCAGGGGTTCGCCAAGCCCCTGATATCGTTTCAGTCTTCGCCGCGGAAAGGTTGCACGTACTGCAATGCCATGTCCCACGGGAAGAAGATCCAGGTGTCCTGGCTGACCTCGGTCACATAGCTGGCGACCATCGGCTTGCCCTTGGGCTTGGCATAGACGGTGGCTAGATGTGCCTTGGGATACATCTCGCGGATCAGTTCCAGCGTGCGTCCCGAATCAACCAAGTCGTCCACGACCAGGATGCCCTCGCCATCGCCCATCAGTTCGGGGTCGGGGCGCTTGAGGACCTCCAGCTGGCCCTGGCCCGCTTCCGTGCCGACGCCCTTGTAGGAGCGGATCGAGATCGTGTCGATGGTCCGGATGTCCAGTTCCCGCGCGACGATCATCGCGGGGACAAGCCCGCCGCGCGTCACGGCGACCACGGCCCGCCATTCGGTGCCGTCCATGCGCCATGCCAGGGCGCGCGCGTCGCGGTGCAGCTGGTCCCAGCTGACATGGAAGCCTTTTTCGTGCGGCAGGCGGTCGTTCATCGTTGTCTCCTTCACGGGCGCAGGACCAGGGACAGGCCGAGGGCGGCGATCGCCAGCCCGGCCCCCCGGTCGATCCAGAATTTCAGGGCCGCATAGCGCCGCCGCAACAGCGGCAGGGCCATCAGGCTGGCCAGTGCGGTATAGAAGAACAGCTCGACCGACAAGGCCACGGCATAGATGGCGCCCTTGTCGGCGACACTCAGCGCGGCGGGAAAAATCGACAGCAGCACGGCGGAGTAAAACAGCGCCGGTTTCGGGTTCGACAGGTTCAGTGCCATGCCGGACCACAGGCTCATCCCGCCCGCCGCGGCGTCGGGCATCGGGTCGCGGGCATGGATCCACATCAGGATGCCGATGCGGATCAGATAGGCCCCGCCCAACAGTTTAAGCAGGATCAGGGTCCAGGGGGCGACGCGGAACAGGGCTGTCAGTCCCAGCAGTGCGACCAGGCACCAGACCGACGCGCCGATCGCCAAACCCCACCCATAGGTCAGCGCACGTCTGCGCCCCAAGGCAAAGGCGCCCTGGCTGACGGCGATCACGCCGGGTCCGGGCGACAGGATCGCGGCCGACAGCGTGGCCACGAAGATGCCCATCTGTTCGGCCGTGATCTGGATCATGGGGGCTGCGTGTCCGTCAGTCCTTCTTGACGGTCGCGATGTCGGGGGCGTCGACAGCCTTCATGCCCACGACGTGATAGCCGGCATCGACGTGATGCGTTTCGCCGGTCACGCCGGCGCCAAGGCGCGACAGAAGGTACAGGGCGGAATTGCCGACATCTTCCTGCGTGACATTGCGACGCAGCGGAGAGTTCAGTTCGTTCCACTTCATGATGTAGCGGAAGTCGCCGATGCCGCTGGCGGCCAGCGTCTTGATCGGACCGGCGCTGATCGCGTTGACGCGGATGTTGTCCTTGCCGAAATCCTCGGCCAGATAGCGGACCGAGGCCTCCAGCGCGGCCTTGGCGACGCCCATCACGTTGTAATGCGGCATGACGCGTTCGGCGCCGTAATAGGTCAGCGTCAGCATCGACCCGCCATCCTTCATCATCGCGGCCGCGCGGCGCGCGACGGCGGTGAAGGAATAGACCGAAATGTCCATCGTCATCAGGAAGTTGTCGCGTGTCGTCTCCGCATAGCGGCCGCGCAGCTGGTCCTTGTCCGAAAAGCCGATGGCATGGACGACGAAATCCAGCCCGTCCCATTTCGCGCCCAGATCCGCGAACAGGGTGTCGATCGATGCCTCGTTCGACACGTCGCAGGGCAGCACCGTGTCCGACTCCAGCTGCGCCGCCAGCGGATCGACGCGCTTCTTCAGCGCATCGCCCTGATAGCTGAACGCCAGTTCCGCACCCTCGGCCGCCAAGGCCTTGGCGATACCCCAGGCGATCGACTTGTCGTTGGCCAATCCCATGATGAGACCGCGCTTGCCGGCCATCAGGCCGGGCCTCTGCTCGCTTGACATGTCCTGTCCCTCACGCTTTCAACCGTTTCAAAGGTGATTAGGGCAAGTGTCCTGTCGCAGCAAGCACAAGGAGTGCGCGATGAGTGATCGGACCGGAATCTTTGCGGGCGACGACCCGTTCGACATTGCCCGCGCCTGGCTGGAAGAGGCGCGGGCGTCCGAGCCCAACGACCCGAATGCCGTCGCGCTGGCCAGCGTCGATGCAGACGGGCTGCCGGATGTGCGGATGGTCCTGCTCAAGGATATCGACGGGCAGGGGCTGGACGGATCCTTCGTCTTCTATACCAACTATGACAGCGCCAAGGGCCGCCAGATCGAGGCCTCGGGCAAGGCGGCCTTCGTGATGCACTGGAAATCGCTGCACCGGCAGATCCGCGTGCGCGGCACCGTCACCCGAGAGGACGGACCCCAGGCCGACGCCTATTACGACAGCCGCGCGCTGCAGAGCAGGTTGGGGGCTTGGGCCTCGCGCCAATCGCAACCGCTGGATGCCCGCGCGACGCTGGTGGCCGAGGCCGCCAAGGCCGGGCTGCGCCACGGTCCGCGCCCCGCGCGGCCGCCATTCTGGGGCGGCTATCGCATCACTCCGTCGCATCTGGAATTCTGGGCGGACGGCGCGTTTCGCCTGCACGACCGGTTCCGGTGGACCCGCGACGCGGATGCCGGATGGTCGGTCGAACGACTCTATCCATGACCCGCCGCGATATGTCGTCGCAGGAACGGAACCAACTTTTGTTAACCTCGTTGGCACAGTCTCGCCTCCAAGCCACTGTTGTGTTGTAGTCAGTGGAGGGGGTCATTACTGTCCTAGGACAATTGGCTAGCGTGAATACGGAAATGCGATGACAGAAGACGGCAGCCTCAAGCTGGTGACAGGGTTGGTCAAGTGGTTTGACCCCTCGAAGGGCTATGGCTTCATTCTGGACGAAAACGGCGGCAGCGATATTCTGTTGCATGGCAACGTGTTGCGCAATTTCGGCCGCAGTTCCGTCGCCGATCAGTCACGCGTGCAGGTGCTAGTGCAGCATACCAGCCGCGGCGTGCAGGCCGCCGAGGTCGTTTCGATCGAGCCACCCGCCACCGACGGACAGGCCCCCATCGCCGACCTGGACATCGACATCATCGAAAACCTCGACAGCCTGCCGCTGCGGCCGGCGCGTGTGAAATGGTTCGACAAATCCAAGGGCTTCGGGTTCGCCAACATCTTCGGTTACTCTGAGGATGTCTTCATCCATATCGAGGTCCTGCGCCATTCCGGTTTTGCAGACCTTGCCATCGGGGAGGCGCTTTGCCTGCGCATCGTCGAGGGCCCGCGTGGCCTCATGGCGGCACAGATCGCAGCATGGGATGCGGCGCAGACGGCCCATGACGAAAAGGCGCAGGCCGAATCGCTTCACAACTCGCTTCCCCATGTTGCGGAGTAGCCTTGCAGTCGCCCTGTTGCTGGCGCTGGCTGCGCCGCTTGCGGCCCAACCCATCGTCCCGGCAGCGGATGCGCAATGCAGGTCTGATGCGGCGCTGATTCGCACAACTGGCGACACGGCTCTGTCCTTTCAGATAGAGGTTGCCGACACACCCGAATCACGGGCCCAAGGCCTGATGTTCCGCAGAAACCTACCTGCGGGAGAGGGGATGCTGTTCGTCTATCCCGAACCCCAGCCGGTCAGTTTCTGGATGCGTAACACGCTGATCCCGCTTGACCTGATCTTCTTCGACGAAACCGGCGTGATCCGTCATATTCACCGCAACGCCCGCCCCTTGGACGAAACGCCAATCCCCGGCGCCGCCGTCGGCGATCCGCGGCCGGACCGCCTGATGGTCCTGGAAATCGCAGGAGGCGAGGCAGCAAGGCTGGGTCTTGCCGCCGGCCAGCAACTGGCTCATCCCGCGCTGGATCGAGCTGGCGCAGCTTGGCCGTGCCGCTAGGGCTTTCCACCGCCGCCTCCTTGCGCTAAAGCGCGGGTGTCGGGGCGTAGCGCAGCCTGGTAGCGCGACGGTTTTGGGAACCGTAGGCCGTAGGTTCGAATCCTATCGCCCCGACCACTGAACACCGCGATTCTATTGATGCGTTGCGCGCCCGCTTACGCGGTATTCTCTCGATCTTTGTTCAGAACCTGTCGCGATCAAACGATCATCTGTTCAATGCCAAGGCGTTGGCATCGATCATCTCGTCCCAAAGCGTGGCGAACATCGCATCGGGAGCGGTGCTTCGGCCGTGCATCAGGGGATAGGCAAGAAAGTGCGGTCGTTCGGTGTCGGGCCGGGTGGAGGCGAAATAGCGTTCCGCCAGCCCGCACAGAACGTCGTCCGGCTTGACCGCCGCCATCATCTCCTGATGAAAGAACGGCGTGCGGCAGAAGACGATCTTGCGCCAGTAACGTGCCAACTCTGTCAACAGCGAGCGAAAGAACGAGTCGCCAAAGATCATTAGCGTCCGCGGCGTTACCGATTTCGGGGATGATATCAGGTGCATGATTCCCATGTTCCCGGCCTGAACCCCATTGGCAGCCGAGGCAATCTGGGGGTGTGCCATCGGCGAACGCCTGATCTCGCTGATTTTCGGCGTGCATTGCACACCCAGGTCGCCCACGTATTCTCTTTCCGGACCCATGCTGGATGTAAGATCATCCAGAACCTTGCTTGCATCGATATGCAAAGTCCGTTCGGCCACCTCGGCGGCCAGATGCATGTTCGCGACGGGAGTGTAGTGACTGTCGGTCATGCTCAGCCGATCATTCCGCCCGAACAGATGGTCGATCGGATAAAGCAGATCGTTGGGCCGCGCGTCAGATGGCATCGAGCGTTCGAATATCGATCGATACCCGAGCCCTGCCGTGACGGCGTTCAGAACGATCGGATCGGGAAACACCCATTGGGAATAGGTACAGCCGTTCTCATCCGCCCACTGTTTCCGCGCGCGATGATTGCGTCTGAAAATCTCGATGCGCTCCTCCGGCACCGTGGAACTGCCGCGTTCGAACATCTGCGCGACCCCGTGATTTCCGCCGACAAGCACAAGCCGCCCGTCCTCCAGGCGACGTATATTGGGCGGCACCGTCACGTCGGGTTGCGCAATCATCGGGATGTGTCCTTTTCGACTGTCATGCCCCTCTCAGTACCGTTCCGCAGCCGGACGTTTCAAGTTGTGACAGAACCGCATGGCGGGCCGCACCGCGACGCCCAACCGAACCCGTGCAGAGGCGACGGGTGGCAGCCGCGGTTCTTCCGCGGTCAGGACATGGAAAAGGGGCCGCGTGGGCCCCTTGCTTTCGGCGATCTTTCCGGTGTCATGCAGCCTTCTGGGCGTCCAGTTCGCTGACGACGGGACGGGTGCCGTCTTCGCGGGCATAGTATCCGTACATCTGATCCAGTGCGGCATCTGCCTGCTGGCTGCGTTTGCGGTCCGCGATGCTCAGCGGCTTCTGGGTCTGGTTCGACATTGTCATTCTCCGATCAGGGCGTTTCCTCCCGTGACCGTCAGATATTGACTGCCCAGTCAAAATGAAACCGCCCTGACGCAAGGTCAGGGCGGTTGCAGGGCAGCCATGCAATGCGGTCAACTCAGCCGATGCGCAGCATCCGATGCTTTTTCTTGCCGACCGAGATCTTGATGCCGCGCTCCAGTACGGCCTGGTCCAAGGGCATCTGCGGATCGGTGACAGGCGCGTTGTCGGCGCGCAGGCCGCCTTCGGCCACCAGACGCTTGACCTCCTTGCCGCTGGCGACGATGCCCGACTGGACTAGGGCCTGCGCGATGGTGACGCCTTGCGCCTGATCGGCGGGCAGCACCGCGACCTCCAGATCGCCGCCCGCGCCGCCGTCCTGAAAGACGCTGCGCGCGGTCGCCTCGGCGCTGGCGGCGGCATCGGCGCCATGCAACAGGGTCGTCACTTCGTTGGCCAGACGGACCTTGGCCTCGTTGATCTCGGACCCCTGCAGCGCGCCCATGCGGTCGCATTCGTCCACCGGCAGTTCGGTGTACAGCTTCAGGAACCGGCCCACATCGGCATCGGTGGTGTTGCGCCAGAACTGCCAGAACTCATAGGGCGACAGCATGTCCGCCGACAGCCAGGTCGCCCCGCCCGCCGACTTGCCCATCTTGCGCCCGTCGCTGGTCGTCAGCAGCGGAGAGGTCAGGCCCCAGACCTGCCGGTCGTCCACCCGCCGCGTCAGGTCGATCCCGTTGACGATGTTGCCCCACTGGTCCGACCCGCCCATCTGCAGAACACAGCCGTGGCGGCGGTTCAGCTCCAGGAAGTCGTAGGCCTGCAGGATCATGTAGTTAAATTCCAGGAAGCTCAGCGACTGTTCCCGGTCCAGCCGGGACTTGACCGATTCGAAGGACAGCATCCGGTTGACGCTGAAATGCCGGCCGATGTCGCGCAGGAAGGTCAGGTAGTTCAGGCCGTCCAGCCATTCGGCGTTGTTCAGCATCACCGCCCCGTCGGGGCCGTAATCCAGATAGCGGGCAAAGACCCGGCCCATCCCGTCGATATTGGCCTGGATCGCGGGATCGTCCAGAAGCGGGCGCTCGTCGCTGCGGAAGGACGGATCGCCCACCTTGGTCGTGCCGCCGCCCATCAGGGTCAGGGGCTTGTTGCCGGTCTTCTGGAACCAGCGCAGCATCATGATGTTCAGCAGGTGCCCGACATGCAGGCTGGCCGCCGTCGCGTCATAGCCGATATAGGCCGTGATCGGTCCTGCCAGCAGCGCCTGATCCAGCCCGGCGTAATCCGTGCAGTCGGCCAGATAGCCGCGTTCGGACATGATGCGCAGGAAGTCGGATTTGGGCTGGTATGTCATGGGCTTCATCCTTGTGTATCCGGGCGATATACAGGCAGGAGCAGCGAAGGAAAAGCGATGATCCGGGCTTTGGGGATGATGTCGGGCACGTCGCTGGACGGTGTCGACGCGGCGATGATCGAAACCGACGGGGTGCGGATCGGCGGCTTTGGGGACAGCGCCTTTCGTGCGTTCGGCGACAACGAATCGGCCGTGCTGCATGCGGGGCTGGGCCTGTGGCCCGACGCGCCGGAGGTGGCGGAGCTGGCGCAACTGGTCCAGGCGGCCCATGCCGATCTGGCACGGCAGTTTCCAGATGCGCAGCTGATCGGGTTTCACGGCCAGACGCTGGCCCACGATCCGCGCGGGCGCGGCACGCATCAGGCGGGTGACGGCGCGGCGCTGGCGCGCATGACGGATCGCCCCGTGGTCTGGGATTTCCGGTCCGAGGATGTGCGTCAGGGAGGCGAGGGCGCGCCTTTGGTGCCGTTCTTTCATTGGGCCTGCGCGAACTGGGCCGTGGGGCAGGGGCGCCTGCCCGCGGCCCCCGTGGCGTTCCTGAATCTGGGCGGCGTCGGCAACATCAGCTGGGTGGACCCCACGGCCCCCGCACCCGAGACCGCCGGTGCCTGCGTCGCCTTCGACACGGGGCCTGCGAACGCGCCCTTGAACGACCTGATGCGCCGGCGCCGCCGTCAGTCGCGGGACGAAGGCGGCGCACTGGCGGCCAGCGGCACCGCCGATCAGGACATCGTCGCGGCGTTCCTGGATGATCCGTGGTTCCGGCGACCCGCCCCCAAATCCTTGGATCGCGATCAGTTCGCCGGCCTGACCCGCGCGGTTGCCCCGCTGTCCGATGCCGATGCGGCGGCGACGATGGTGTCGGCACTGGCCGGATCTGTTGCGGCAGGCATCGCGTGGCTGCCCGCGATGCCTGCGCAAGTTCTGGTCTGCGGCGGGGGGCGCCACAATGCAGCCATCATGGATGCGCTGGCAGCAGCGTTGCCCGTGCCCGTCCGGCCGGTCGAGGCGATCGGCCTGAATGGCGACATGCTGGAGGCGCAGGCCTTCGGCTGGCTGGCGGTACGCGTGCTGCGGGGGCTGCCAATATCGGGGCCGATGACCACGGGCGTTCCGGCACCGGTCTGCGGCGGACGGATCAGTCACCCACGATCACGTGACTAGATCATACAAATGTTTAGGGAACGGTCGTCGAAATGCCCGCGTTGATGCCGTGAAGATGACGAAAAGACGTCATCGAAACAAAGAATTGATGCGGAGATCTAGAATGAAAACCCTCATGATGACGACGGCTGCTGCTCTGGCATTTGCGGCTCCGGTGTTCGCACAGGACGCGGCGACGCCCCCGGCCACCGACGCCATGCCGGCCGAGACGATGCCCGCAGAGACAATGCCCGCAGAGACCATGCCGGCGAATGCCAGGCCTGCCGAGACGATGCCCGCCGACGAGATGGCGACCGACATGAGCGACATGGAAGTGACGCTGTCGGCCGAGAATCCCGGCATCACCGCATCGTGGCTGCAGGGCCGCGCGATCTATACGACCAACCAACCGTCGACCACCGAATGGACCGATGCAACGGGCGATGCGGTTCCGGGTGACTGGAACGAGATCGCGACTGTGTCCGACATCGTGATGTCGCCGGACGGTCAGGTCATGGGCTACATCGCCGACATCGGCGGTTTTCTGGGCATGGGCACGCACACCGTGCTGCTGGATCGTGATGTCCTGAACATGGCGATGTTCGGTGACGACACGGTTCTGGCGACCAACTACAGCCAGGAAGAACTGGAAGCGCTGCCGGAATTCGACATGGAAACCGTCCGCGACTGATCCCACCCTGTTTGTTTACAAGTTGCTTGGTTCATCGGGGCGCCCATCGGGCGCCCCGTTCGCGTTCTTTGCACCGTAATTTCAAAGATTTGCCCGAATGTGGCAAAATTCGTTCAACGCGCCCTTGACGCCGCGCGGCGGTCTGCGTAAACCCCGGCCTACTCCGGCGGGCGATCGTCCGGGGGATGAGTTGGGCGGTTGTAGCTCAGTTGGTTAGAGTACCGGCCTGTCACGCCGGGGGTCGCGGGTTCGAGCCCCGTCAACCGCGCCACAACTCATCATTCGCCCGAAGGAAATGCGCGGTTGTAGCTCAGTTGGTTAGAGTACCGGCCTGTCACGCCGGGGGTCGCGGGTTCGAGCCCCGTCAACCGCGCCATTTCTTCCCTTCCCCTTCTCGGCAGGATCACGCTAAGACGGCGTCGATTTTGCGTATCGGAGGAAGCGATGACGGACATGGTCCAAGCCCGGCAACTGATCGACGCCCTTGGCGCCGCCGCCCGAGAGGCCGCGGTGGTTCTGGCGCAGACGCCAGCCGGACCGAAACGCATGGCCCTACTGTCCGCCGCCGACGCCATCACCGCCCGTACCCCTGATATCCTGGCGGCCAACGCCCGTGATCTGGACTTCGCGCGCGAAAAGGGGCTGTCGGATGCGATGCTGGACCGGCTGCGTCTGGACGGCGCACGCATCGCCGCGATCGCGCAAAGCCTGCGCGAAGTTGCCGAACAGGATGATCCGGTCGGGCAGGTCATCGCGGAATGGGACCGGCCCACCGGTCTGCATATCCGCCGCGTGCGCACGCCCATCGGCGTGATCGGGGTCATCTATGAAAGCCGGCCGAACGTGACCGCCGATGCGGGGGCGCTGGCGTTGAAGTCCGGAAATGCGGTGATCCTGCGCGGCGGTTCGGAAAGCCTGCATTCCAGCAGCGCGATCCATGCCTGCATGGTCGAGGGTCTTCGCGCGGCGGGCCTGCCGGAAACCGCCATCCAGATGGTGCCCACGCGCGACCGCACGGCGGTCAGCGCCATGCTGGGCGCACAGGGGCTGATCGACGTGATCATCCCGCGTGGCGGCAAGGGGCTGGTCGGGCTGGTGCAGGACCAGGCCCGCGTGCCGGTCTTTGCGCATCTGGAGGGGATCTGCCACATCTATGCCGACGCCGCGGCCGATCTGGAAAAGGCGCGGCGCGTGGTGCTGAACGCCAAGACGCGGCGCACCGGTGTCTGCGGGTCGGCCGAATGCCTGCTGATCGACAGGGCGTTCCATGACCGCCATGGCGACGTCCTGATCCGCGACCTGCTGGAGGCGGGGGTCGAGGTGCGTGCGGATGGCGATCTGGCGCGCATCCCCGGCACCGTGCCGGCCAAGCCCGACGATTTCGGGCGCGAGTTCCTGGACATGATCATCGCCGCCAAGCTGGTGGACGGGGTCGAGGAGGCCATCGCCCATATCCGCCGCCATGGCAGCCAGCACACCGAATCGATCCTGACCGAGGATGACGCGACCGCCGAACGGTTCTTTGCCGGGTTGGACAGCGCGATCCTGATGCGGAACGCCTCGACCCAGTTCGCGGACGGTGGAGAGTTCGGCATGGGCGCCGAGATCGGCATCGCCACGGGCAAGATGCATGCCCGCGGGCCGGTGGGGGCGGAACAGTTGACCAGCTTCAAATATCTGGTCACGGGCGACGGGACGATCCGCGCCTAGAACGCGATCTCGCCCCCGGTGTCGTCGAATTCATGGCGCAGGGGGCGGTTCTCGGCCCGCGCGGCCTCGGCCAGCAGGGCGAAATGCACCTCGGACGGGGCGAGGGTGCGGGGTTGCGGGCCGTCCAGCCAGCCCCACAGGGTCGGGTCGACTTTGCTGCGGTCGCATTCCGCGACCAGCCGCCATCGCGGACCGTCGCGCAGCACGATCACCCGGCCGCCCCAGGGCATCGCGCTTTCCATGCACATCACCGCCAATACCAGCATGCGGATCTCGGGCCGCGCGAAATCGCCTGCGGCGTCCAGGGTGATCGTCAGGCGGCCCTGTGCGGCGATCCCGTCCAGCAGACGGCGCAACTCGGCCAGGCCGATCCGCTGTTCGCCCTGCGCCATGCCGAACGCCATGCGATAGGCCTGGATGCGTGCGCGTGCCGCACCCACCGCTTCGGAGATCAGGCGCAGTTCGGGAGATTGGGCCAGGCCCGGAAAATCAGGCGACATCTCCAGCAGCTCGACCCCGTTGCCGATGGCCCCAAGGGGCGACACCAGGTCATGGCACAGCCGCGATCCCAGCAGTGCGGCCAGATCGCCCGCAGCGATCCGCGTTGTATCGACCGTCATGTATGATTACCTTCCAAAGTGCAGAGAAATGGAGTTTTCGCGGTGAACGATATCCTTGAACCCGGCATGATCGTGCGTCATCCCGGCGCGCCCGAATGGGGCGAGGGGCAGGTCCAGTCCCGGATCGGCGACCGCATCACCGTGAACTTTACCGAGGCCGGCAAGCAGGTCATCGACGGACGCCGCGTGGCGTTGCAGATCCTGCGTATGGGCGACATGTAAACTCCTGATATTGCTTGCGCGACGATGCAACTGAAGGTTGCGCGATGCAAGCGGAACTTGGGCCGCACGTGTTGCATTGGCCGCGCGGCTTTCCTAGACAGGCCGCAGCCCAAGCACCGAGGCCATCGTGAACCGCGCCGACCCTGCCTTTTTCCAGATCCGCCTTGCCACGACGCCCCGCGACCTGATGGCCGCGCAGCGCCTGCGCTATCGCGTGTTCGTCGAGGAGCTGGGCGGCACAGGCCCGCTGGTCGATCACGACGCCCGGCTGGAACGGGACGAGTTCGACCCCGTCGTCGACCACCTGTGCCTGATCGACACGCGCCGCGATGCGGAGGCGCTGGATCACGTGGTCGGCGTCTATCGCCTGCTGCGCAGCGATGTGGCGGCCGATTTCGGGCGGTTCTACTGCGACGGCGAATACGACCTGGCACCGCTGCGCGACAGCGGCCGACCGCTGCTGGAACTGGGGCGATCCTGTGTCGATCCCGATCACCGGGGCGGGGCGGCGATGTTCCTGATGTGGAACGCGCTGGCCGACTATGTGCTGGACCACGGCATCCAGATCCTGTTCGGCGTGGCCAGCTTTCACGGCACAGACCCGACGCTGCTGGCACCGTCGCTGTCGTGGCTGCACCACCATCACCTGGCCCCGCCGGACCTGCGGCCCCGGGCGCGGCCCGACGGGTTCCAGACCATGGACCTGATCGCCCCCGACCGCCTGGACCGGCGCGAGGCGCTGGTCGGGATGCCTGCGCTGATCAAGGCCTATCTGCGCCTTGGCGGTCTGGTGGGCGAGGGGGCGTTCATCGACCGTGCCTTCAACACGACCGATGTGTTCCTGCTGATGGACACGGGCGCGATGTCCGCCAAGCACAAGCAATTCTACGAAAGCCGCTGGCAGCCGACATGAGCCCGACCTGGCGCGATGCCGAACCGCCTGTGCCGGCCCCCCCGCGCGGGCTGCGCGACTGGCTGCGGGTGATCCGCCGCGGCGTGCCGGCGGTTCTGGTGCTGATGCTGGGCGTGCTGCTGATCCTGCCGCTGCGCGGGATCGAGCGACTGGTGCATGGACGCCGCCGCCCCTGGACCGAACCGCATGTCCAGATCGTCTGCCGTCTGGTCCTGGCCTGCATCGGCCTGCGCTGGCGGCGCGAGGGGACGCCCCTGCGGGGCCCCGGCGCGGTCGTGGCGAACCATTCCAGCTGGCTGGACATCCTGACGCTGAACGCCGCCCTGCCGGTCTTCTTCGTCAGCAAGGCCGAGGTCGCCCGCTGGCCCGGCATCAACGTCCTGACGCGCGTGACCGACACGCATTTCGTGACACGCGATCCGAAACTGGCCCGCGCGCAGGCGCTGGAATTCGCCGAACGCATCCGCGCCGGGCATCGCCTGCTGTTCTTCCCCGAAGGCACGTCCAGCGACGGACGCCGCGTCCTGCCGTTCAAGCCGACCCTGTTCCAGGGGTTTCTGGCCGACGACCTGCCCGCCGGTCTGGCGATCCAGCCGGTCAGTGCTGTCTATCAAGCGCCGCCGGGGCAGGACCCGCGATTCTATGGCTGGTGGGCGGACATGGATCTGGGGCCGCACCTGCTGTCGATTCTTGCGGCAAGACGCCACGGGCATGTGACCGTCCGGCTGCACCCCCCGATTCCCGTCGCAGGAAACGACCGCAAGACCCTTTCGGCAGCATGCTATTCTGCGATAGAAGCCGATTTTCGTGGTCTTGTCACACCTGCCTGAAACCGACGGGCCGACCCTGTCAAGACCTTGCCAGCCGCGTTTTGACGCTATATCTGGTGTCCAACCCTGAACAAACCACCAAGGAATGAGCGTATGACCCGCTTTGCCGCCCCCATCGCAGAACAGATCTGGGACATGAAGTACCGGATGAAGGATTCCGAGGGGCAGGCCGTCGACGGGTCGGTCGAGGACAGCTGGCGTCGCGTCGCGCGCGACCTGGCGCGCGTGGAAAGCGACCCGGCCAAGTGGGAGGACAAGTTCTATTCCGCGCTGGAGGACTTCAAGTACCTGCCCGCGGGCCGCATCCTGGCCGGTGCCGGAACGGGCCGGTCGGTCACGCTGTTCAACTGCTTCGTCATGGGCACCATCCCCGACAGCATGGGCGGCATCTTCGACATGCTGAAGGAGGCCGCGCTGACCATGCAGCAAGGCGGCGGCATCGGTTACGACTTCAGCACGATCCGCCCGCGGGGCGCGGTGGTCAAGGGCGTGGCGGCCGATGCGTCGGGTCCGCTGTCCTTCATGGATGTCTGGGACGCGATGTGCCGCACGATCATGTCGGCCGGCTCGCGCCGTGGCGCGATGATGGCGACGATGCGCTGCGACCACCCGGACGTGGAACAGTTCATCGTGGCCAAGCAGGACAGTGCGCGCCTGCGAATGTTCAACCTGTCGGTGCTGATCACCGACGATTTCATGGATGCCGTGCGCGCCGATGCGCCTTGGGACCTGAAGTTCGAGGGTCGGGTCTACAGCACCGTCCAGGCGCTGGACCTGTGGAACCGGATCATGAAGGCGACCTATGATTTCGCCGAGCCGGGCGTGATCTTCATCGACCGGATCAACAAGGCCAACAACCTGTCCTATGTCGAGACGATCGCGGCCACCAACCCCTGCGGCGAGCAGCCCCTGCCGCCCTATGGCGCCTGCCTGCTGGGCTCGATCAACCTGGCCCGGCTGGTCAAGAACCCGTTCACCGAGACGGCCGAACTGGACCCCGAAGGCCTGGACGATCTGGTCCGCACGGCTGTCCGGATGATGGACAACGTGGTCGACGCATCGAAATTCCCGCTGGACGCGCAGGCCGAGGAAGCCCGCAACAAGCGTCGCATCGGCCTGGGCGTGACCGGTCTGGCGGACGCGCTGCTGATGCTGGGCCTGCGCTACGGCGCCGATGACGCGGTTGCGCAGACCCGCGTCTGGATGAAGGCCATCGCCCGGTCGGCCTATCTGGCATCCGTCGAACTGGCCAAGGAGAAGGGCGCATTCCCGCTGTTCGACGCCAAGAAATACCTGGCCTCGGGCTTCATGTCCAAGATGGACGCCGATGTCCGCGACGCGATCGGCAAGCACGGCATCCGCAACGCCCTGCTGACCTCGATCGCGCCGACGGGCACGATCAGCCTCTATGCGGGCAATGTGTCGTCGGGGATCGAGCCGGTCTTCGCCTATGCCTACAAGCGCAAGGTCCTGCAGAAAGACGGCTCGCGGACCGAGGAGGAGGTCGTCGATTACGCCGTGCAGATGTGGCGCGACCTGAAGGGCGACGCGGCGCTGCCCGATTACTTCGTGAACGCGCAGACGCTGGCTCCCAAGGACCACGTCGCCATGCAGGCCGCGGCGCAGGAATGGGTCGACAGCTCGATCTCGAAAACCATCAACTGCCCCGAGGACATCAGCTTCGAGGCGTTCAAGGACGTCTACATGGCGGCCTGGGATCTGGGCTGCAAGGGCTGCACGACCTATCGGCCGAACGATGTGACCGGCTCGGTGCTGTCTGTCAGCGAGACGACCGAAAAGGCGCCGGAGGCCGACAAGGGCGCGGATGTCGTCTATCTGACCGAGCCGCTGGACCGTCCCGCGGCGCTGGAAGGCGCGACATACAAGCTGAAATGGCCGGGGTCGGAGCACGCGATCTACATCACGATCAACGACATCATCCACGGCAACCACCGCCGCCCGTTCGAGATCTTCATCAACTCCAAGAACATGGAGCATTATGCCTGGACGGTCGCGCTGACGCGCATGGTCTCGGCCGTGTTCCGCCGCGGGGGCGACGTGTCCTTCGTGGTCGAGGAGCTGAAGGCGGTCTTCGATCCGCGCGGCGGGGCCTGGATGCAGGGCCGCTATGTCCCCTCGATCCTGGCGGCCATTGGCGGCGTGATCGAACGCCACCTGATCGAGACGGGCTTCCTGGCGGGCGAAGGGCTGGGCCTCAAGTCCGACCCGCAGGCCGAAGTGATGGCCGTGGGCGAGACGCCGCGCGGCCCCGCCTGCTCCAGCTGCGGTCAGTACGGTATGCGAATGGTCGAGGGCTGCATGACCTGCCCCAGCTGCGGCCATTCCAAATGCGGATGATCTGAAGCGGTCCCCAAGCGATCCAGACCGTGTGAAAACCCAAACAGGATTCCCAGCCTAATGTGGCCATGGTATCCTCGGCCATGGCACA
>NZ_VDDD01000054.1 GCF_006151785.1 Paracoccus marcusii
GGCCAGAAGGATGCCCTCCACCCTCGCAGCCTGGGTCTCGGCACTCAGAAGAAGCGATCCGACATCCATCTGACAATCCATGATTATGATGCCAACAGTTTAGCATACTGCCAGCATTCTGCAGTTGCCTAGTACTTTCAGATATCGACCGAAGTCACACCACCCCACCACTCAGGCAGATGAGATCCCGCGGGCCCTGGAATACGGCCCAGAGAGCGCACGAAGCCGCCCATTTCCGTCCCCTGCTGAACGTAGAGGATCTGGACATCCGTACGGCAGACGCAGATATCGGCGTTGCATTCGTTTCCAAACGGTCGTTTACTGACGTCTACATTTTATGAAAGATGGCCCTTTATGCCGCTGATTGGCTATGCCCGCGTTTCTACGGATGATCAGACCCCCCTGCCCCAGGCCCAGGCTCTGAGAGCCGCAGGCTGTTCAGTCATCCGCGAGGAGCATGGGTCCGGTGGCAATCGCGCCCGCCCCGTCCTGACGAGCGTCCTGGACGGTATCCGCAAGGGAGACACACTGGTCGTCGTTCGGATCGACCGACTGGCCCGGTCCCTCTCGCACCTGCTTGAGATCATCGAGCAACTCGAAGCAAAGAGCGCGTTCTTTCGCTCGATCGAGGATCCGATCGATACGGCATCACCCCAAGGCAAGTTCACGCTCCAGGTGCTGGGGGCTGCGGCCGAGTTCGAGCGGGCATTGATACGCGAACGGACCAAGGCGGGACTGGCCAGCGCACGTCTCGAGGGGCGGATCGGCGGAAATCCCGGTCTGCGTGCCCGAAACCCGGAGGCGCTTCGCAAGGTACGCCTGGCGCGGCATGATGGCTACATGGAACGCGTTGCCCAGACCGCAGGGGACTGGGTTCCCCATGTCCGCAGGCTGCGCCCACACATGGCCTGGGAGGATATCCTGCGGATCATCAATGCATCCCTGCCCCCGAACCGACAATGGACGCAGCCGCGGCTCCTGAGGGCTGTGCGGGCCTATGTTCGGGACGGCTTCCTGCCCGAGGAAGTCCTTGGGCGTGCCGCCCGGCGCGTTGGCGATGACCGTCTGCCGGCGATCGTGGCTGCGATAAAGGGAGCTGATCCCCAAATCACCCTCCAGGCCATCTGCGATCGCCTGGAGGCGATGCGCGAACGGACCCCCCGCGGTCGGACAACGTGGCAGCCCTCGTCCGTCAAGATGCTGCTGGCACAGGCTGAGAAGCTGGGGATGCTTGCTCCATCAGCACCACACTGATCTACGACTGTTTGTCCGTCTCAGTCTTGCCCGACGACAAATCGCTTGCGCGAATCCGACTTGATTGGCAATAGTCACGGAAAAGGGCGATCAAACGCCAAAATCCGTGACCGATTTTGGGGCAGTGACGATAGTGACTAGGGCTAATACTCAGCAAAACCTGAATGCTGTAATTCGGGGCCACTCGGAACTCTTAGCATCTCAGCTTCACTCGCAACGGGAAAGTTTGTTTCCACCCGATGCATCCAAAACAATGCGTAAATTTACATCAGGTGAAGCCGCAGCTTTGCTAGGCGTTAATGACTCATATTTGCGCAAGCTTCATCTAGACGGCAAGGGACCTTCCCCAGAGGTTACATCGGGCAATAGACGACAGTACTCTGCCGACGATATTCAATGCTTGAGAGTTTTGCTGGAGAAAACTGCGCGGAAGCCTGGCGACTATCTTCCTGGCCGTCGTTCGGGCGATCATTTGCAGATCATCGGGGTTATGAATTTCAAAGGTGGTTCTGGAAAGACCACATCTGCTGCTCATCTTGCCCAACGATTAGCGCTCAAGGGTTATCGTGTTCTGGCAATTGACCTTGACCCTCAAGCATCGCTGACAGCTCTACACGGTGTTCAGCCTGAGTTTGATCTACCTAACGGCGGCACTCTCTATGATGCCATTCGGTATGATGCGCCCGTTCAAATAACGGAAGTAATAAGGCCGACATATATCCCGAACTTGGATCTAATACCTGGCAACTTGGAGCTGATGGAGTTCGAGCATGAAACTCCACGAGCACTTTCGCGCGGTAGTGCAGGATTGTTTTTCTTTCGCGTGAAGGAGGCATTGGCCAAAGTTGATGACAGGTACGACGTAGTCGTAATCGACTGTCCGCCCCAGTTAGGCTTCCTCACGATGTCTGCATTGTCAGCCGCAACGGGTGTCTTGGTCACAATCCACCCAGAAATGCTCGATGTGATGTCCATGAGCCAGTTCCTTCGCATGACTGCAGATCTAATGGATGTCATCGCAGACAGTGGTGCGGATATGTCCCATGACTGGATGCGGTATCTTTTGACGCGATATGAGCCAACAGATTCTCCGCAAAACCGCATAGTCGCTTTTCTGCGCACCATGTACTCAGACAAAGTTCTCAATGCCCCGATGCTTAAATCCACTGCCATTTCTGATGCCGGATTGACGAAGCAAACACTTTATGAGGTCGAGAGGAGCGCATTTACGAGGTCCACTTACGACAGAGCAATCGAAAGCCTGAATGCAGTCAATGATGAGATCTCGCAGCTAATTCAGAAAACGTGGGGGCGGTGATGGCAGATAGCAAGAAACGGCGCATGTCGATGCTGGACAACCTCTCAGGAGCAGGTACCGCTCCGTCCCCGGGAACCATGATGTCGAGTAACCGAGCGCTTAGATCGGCGCGCGATGCGGTTGATGCTCATAACGTATGGGATCTAGATCCGGCGCAAATTGATGATGATCGGTTTGCAGATAGATTGGATCCCAGTGACGTTCAGGATCTTCGAACCTCTATCGAACAAAACGGTCAGACTGTCCCGATTCTTGTGCGTCGACATCCAAGTAAAGCGGACAGATACCTTCTAGTTTATGGCCGCCGCCGCCTTGAGGCCATCAAGGGCTCAGAGCGAACCGGAAGGATTAGGGCACTCATTGCAAATCTTGATGACACGGCAGCGCTGAAAGCTCAGGTTTCTGAGAACACCGCACGGCGTGACCTCAGCTACATTGAGCGAGCCCTGTTTGCCCATGAGCTACTTGAAAGTCAGTTTGGCAATCAAACAAAAATTGCCGAAGTACTGAACGTGACCCGTTCGGCGGTTTCGATGGCCATTGCTTTGGCAAAAGCAATTGATCCCGCGCTCGCCCGCGCCATAGGACCAGCTCATGGTGTTGGCAGACCCCGTTGGGAAGCGCTAGCGAAGGATATGTCGGCGGCAGGCTCAGACCAGGCTTTGCTGTGTTCCATTGCGGAAAGTGCGCGCAGCCAAGGAGCTTTTGAAGCTGGCAAAACGAACGACGAGATTCCTGTCTTGGATGCATCTGTTTTAGCCTTTGAAGCAGTTTCAAAGCATGTCAAACGGCAGATCAACCAAAAACGTGAACGACCACCTGTCAACAAAGCAGTGGTGTTGACCATTGACGGCAAGCCTGCCGGATCTGCGAAAAGAACGGATGGTGCTGTCCGCCTGGACTTGACGGACGTTGACGACGGCTTCGCACTTTGGCTGGCGGATCAAGCTCAGAGTATTGTCTCTGAACTTCATGATCGGTGGAAGCGAGATGCTTGAGAATAAGTGCGGCGCCCCTAGTGGCGCATCAAGACGCAAGATGCGAATTAGTGGCGGCGAGTTCACAGCTGTGAACACTAGTTTGACTGCGACTAATGTTCCTATTCGGCGACCCCCTACGTCACGCTCTACACCTTATCAGGCTCTAGCATGCGGAAACTGGGCTGCGATTGCACTGCTTAAGCGGAGTGGATTTCGTGTTTTGGACGAGCCCAGCATTGCTGATCAGCTTCTGTTCAATATGTCACAGGAGTACCCATCATGGATTAAGTCGTGATCACCCCCTAACGAAAAACCCCCCGCGCGGGGGTCCGCACGAGGGGGCTTGGGTTTGGTAACACAGGTTTGGCGACCTGAATTAGCAGCACTTTTCACCTGCTATAGTTATCCTCCCACTCCCGAAAATCAAGAGCAAAAGCGCATCTGTGCGAACGGATACGGCTTGCCTGCGGACACCGCGCTTCTTGATCGAGGAGCAGCAGATGAATACCGGAGAGGCCGCAGAACGCGGCAGTTTTTTCAGGCGCATAGACGGCGTTATTGATGGCGCGCGCGCAGACGGCAGTGCGGAAGATCGCAGACCGATCCGTCGCAATTCACTTCGCAAAGGATCATGCGAGGGATCATTTTGGCGCGGTACGTCGCGTCAAGACGTGCAGAAATTCCTTATGGCAGCTCGACACTATGAGCGGGCCAACAAGGAGCCTGGCAAGCGGAACGGTCCCCTTGGAGGCGTGGCATTGGAGGTCCTGGCGCTGTTTGCCAATCTGGTGAACTTCAAGTCGGGCCGACTTGACCCGTCCCTTGATTACATCACTGACAAGCTGTGCCGGTCGCGTGACGCGGTTGTCCGGGCGCTGAAGGCGCTGCGTGAACACGGCTTTCTGGATTGGCTGCGTCGATTTGAGCCTGCCCCGAACGAGGGCCGGGGGCCGCAGGTCCGACAGGTCAGCAACGCATATCGCTTGTCCGCCCCTAAGCGTGCCCTTGCGCTTCTTGGTCGGTGGGCTGGCCGTCCAACTACGCCGGATGATGAACAAGCAGGTCGTGAGGATCGCGCCGCTATGGAAGCGGAGCATGTGAAGGCGCTCGATCTTGCTGGACTGGCGGCGTTCAAGATCGAGAACTCAGATCTTGCAAAGGCTTTGGCCGCGATGGGAAAGGCCATTGATTTACGCGAGTCTGCCAAGCGGACTGAATACCAATCTACCTCTTATTCTTATGCAAGATCGTGACGCAGACGGAGACATCCGGACGTTTTATGCCCTCACGTTGCACCGAGGAAGCGGAGGAAGAATCAGACGGTGGCAACGCATGCTCGTCCAATCGACCCGAAGCTCTAACAGCACTGTTGTATGGCTGTGAATAACAGCCTGTTGCAGCCGGAAAGCCCTACAGAACCGTCTCAAGGAAGGAAGCGCCGGATGAATAGGTTTTTCTTAGTCGCTGTCCTGTGCTGCACCATGGCAGGCCCAGGATTAGCAAACAGCATTACCGGGCAGGCCAGCGTCATCGACGGAGACACAATTGAAATTCATGGGGAGCGGATCAGGCTGGTATCCATCGACGCGCCTGAATCACGGCAACCCTGTTTTGACCGCCAAGGCCGGGCATGGCGCTGCGGTCAGCAGGCGGCACTAGCTCTTTCAGACTTCATCGCCCGCAGACCCGTAACATGCCAATCACAGGGCAAGGACCGCTACCGCCGCATCCTTGGAGACTGTGCCGTAGCCAATGTCAGCCTGTCGGGATGGATGATCGAGAACGGTTGGGCGGTGCCCTACTATGACCGCGACGACAGGCACGAAGCAGGAGCTGATCGCGCTAAGGTAGCGCGGCGGGGGATCTGGGCAGGAACATTCGAGCTTCCGAAGGATTGGCGTAGAGGAAACTGACTAATTGACACAGGTAAGGTTTCCATGACCTGTTGCGCAGCTTTCAAAACGGGAGGAAGCGATGAGAGAGAACCTTATGCTGTTCATGCCTGTGCTGCCCCCACCTGGGACGAAAGGCTTTTTGGTTCTGGAGCATCTGACAGCTATTGAGCTGGAGGATCGCGGTCAGCAAACAATGTCTGACAGTGTTATCAGGCTCAGCCTCTGCGACACTAGGGACGGGGAAAACCCGGTTCCAGTCTATGAGCTTCTGCTTTCCGAGGACGAAACCCACAATCCTATCGAAGCCCATAACCGCATCAGGACCTGGGCGGCGGGCTTCATGCTTGGTGCACGCTACGCGGGTGAAACCATCGGCTTGAACATCAAGCCCATGCAGACAATCTGACAGCAGTACGGGCCCCACGTTAAGCCTAAGAGCTAACTTTTATGATCCGACCTTGACGCCGCAGGGGGTGTTCGGGTTATGGCTGATGTTCCCGTATTGTTCTAATAGTCATGACCCTGCACCTTAGCCCTATCAAGATCACGCTCGTAGACCGGCATGTGCCCCTGGCATCCATGCCGGTTCCGGCCGGTTTTCCGTCGCCCGCCGCGGATGATCTTGAGGATACGATCGATCCGATCAAGTGGGTGGTGCGGCATGAGCATGCGACCTTCTGGTGGCGCGTGTCCGGTGACAGTCTGGAGGCAGAGGGCATCCTGGACGGCGACCTGATTGCCGTGGATCGCGCTGGCAAGCGCCGCCATGGCCGCATCGTCGTCGCGGTGGTCGATGGCGCCATTACCGTCAAGAAGCTCGCCAAGCGCGATGGTGTCTGGTTTCTCGATCCGCGTGCCCGTGCGGAGGGCTATGCCACAATCCCGGTTACGGAGACGACCGAGATATGGGGCGTTGTCGCCGGTGTCGTCCGCCGCCTGCCCATAGAGTAGGGGCAGGCACGGTGGAGCAATCCGACCGCCCCATTGCGCTAATCGACTGCAACAACTTCTACGTCAGCTGCGAGCGCGTGTTTGATGTGTCGTTGCGTGGCATTCCTGTCATTGTCCTGTCGAACAATGACGGCTGCGCTGTCGCCCGCAGCGACGAAGCTAAGGCCCTTGGGATCAAGATGGGCGATCCGGTTTTCAAGATCCGTGACTTGATGAAGCGGCATGGGGTCAAGGCGCTGTCATCGAACTACACGCTTTACGGCGACCTCAGCCGCCGCGTGGTCGAGGTCCTGCACAGCTATTCCCCCCGTCTGGACGTCTATTCAATAGATGAGACGTTCGTTGACCTTGCGGGCTTCGGGGATCGCATGGAGGCCCATGCCGCCCAAATGCGGGATGCAGTCAGGACAGAGACGGGCATCCCGACCTGCGTTGGCATCGCGCCCACCAAGACGCTTGCCAAGCTGGCGAACTATGCCGCCAAGAAGAATCCGCTTTTTTCCGGGGTCTGCAATCTCATGGACCAGGATGTGCGGGACTATGTGATGCGCCGCATTCCCATCGGAGAAATCTGGGGCGTGGGATCCGCGACCGAGGCCAAGTTGAAGGCCCAGGGGATCAACTCTGCCGCCGAGCTGCGCGACCTGCCTTTGGCCCTTGGCCGCAAGATCGGGACGGTTGTCCTGGAACGCCTGGTGGCCGAGCTGCGCGGGGTGTCCTGTGTCGATTTTGAGGACGTGGCCCCGCAGCGCAAGGGCATGGCCGTCACCCGCTCCGCGGGCACACCCATGACCAGCTTCGACACGCTGGCCCAGGCCATCAGTGCCCACGCCACACGAGCGGCCGAGAAGCTGCGGCAGCACGGCTTGGTGGCAGGCACGATGACGGTGTTCTACCACACCAATCCGCACAAGCCCGACAGGCCGCGCCATTCCTTTTCGCGCAGCATCCGCTTGCGGCCCATGTCCAACCATACCTTCGACCTGGTGGATGCCGCCGTGGCGGCTGCGCGGCGGGGCTGGAGGGGCGATCCGTCCGGAAACGGCTACGGCTATACCAAGGCCGGGATCATCCTCGATGACCTGCTGGCCGAAGCCGACCGACCAGCCATGCTGTTTCCACCGGATCGCCCGCGCGACGCGCGCCTGACGGACGCGCTCGATGCGATCAATGACCGCTTCGGCAAGAAGACGATGGTTCTGGCGCGCGAAGGGGTCAGCCGATCCTGGGCGACGAAGGCGGATCACCGATCGCCGCGCTATACGACGCGAATCAGCGAGTTGCCAACAGTCCGCGTTTAGCAAACTATGTTTTACCTGTAGTAAAAACGTTTAGACTACAATGCGTAGAGGTAGAAGCTTGACCAGTGACGGAATATATCGGGAAAAAATAAAATACTGGGAGGCCAAGCTGTGGGACTTATTAAAACCCATAGATATGAAGTCTCTCGTCATTATGAGCTGGGCGTTGGAAGCAATCCGGTCGGATAGAGCTGAAGCTGCAGGGCGTTATCTTGATTTTCCAGAACCTGTTGAAGATCATAAAATTATAGGACGATATTATATCCCCCCGTGGAGTGTGGATGCGCTTTTAAACGAAAAGCTAACCATGGGTGATAGAGGGAAATCTGAAAAGCTACTAAATTTAAAAGTTTGGCGCGCGGTAGCAAAGTTGATGAATACCTACAGCGGCCTTGACAATGTTGATGGTCAGATAGACGCAGAGCCAGATGGCATAATAGCAGCTATGCCTAGGTTGTTCTGGCCTCAATACGACTGGCAGCTTGGTTTTAATAACGTCACACGGTTGGGCCGAGCGTGGTTTGTGTATGGAAACTCTGCGGGAAAGTTAGCTTTTGAAGAAAAGTATGGAATTGAACTTGAAGTATTCCTAAAGGTTTCTTTCTTTATATATGGCGCTGTTGTGTTCAATCCAGCTGTTAGCTTAAAGGCATTGGAGGGTGTTGGGTTAATTAGAGATGATATAATAAAAACAATAAATATAATTGGTGCGCCGTTTGATAGACAGGTTCAGTACGCAATTGATATTAGATCGGATAATATACCTCGTTCATTTAAACGAAGCATCTTGAAGGAGCGTCCAGTTTGCATTGATGGAAAGATATATTCAGAAAGACTATATATTCCTTCTCGCGATATGCTTCTAAAGAGAATATCTGATGGGCTTTACTATGACATTGTTCATAACCCTGACGCGCGACGAGCGTCGGGAGAATATTTTGAAAAATTGTGCTTTAAGTTATTGAAGCACTATTCAGGTAAGAGTGACTCAGTTTCAGAGGAGAAAGATACTTCCTATGGGAAAAGCGCCGATTTATTCTGGATGAATGATAGAGAAACGAGCGGTGTTATTGTTGAGTGTAAAATACGAAGGCTGCCTCATCGTGTTCTAACATCACCTAATCCATGGAAAGAATGCCAAGATGATTTTGATGATGTCGTAAAGGGGGTTGTTCAAATTTGGAGAACACACCATGCCCTTTTCAAAGATTCCACAGATAAGATTGTAGGTTTGGTATGGCAGTATGAGTCGTGGACGCTCATGGGGAATTCCTTCATTAGGAGGTTATTTTCAATGGCTAATACAAAGGCCGATAATTTAAGAATACCAGAAAGCAGCAGGATACCTGTTGCTTTGGTGGGACATCCTGACTTTGAAACGTGCCTTAGACTTTATGATCGAGAGACGATCATAAAGGGTATAGAGCTATCTATGGATGATGAATTTCACGGCTTCATGTTGCATACAATAATTGAAAAATTCTCAGAAAAGAAAGAGCATAGGGAGGGTTTCGATTATTCTGAAGTGGCGAGCGAATCAATTGGTTGGTGGAATGATAAGCTTGAGTAAGTCTAATCATATTTTTAATTTTAATAGGTGGGCGTGAATAAGCATTCCCCCAAGGAACAAAGATCCAAGCTTGGTTTTCTCATAAAATCTCAAAACTGAGAAGCTATCGGCGTACTTTCTGAAGTTTTCAGGAGGTTCCTGTGCAATTTATCGAGACCTTCAATGCACTCATCGTATGAATTTCCCGATTTTGGAAAATCACTGCGCAAACGCCGATAAAAGCTAAGCCACTTGGGAAGGTCGCTTAGGGGATACGTCCCTGACTAATGCTTTCCGGTCATCGTAAACATCGTTTCAGTATGGGTGACTTTCGTTCTGTGTCCATCTCTGCCTGGTAAGGGCGTTTCTTATTGCAGTATGTCGCGTCTAGCGGAATACGGATTTCCCCAAGTTTAAGTCAGCGCCTGGCTCGTTTGCAACCGTACACATCAATATTCTCTGGAATTTTGGGCTGATATAGGCGATTATCGTTCTTATTAATGGAGAATATTATGGTAGCCGAAAACACTTATAGACTCGGTCATTCGCGTTTCAGTACATTGACTGAAGGTTTGCAGAGGATATTGGAACGCGCATACGAAAAGAAGGCCAGACCGCTGTGCCAATGCAGCCGTCAGGAACCGGCAATGTATATCGCCAAGGTCGGGAACGAATATATCCTGAGACGAATGCCCGGAACGGGCCATCTTCATAATCCAGTCTGTGAGACGTTCGATCCACCCCCGGAACTGTCCGGCCTGGGCCAGGTGAACGGACAAGCAATCGTAACCGACGAGACGGGCGGCACGATGCTCAAACTAGATTTTCCGCTATCGGTGAAGGGCGGACGCGCCGCCCCCGTGGCCGATCCGGGAGAGGCCGCATCATCCGCCGTCGCCAGCCCGGCAAAGCTGCGTTTGCTGGCCATGTTGCACTACCTTTGGGAAGCTGCGGGTTTGAACAGGTGGCGGAATAGTTTCGGTCGCCGCCGCAGCTGGTTCATCATCCACCGTGAATTGATGTCCGCGGCTGTAAAAGTCAGCACGAAGGCAGGGCCGATCTCGGGCAACCTCTTTGTCCCTCCGCTCTATTCGATCGAGGGAAAGGAAAAGCTCGCCGCCGACCGGCGGCGTTTCTTGCACCGGCTTCAGCCGGTTGCAGGAAAGCCCATACCCCTTGGCATCGTCATCGCGGAATACAAAGGCTATGAGCCTTCGACCTACGGTCGAAAGCTGATCCTCAAACATCTGCCGGACTATCCCATGTTCCTGGACGAGGAGACCGGGAAGCGGTTCGACAGGATCGCGGCCGACAAGATCGAGATGATTGAGGCAACGCCGAACAGCCACCTGATCGTCATCGCGACCTTCAGCCCGAAGCCAAACCACGGCAACATCCGCGAAATTGCCGTCATGCCCGTCAACGGACAATGGATTCCGTTCGATCACGACCGCGAACACCAGTTGCTGGACGCCCTGGCCGAGCGCGACTTCATCAAATGTCTGAAATACAACCTGTCGGCCACGGCGCTTGTCGCCAATGCCCTGCTACTGGATACCGGAACACCTGTCGCAATGTTCGCCCCCACTCACGACATGACGGATGAGGCGTATGACGACCTGCAAAAGATCGCCGCCGATGGCGTCTATCCGCCGTGGCTATGGGCACCCGGAGAATTTGACTTGCCAGGTATCCCAGGCAATTCAAAATAATCGCATGGAACGCCAGTTCTTTATGCGGATACTTTTTTTCGGTTTCCTAAAGTTACTTTGCAAACCCTCAGAACCTGCACAGTAAAAGGATAATATAATGGACGGTTATTGCCCTTATTGCTTAGTGCCAAGTTTTCACATCTGGGCCTGCCCACATTGCGGAGGGGTCAGACCTATTCCGGATGAGAAGCTTGAGACCAAAAAAGATAAGTCAGGTGTGGGGGGCTGGACGATTTTGTTGCTGATCGCTGGTCTCGGCATGCTGATGCAGATTTCTGCGCTGTTTCTCTGACCAATCCGGGCGTCCCCTTTGGGGCGCGTCCCCGGTTCCGGCCGGCAAGACCGGCCTCCACCCGAGCTGGTCGGGGCGATGCGCCCGGCTGCGCTGCACGGTTGAATGTCTCGTCCCGAGCCATCCCCCCGCACACCGGTCCTGGGCGCCCTGCCCCGTCCATCTCGTCCCTGACGGGCGGGACCACTGACGCAAACCATTCGCGCCATGTGGGCAAGTAAAGCATAAATCTCTGTCGCTCATAGAATAGCGAGATCCCCGCGCGAGGCGCGGCGATCGAGACGCAGGGGGGATTTGGACAAGCCAAACGCCCCCTTGCCCTTGTTGGGCCAGACGCTGCGCGCCCGTCCGTTTGGGGACCGCCGGTCCCCCACCGCAACATGAAAATGCTGCACGTCCTGCGGGGCCGTGTCCTCGCGCTGCGCGCTGCGGGCCGCACCACCCCCTGGTCCGCTGGATTTTCCCATTGCGGCGGTTCCCCCCCTGCCCTCGCCGGGAGGCAAGGGTTCAGGAGAGGGGCGCGCTGCGCGCTTCCTCGCCTGACCCCCCGCCCATTTTGGGCACCCGACCACGGCGCAAAGACCGGGCGGGATCGTCGCAAAGAAAGGAAAGCCAAATGGCACAAGCAATCCAGACCGACACCGCCGCCGAGCAGGCGCGCGACCACATGCTGCGCCTGCTGATCGCAGAGCAGAATGACGCCTTCCGGCGCTGCCTGGGCTTTGCAGCCCTGTGGCGGGACTATCATCTGAAAGGCCGCGCTGTCGTCACGCCGGGTTTCCAGGCCCTGCCCGTGGCGACCAAATCAGCCCTGATGGGGAAGGTTATCAACTTCACCGACTTCACCGAGGAAAACGACCCTTGGGAGGATCATTCCTTTGGCCGGGTCGAGGCCGAGGGTGCAGCGATCTTCTGGAAAATCGACCTTTACGACACCGCCTACACCTTCGGCGCGACGATGCCCGATTGTGCCTGTGACCCTGACCAGACGCGCCGTGTCCTGACGCTCTACCTGCCGTCCGAACACTGACCGGGGATCGGCCTGCTTCTCTTCGCAAGCAGGCCGATGCTTCCCGCAGCTTCAACCGACAAGGGAATGAACACATGAGCAATGCAGTCTTGGAACAACGTCTCGCAGAAGCGTAGGCGCTGGTCAGGAAGGGCGACACCTTCGGTATCGGACGCCGCTTCCTGACGCAGCACGGAGCTGGTTAAGGCCCCTCCCGCTTTGTCCTGCCCTCACAGCCGGACGCCACAACAGCCAATAATCGTCGCAAACAGGAATTTCACCCATGAAAACCGAAATCGTCGCCGCCGCCCCGATCCAGTATTTCCCGCTGGCCCAACTCTATGTCTCCGACATGAACCCGCGTCAGGACGCGGACCCGGAGGGGATCGACCTGCTGGCCGACAGCCTTGCCATGATCGGCCTGATCCAGAACCTTTCCGGCACCGTTGACGCGGATGGCCGCGTCGGCATCGTCGCCGGGGGCCGCAGGCTGCGCGCCATCGCCCGCGCGGTCGAGCGTGATCCGACCGTGACCAAGCGCCACCCGGAACTGGCCTCCGTTCCCGTCCGCGTCGCCCCCGACGAGGCCACCGCGCGGGCATGGGCCAGCGCCGAGAACGCCGCCCGCGAGGACTTGGCGCCCGCCGATGAAATCCGGGCCTATGGCCGGATGAAGGATGCAGGCGCAGACGTGTCCACCATCGCCCGCAGCTTCGGCAAGACCGAGGCGCATGTTTACCGCCGCCTTGCGCTGGCCGCGCTGCCCGCCCCCGTTCTGGACGCCTTGAAGGCGGGGCAGATCAGCCTCGGCATGGCGAAAGCCTTTACCGTGTGCCAGGACGAGGCCCTGACCTTGCAGGTTCTGGCCGAGGTGATGGGCCGCGACGTGTCTGAATACCGCATCAAGCAGGCTTTGCAGCCGGAAGCGATCAGCGGCACCGACCGCCGCGCCCTGTTTGTCGGGCTGGACGCCTACACCGCAGCGGGCGGGCGGATGAACCGCGACCTGTTCAGCGACACGACCGCGCTTCACGATGGCGATCTGCTGGCCCGCCTGTTCTCCGAGAAGATGGACGAGGCAGCGGCAAAGATCGGAGAAGTATGGAAATGGGTCGAGGCCATGCCCGACAGCTATGTCCCCTACGGGACTGCCGAGAAGCTGGACCGCATCTATCCTGTTCCGGGCGTCCTGAGCGAAGAACAGAGCGAGCGTTACGACGAACTGGCGGAGCTGGCCAAGGGCGACGTTCTGGACGAGGCGGGACAAGCGGAATTTGCCGACCTGACAAACATCGTTGAAGGCGGCTTTACCGACGCGCAGCGCGCGGTTGCCGGGGTTTTCATCTACGTCCGCAATGATGGCACCCTGGGCGAAACGGCTGCATGGGTTCGGCCCGAGGATCGCGCCGAGGCAATCGAGGCAGAGGTTCTGACCGGACATGCCGCAACACGCCACGGCGCGGCCAGCGTCGAGGATGCGCCCAAGTCGCCCTATTCCGGCGCGCTGGTCGAGGACATGAAGGCCGTGCGGCTGGCCGCGATCCAGACCGCGCTTCTGGACAAGCCGGAAATGATCTTTGACCTGCTGGCCTTCGGCCTGTCGCTGGCATCGGGTGTCAGCACCCATGTTTTCGACCTGTCGCCAGGACGCCCCAACAACTGCCCGAGCAAGCCCCACGCGTTGGAGTTTTCCGAACGGCTGACCCATGCCCCTGCGGGACATGAGGCATGGAGCCGCCCGGAACTGCGGATTGACGATCTGGCGACCGCCTTCCGCACGTTCGTCGCTGCTGGCAAGAAAGCCCGCAACGCGGCGCTGGTCGAGAGCGTGGTGCGGACCCTGCCCTACGGCGCAGGAAGCGCGGAGTTTTTCGGACTGATCGAGGCCGATGCCGGGGCTGGTATCCGCAAAGTCTGGACGCCCACCGCCGAGAACTTTTTCAGCCGCGTCAGCGCCGACTATCTGGACACGCTGCATTTGAACCTGACCGGCTGCGATCCGCAGGGGAACGGCTTCAAGGCGCACAAGGCGCAGAAGAAGGCCGAGAAAGCGCAGTGCATGGAGCGTCTGTTCAGCGATGCCGAGTATCAGAAGGCATGGAAGATCGACGCGGAGAAGAAGGTCCGCATCGAGGCTTGGACCCCGGACTGCTTCTGATTCATACCGGACCGGAGGGGCGGCGTTAGCCGCCCCATCCCAAGCATTTTCGAACGAGAGAGATTTTCATGCCCCTCTATTTCGCGACCCACTGGAACGGTACGGCTTGGGTCGATCTGCACACCGACCCGCTGCCCTTCAAAGAGGCTCAGCAGAAACTGCATAGCGCAGCTTGGACCCATCAGAGCGTCCGCTTGCGACCGGCCCCGGCAGCCACCGAGTTTTCCGCCGCCGCTCCTGTTCAGTAGAGCGCGGCACCGCCCATCCTTCTGCGACGAAGGTTCAACTGGCCCCGCATCTGGCGGGGCCTCTTTTTTGGCCGGGGGATGATGACCTGGCGGTGGCGGCCGTCTGCGCTGGCCCCCGCCTCCAGGCCCGGCCCTTCGGGCGGAGCTGCGCCTGGCGGCGCAGCAGGAAAGTTGACGCCCATGTCAACATAAAATTAACAATTGTCTTTTTAGACTGACCTTTTAGCTAGTGTAGTGCCAACCACAATTGTACGAGCTATGGGATTGCGTAGTTTAAGTGGGAGATATTTTAGATGCTTTCGACGCGTGAGATGGGACAGGACGCCAAAGCGGAAATTACCCGTGAAATGCTGGAGGGCATGCTGTCGGATTTCGACCGCCTGTCTGACAGCGATGGGGTGCTGACCGTCGAGCTGCGGGGCAACGGCCTATTCGCACTGAACCCTGCTACAGGGACATACGAGGTGGTTGGCCTGGCGCGCATGTCTGCTGCAATGAGCTACATTCGGTAGGCTGGCGTCAGCGAAAGTAAAATCAAAATGCCCCGGCTGCATTACAGCCGGGGCATTTTACCTTATCCGCTCACTTGGCATTCATGTAAGAACGCAGGATGGCGTTGATCTTGCTCTGATAGCCTGGACCTTGAGAACGAAAAAAATCTAGAATGTCTGGATCAAGTCGCATCGAGATCAAGATCTTTTTTTCTGGACGAACTACTTCGACGCGACTCCAGTCAACGTCAATTTCAGCATCGCCAGCGTAGTCGCCATTTGATCCAACCTTATCCCAGCTGGTTTGACTACGAATCTTTCTCACTTCGTCCAGCGACATAACGGCTGTAAGCTTGTCTTTCATTTTCTCTCGCCCTTCGGGCAGTGATTATGCGGATAACATCTTCACGTTCCGTAAAAACAACCGCGATGAAATATCCTTGGACTTGACCAATCGCAATGAAGCGTTGCTCAGTTTCGGATTTGCCGACCAATTTAACGTAGGGGCCGCTAAAAATCTCAACTGCGTCCACAAAGTCTATTTGGTGCTTCGCAAGGGTTAAGTGACGTTTGTGTTCGTCCCACTCAAAACCAGCCATGGAGTTTCCATCTTAATGTTGCAGTAGTTCATTAAGGTCCTCCGACGTTAGTCACCTTGGGCTGTATATACGATTTGTATATGCGGAAGTCAATAGGGCGTCCCCTTCGGGCCGCGCCCCCGGTTCCGGCCGGCTGCACCGGCCTCCACCCGAGCTGGTCAGGGCGATGCGCCCGGCTGCGCTGCACGGTTGAATGTCTCGTCCCGAGCCATCCCCCCGCACACCGGTCCTGGGCGCCCTGCCCCGTCCATCTCGTCCCTGACGGGCGGGACCGCTGACGCAGGGCGCGCGCGCGATGTGGGCAAGTAAATCATAGATCTCCGTTGCTCATAGAATAGCGAGATCCCCGCGCCGGGCGCGGCGATCGAGACGCAGGGGGGATTTGGACAAGCCAAACGCCCCCTGCCCTTGTTGGGCCAGGCGCTGCGCGCCTGTCCGTCAGGGGACCGCCGGTCCCCCACCGCAACACGAAAATGCTGCACGTCCTGCGGGGCCGTGTCCTCGCGCTTCGCGCTGCGGGCCGCACCACCCCCTTGTCCGCTGGATTTTCCCATTGCGGCGGTTCCCCCCCTGCCCTCGCCGGGAGGCAAGGGTTCAGGAGAGGGGCGCGCTTCGCGCTTCCTCGCCTGACCCCCCGCCCATTTTGGGCACCCGACCACGGCGCAAAGACCGGGCGGGACCGTCGCAAAAGAAAGGAACGCCAAATGGCACTTTTTGAAATCGTCACCATGACCGACGACAGCGGCATGAGCCGCGTTGTGACCGATGACCTTGCCGCATGGGTCGATGACATGGGCACCGAAATCACCGGGACCGAGACCCGCACGAACCTGCGGACCGAATTGCAGGGCCAGCCCAAGATTGCCGGTTTCCTCGGCCCCTTCTGGGGCGGCCTGTCCCAGACCGGCGATGCCATCATCCGCTATGAGGATGAAGGCACCTATTCGGCACTGAGCCAGTGAGGGAGCCGCAGATGACCCGTTTTTCTGTCGTGCAGATCGACATGCACCCCGCCCCCTATGTCGCAGCGACGGGCAGCGCACGGAGTGCCCAAATCCTGGCCCGCCTTGTGCGGGAGCGTTGCCCCGGAAATGCGTTTGGCATCCGCGAAGGCGCGGCCTTCGGCGGGCCGAAAAGCAATGGTTTCATCCGCGATTGCGCCCGATCCTTGGAGGTGCAGCGGATCGCAGCGGAAGAACTGTTTGCGGAAGCCGACGAGAACCCCGACCAGCTGGTGAAGTGGCACGTCTATTTCTATGACGCCGGGACCGGGAAATTCCGCTTCACCGTGAACGCCTATCTGGATCACGATTTGCCCGTTCGGGCCAAGTGCGAAGCCGATCCCGAACTTGTCGGGCGCACGGTCGTCTATGGCGATCCGCCCGCGATGGAGACGCTTTACCTGATGCTCGATGCCTTTGCGGCAAAGCAGGAGGCAACGGCATGAGCGGGTTTTCCTTCAACGGTTTCGTGGCGGGGGATACCCCCGCCACCTTCACCGACTTTCGCGGGTCATCGGTCAAAACGATCCGCGAAGGCACGGATGCGGAAGCCATCGAGGTTTGCAGCCCTGCAGGCCGGGCGTTCTGGTCGATCTATGGCGACACTGGCACAGGCTGGCGGCTTGTCCACGACGCCGAGGCCGACGACGCGGGCCTTGCCCTCGCCGCCTTGTCCAAGAACGCGGCAGCCCGGTTCGAGTATGCCGACCTTGAGACTGTCACTGTCGCCGGGACGCTGGCCGATCTTGCCGACCGTCTGGCCGAACGCATTCACGACGAAATCCCCGGTTACGAGAACCCGGAAGGTTTTCGCGGTGACGACTTCGACGCGCACCCGCTGTCCGAGCTGCGCGAGCAAATCCTTGAAGCCATCGAGAGCGAGGCAGCAGCATGAACACCCGCACCACATTCAGCGCTGGCGCACTGGTCGCACCGATGAACATCATGAGCATTTGCGCCGCCCGTGAGGCCGCGCTGACGCAGATGCAGGACGCTATCGGCATCCTGTCGGACGGCTACAGCGCCGCACGGGGCGCGGCCGAAACCGCGAAGGGCGCGACCGCGGGGCATTCCTGCTATCTGCACTACAGCGACAACGAAGCCGTGAAATCGACCCTGTTTTCCGCCTTCGATCCTGTTGCCGTCCTGGCCCGGTATAAGCGCACCCTCGATGCCGCAATCTGGCTGCGGATCGTTGAGGAAAGCCGCCTCAAGGAAATCATGGACCGCACCGAGCGGGACCAGCTGGACAAGCAGATGGGCGCGGATGACATGCCTGAGCCGACGCTTGAGAACATCCGCGCCACATTGGAACGCCTGACCCTCGATGCCGACCTGATTTTCATGCGGGGCGTGGCCCGCGCCTTTTCCGAACTGGACCCGGCTTTCAAGAGCCACGACGCGTTCAAGATCGGCAAACGCATGATCTTCACATGGGTCTTCGATGATGGCGGCTATTGGTCCTATTCCGGCAGGGGCGAACAGATGCGGCGCACCTTGGCGGATGTGGAGCGGGTGTTTTCGCAACTGTCCGGCCAGCGGAGCTACGGCGATCTGGAGGGTGCGATCAATGCCGCCCGGCGCGGCGGATGGGGCGCACGTCAAACCGAGATCGAGACCGAGTATTTCACCGCCCGATGCTTCAAGAACGGCAACCTGCACCTGTGGGTGAAGGATGCCGACCTGCTGCGGAAGGTCAATCAGGTTCTGGCAAGCTATTATGGCGAGGTGCTGGCCGATGCCGCAGGGTCCGACGAGCAGCCCGCCGACTTCCGCACCGGAACTGCCGTTGCCAAGGATCTTGCCTTCTACCCGACGCCTGCGGCGACGGTCGAAGAATTGCTTTCTGATCTGACGATCAACGCGGGCACCCGTGTTCTGGAGCCAAGCGCCGGGATCGGCGCCATCGTCCGGCCCCTCTTGAAGATGGGCGCGACCGTGGACGCAATCGAAATCCACCCGGACCGGGCAGCGGCATTGCGGGGCATGGCCCACCCTGCGCTGAAGGTTCATTGCGCAAATTTCCTGACGGTCACGCCTGCGCCGGTCTATGACCTGATCCTGATGAACCCGCCGTTTTCGGGCACCCATTTCATGGATCACGTCAAACATGCGTGGGACTTCCTTGCGCCGGGCGGCGAGCTGCGCGCGATCCTGCCCGCGTCCGCCGAGGTCGGATCGACCGCTAAGCATGAGCGGTTCCGGGCATGGGCCGCACAGCATTCCCCGCGCGGCTATCGGTGCCACCAGTGGCGCGATCTGCCGCCCGAGAGCTTCGCCAGCGTGGGCGTCCGCATCAATACCGTGGTGCTGACCCTTCAAAAGCGCTAGGTATACCCTACTCCTTTTTGCGACGGAGTAACTCAGGCCCCGCTTCGGCAGGGCCATTTTTGTGCCTTTTGGTCATGCCATCACTTTTATCATTGCGCCATCAATGGCGCTGTGAGATCATTTCCTCATAAATGCTATCATGGAGATCAGAATGGGCAACATGACCATACGCAACCTGCCAGATGAGGTTCACGATCACCTTCGAGAACAGGCGACCAGCAACATGCGCAGCATCGAAGCAGAGGTTCGCGCGATCCTGGTCAACTCCTATGTTGCCAAACACACAGGCGGATTTGGACAACAGCTGCGCGCGCACTTCAAGGATATGGGCGTCATAGGTGACGAACTGACGTTCGACCGCAGCAAAGAACCTGGGGAGGCTGCGGACTTCACATGATCATCATTGATACTAATGTGCTGTCCGAGGTTCAGAAGCCAACGCCCAATCCCAATGTCATGGCATGGCTGGATGCTCAGGAGCCGGGCGATCTTTATATAGCGGCAATCACTGCCGAGGAACTGATGTTCGGCGCTTTCATCTTGCCAGCGGGGGACAGGAGGGCACGCCTCATTGGCGCGATTGAGGGGTTACTTGAGACGTCCTTTTCAGGCCGCATCCTGCCATATGATATTACCGCCGCAACATTCTATGCTACGCGGGTTTCCAGCGCACGCGAGCGGGGCATAACCATCGGACATGCGGATGGTCAGATCGGGGCAATCGCGGCGGCACAGAAGGCTGCAAAGGTCGCCACGCGCGATAGCGATCCATTCAAGGCGATGAACCTGGAGGTCATCAACCCGTGGGAATATTGCCCCTGATTACGGAATGCCCGCAAAGCGCGGGCATGAGCTGTTCGTTGAACGCGCTTCGCGCGTGACAGTGTTAAGACACATCGACCTAGAAACGCCGAGCCAAGGTATTAAGTAGCCCCCGGCCGCTACACGGCCGGGGGCTTTTCATTTATCCTCTATCCGGTAAGATGAGGTTGTCGACCAAGACAGCCTCTTCGGAGGAAGCCTCGCAGCGGTGCGAACGCTGCGGGGCTCTTTTCTTAGCGCGGAACAATCCGCTCTAAGCCAGTAACCGGACCAGTCATACCATTACGGCGAGACTGATAATCGCCACGATAAGTTGGGCGATCATGAGGATTAAAATGACCTTCTGAGTGGCCATATTTCATCCTCTTGGCTGATACTCCAGTTTCCAATCCTTAAGCCTCGGACCAGACTTGGCAGTTTTGACTATTCAAGCAAAATTAGATGCTCGATCGGTTCGGCGATGGGTGCACCAAAGCGGATCATGCGCTCATTCCTTGGTGGTCTCCAAAACCTTGAATACATAATCTAGAGTCAAAACACGGCTGGCAAGGTCTTGACAGGGGTCGGTCCGGCGACTTCAGGCAGATGTGGCAAGACCGCGAAAATAGGCTTCTATCGCAGAATAGCATGGTCCCAGAAGGGCCTTGCGGTTGTATGTTATTGCGTGAATCGGGGGGTGCAAGCGGACGGTCACATGCCCGTGGCGTCTTGCCGAAAGCATCGCCAGCCGGTGCGGACCCTGCCCGATGGTGCGGGATAGGTCGCTTAGATCAGCTGAATAGCTAAGACAACAAACAAGTCGTCAGCCAGAAACCCCTGGAACAGGGTCGGCTTGAACGGCAGCCTTTCAGTGGAAATCGTCGGTAGAGATGCGTGCGGCGCACAGCATGTTCAGTCAGGATGATAGGTCTACTCACTTGGGCGTCCCCTTCGGGCCGCGTCCCCGGTTCCGGCCGGCAAGACCGGCCTCCACCCGAGCTGGTCGGGGCGATGCGCCCGGCTGCGCTGCACGGTTGAATGTCTCGTCCCGAGCCATCCCCCCGCACACCGGTCCTGGGCGCCCTGCCCCGTCCATCTCGTCCCTGACGGGCGGGACCGCTGACGCGACGCGCATCCGGTTGTCCAGTCGCGTGCCGGGAACGACCTTGGGAGTGAAGGCGCGGGACCGCAGCAGGCCCGCGCGAGACGTCAAGGATCGAGCAAGCATCTGTCTTGAAGCACAAGGTCAGAAATCGTGCAATGAGCCTGATCGGACCGGAGACCTCCGAGTATCGGAGGTCCGATCAGGCGGTGTCGACTGGCGAGATACCCCTCCACTGTTACCTTGGGCGCAGGTGGGTGTTGCCGTGGATCAAGAGCTGCCGTTCATTTCGGCCGCGATGAGCGACTGCTTGGAGCCCTTTTCTATCGATGCCGCGACTCGAACGATTGGCAGTTTCGGCGGAAAGCGACCGCGTTGAAGGTGGGGTCAGCCATTGACCGGACCCTCGCTGAGGATCGCGAGCGGGCGCTCTCCGCCCATCCGCATCCAGCCTGCGACGCCCGCCGCTCCCGATGGCGTGGTTGCAAGGCCCTCGGCGGCTGTCAGCTCGACGGCCGCCGCGGCCTCGGCTTCGGAAACGGTCTCAAACGCGTCCGCCGTCTCGCGCAGGATGTCGAAGGCTAGGAGGGACGGCGTCTTGCAGTCGAGCCGGCCCATCTCGGAGACCGGGCCGTCGACCGTGATGATGCGGCCCGCACGCACGCTCTCGCGCAGGCAAGGGGCCGCCTCGGGCTCGATCACGACGATGCGCGGCTGCACGGACCAGGCGGCGCGGATGCGTGCCGCCATTGCGGCGGCGAGGCCCCCGACGCCCGCCTGGAGGTAGATGACGTCGGGCCAGGCGTCCGGCCCGGGCCCGGCGGCCTCGAACGCCTCCCGCAGCTCTTCGGCGATCACGGTATAGCCCTCCATCACCAGCCGGGGCGGCTCCGTGTAGCCCGGCCAGGATCCGTCGGCGAGGTGAATCGCGCCCGTCGCTTCGGCGTCCGCGACCGCGGCGGCGACGGAGGCCTCGTAGGCCTCGCCCGAACGGACGACTTCCGCCCCTTCGGCGCGCAGCCGGTCGGCGAAGTCCTCGGACACCGTGCGCGCGATGTGGATGCGGGCCATCGCTCCGAAGACCCGTGCGCCGGCGGCGACCGACAGGCCGTGATTCCCTGCGCTCGCGGTGACGAAGGTGACGTCGACCCGTCCCCTCGCCTCGATCAGCCGCAGCGCCGCGTAGGCCCCGCCCAGGGCCTTGAACGAGCCGAGCCCCATCCGCGCCCGTTCATCCTTGATCCAGAGCGGTCGCCCGCCCGGCATCTGCCGTCGGAGCGGGGTCGGTGCATGGACGGGGCACCGGGACAGGCGGGCGCGCACGGGCGCAGGGTCGAGGATGGTCATGATTGCAATCTGCCACTAAAGCGTGCGACGTTTGCGGCATGCGTACCCGATATGCGAGAAACATTCCCGTAACGGCTGTCGCCTGTGATACGGTGGCCTCATGATGATGCCGACGTTCGATAATGCCGACCGCACGCTGCTCGCGACCCTTCAGCGCAACGCGCAGGTCAAGCTCGACCAACTCGCTGACGAGACGGGACTGTCAGTCGCCACCGTGCAACGGCGCCTAACCCAGCTACGCCGAAGCGGGGTGATCGCAGGCACCGTCGCGGTGCTTGATCCCGCTGCGCTCGGGCAAGCGATGACCTTCGTCGTTTCGGTCGAACTTGAGCGCGAGCGGCCAGATCAGATCGACGGCTTCGCCCGCACTGCCTGCGCCGAGCCACAGGTCCAGCAGTGCCATTACGTGACCGGCGAGGGCGACTTCGTCCTGATCTGCGTCGCTCGCGACATGGCGGATTTCGAAGCCCTCACCCGCCGTCTGTTCTTCGACCAGCCCAACGTACGCCGCTTCCGAACTTCGGTGGTTATGACCAGCTACAAGCGCACACTCGACGTGCCAACCGATGGGCCAAACGTCTACGGATGAGAAAAGTCTGATGCTGCGGTTCGAGATAGATCCGCGAGTATGGCCTCCCAGGGCAAGCGGACATTCAGGCATCAATGCTGCCTTCGGTCAGACGTTCAGGTCGCCGTCATTCACGCATTGAAGTGGTCGCCGTTGCTCTTTAAGGGCACGGCGAACTGGAGGGTAACTCTATGGCTACGTTTTTTTCAGGCGTCATTTTCGACATGGATGGGCTGCTTCTCGACACTGAACGGCTCCAGATGGAGCTAGGACCCGAGGTGCTTGCTGAGTTCGGCCATGACCTGCCTAGAGACTACTTCAATAATCTTGTTAGAGTGGCCAGACTGCAAGCGGCCCGGATGATCGAGGACCAAGTTGGGGTCCCAATTGATGCTGCCGCGCTCGACATGACCTGCCACGGGTCTTTCATCCAGCCGCGACCGGAGTCCAAGGCTTGTTTACGCCGATTGGCGCAGGTTGAGCAATCGCCCGACGTGCGGAGCTTTCATCTCGTGCAGCGGGGCGGGCGATTGCGGTGGTCAGAGTCCGCGCGTAGTCGGCCGGGGTTTCGTAACCCAAAGCCGAAT
>NZ_VDDD01000055.1 GCF_006151785.1 Paracoccus marcusii
CGGCGCGCGGCGTGGGCCGGCGCAGGCGCGCGGCCATCGCGTTGCCCTCGCCCATCGCACGCAGGTCGCGGCCCAGATGGAACAGGTCGCGATAGCTGGCGCGCTGCGGCAGCAGGTCGGCCACCGGCAGCGCCAGTCCCGCGCGGGCCAGCAGGCCGCCCAGGTCGCGGATCTCTCCCATCGGCAGGATCCGGGGCGACAAACCACCGGTGATCTCGGCCTCGGCCTGGGCCAGGGCGGCGCGGGGTTCGGACAGGGTCTGGCCGCCGAACATGACGCCGATGAACAGCCCGTCCTCGCGCAGGGCGCGGCGGCATTGCACCATCTGCCCGACCGGATCGTCCGCCCAGTGCAGCGACAGGGCGTGGATCACCAGGTCATGCGCGCCGGGTTCCAGGTCCAGCACCGGGTCGTCCGCCACCACCCGCGCATCGGGAAAGCGCGGGCCCCAGATGTCGGGAAAACCGGTCACCAGGGCGGGGACCGTAAAGGTTCTGTTAACCTCGGCCAGCCTATCGTGGATCTCGTCGGCGGCGATCTGGTGGAACAGGTCGACCATGCCGTCCCGTTGGGCGCGGCGGCGCTGGCGGGTCAGGGCGATGCGGTCGGTCAGGGCGGGTCTGGGGTCACTCATGGGACGGGAACATAAGGTGCTTTCGGGGGCGATGAAAGCCGCGCTGCGGCTGTTCTATCCGCCCCAATGCCTGTCCTGCGGCGCGGGGGTGGCCGACGGGGGCGCGGGGGCCGTGCATCTGTGCGCCGACTGCTGGCCCGAGGCCGCTTTCATCACCGGCGCCTGCTGCGATTGCTGCGGGGCGCCGCTGCCCGATGACGGGTCGGGCACTGACATGGTGCTGGTCTGCGACGACTGCCTGGGCGCGGTGCGGCCCTGGACGCGGGGGCGCGCGGCGATGGTCTATGGCGGCACCGCGCGCAGGCTGATCCTGGCGCTGAAGCATGGCGACCGACTGGACCTGGCCCCGCCCATGGCCGCGTGGCTGGCGCGGGCGGCGGCACCATTGGCGATGCCCGGCATGATCGTGGCCCCGGTGCCCCTGCACCTGCGCCGCCTGGCAAAACGCAAGTACAACCAATCCGCGCAGGTGTCGGGCCGGGTGGCGCGCACCCTGGGGCTGGATCACCAGGCCGACCTGCTGGTGCGCGTGCGCCACACGCAGGCGCAGGACCATCGCGGCGTGGCCGACCGCTATGCCAACCAGCAGGACGCCCTGGCCGTGCATCCGCGTCGCGCGGCAGGCGTGGCGGGGCGGCCGGTGATGCTGATCGACGACGTGATGGCGTCGGGGGCCACGATCCACGCGGCGGCACTGGCGCTGCTGGCGGCGGGATCGGGACCGGTTTCGGTGGCGGTGCTGGCACGCGCGGTCAAGGATCACTAGATAGGGGGCTGCCACCAAAAAGGACCGCCATGAGCATCGAGATCTATACCACCCGCACCTGCCCCTTCTGCATCCGCGCCAAGCAGCTTCTGGACCAGAAGGGCGCGTCCTATACGGAAATCGACGTCGGCGCCGACCCGGCGCTTCGCGACAAGATGACGAAGCGCGCGGGCAAGCGCAGCGTGCCGCAGATCTTCGTGGGCACCACGCATGTCGGCGGCTGCGACGACCTCTATGCGCTGGAGCGGTCGGGCGAGCTGGACCCGCTGCTCAAGGGCGCCGCCTGATGGGCGCGCTGACCGTCGGGCTGATCCAGCTGACGGTCGGCGACGACCCGGCCGCGAATCTTGGCCCCACGATCGCCTTGATCCGCAAGGCCGCGGGCCGGGGCGCGCGGCTGGTCCTGACGCCCGAGGCGACGAACCTGCTGTCCCCCGACCGCGCGCGTCAGGCCACCCTGCTGCGCCCCGAGGATCAGGACGCGACCCTGGCCGCCCTGCGGGCCGAGGCGCGGGCGTTGGACATTTGGCTGCTGGTCGGATCGCTGGCCCTGGCCAGCGGCGACGCGGACGGGCGCTTCGCGAACCGCAGCCTGCTGATCGCCCCCGACGGGACGGTCGCGGCGCGCTATGACAAGCTGCACATGTTCGACGTGACCATCAGCGACACCGAATCCTATTGTGAAAGCGCCGCCTATCGCCCCGGCGACCGGGCGGTCACGGCCCCCGCGGCCGGGACGGTGCTGGGCATGACGGTCTGCTATGACCTGCGCTTTCCGCACCTGTACCGGTCGCTGGCGCAGGCGGGCGCGCGCATCCTGACGGTGCCGTCGGCCTTCAACCCGGTCACGGGGGCCGCCCATTGGGAGCCGCTGCTGCGCGCCCGCGCGATCGAGACCGGGTGCTTTGTGCTGGCGCCCGCGCAATGCGGCACCCACCCCGCGCCCCACAGCCCGGACCGCCCCGCCCGGCGCAGCCACGGCCATTCGCTGGTCGTCGACCCCTGGGGCCGGGTGCTGGCCGATGGCGGGGACGATCCCGGCATCACCATTGTATCCCTTGACCTTTCGGCGGTGGATGAGGCACGGTCTCGCATTCCCTCGCTGTATCACGACAGGCCCTTTGCGGCCCCGGAAGGCCATGACGACACCTGCGCCCAACCCTGACAAAGCCGCCGAGGCCCGGTCCACCGACCGGCTGGCCGCAAGCCTGTTCGCCGAGGTGCTGATCGCCGACCAGCTGTCGCGCAACCTGATCGGCAAGGCGCTGCCCAAGGGGATGCAGATTTCGCACTTTTCGGTGCTGAACCTTCTGGCCCACGTGAACGAGGAACGCACCCCCGCCCAGCTGGCGGCGGCGTTCCACATCACGCGGGGCGCGATGACCAACACGCTGGCGCGGCTGGAATGGGCGGGCCATGTGCACATCCGCCCCGATTGGGACGATGCACGGCGCAAGTTCGTGTCGATCAGCACGGCGGGCCGGGCGGCGCGCGATCAGGCCATCGCGGGCTTCATGCCGCTGATCGCGGGCGTGGTGCGCGACATCGGCGCGGACCGGGTGCGCGGCGCACTGCCCGTCCTGCGCGAGCTGCGCCTGCGGCTGGAGGCCGACCCGCCCAAGCCCTGAGGCCTCAGGCCCGACGCGCCGTCATGATATAGTTCACCGCCAGGTCGCGATCCGACATCGACCAGCCGAAGGTGATCGGGTTGAACACCATCCCCTTGCGGTCCGCGACCATCAGCCCCGCCGCCTGCGCATGGGCGGCCAGTTCGTCCGGGGTGATGAAGCGCGCCCAGTCATGCGTGCCGCGCGGCAGCCAGCGCATGATCCATTCCGCCCCGATGATCGCCGCGCCGAAGCTGCGCGCGGTCCGGTTCAGCGTCGACAGGATCAGCAGCCCGCCGGGGCGCAGCAGGTCGTGGCAGGTCGCGACGAAGGCTGCGGGGTCGGCGACATGTTCGACGATCTCCAGCGCCAGGACCGCGTCAAAGCGTTCGCCCGCCGCGACCAGCGCCTCGGCCGTGGTGGCGCGGTAAACGATCGCCAGCCCCTGCTGGTCGGCATGGGTCTGGGCCACGGCGATGTTCACCTGCGTCGCATCCGCACCCACCACATCCGCGCCCAAGCGCGCCATCGGTTCGCTGGCCAGTCCGCCGCCGCAGCCGATATCCAGGACCCGCAGCCCCGCGAAGGGCCGCAGGCTGCGCCGGTCGCGCCCGTATTCGGCCGCGATCTGGTCGCGGATATGGTCCAGCCGCAGCGGATTCATCAGGTGCAGGGGGCGGAACTTGCCGTTGGGGTCCCACCATTCGGCGGCCATCGCCTCGAATTTCGCGATCTCGGCCTGGTCGATGCTGCTGGGCGTGGTCATTGGGGGGCGGTCCTTCTGGCGGGCGGCGTTGTCTGTGCTTATAGTGGCAGGATGGACCGATTGGCAGGACAAATCTCCGCGTCACATGGCCGCCTTCACCCGGCGGTCGAACCCTTTGCCCGCCACGAGATCGACGTGGGCGACGGCCACATCCTGTACGCCGAGGAATGCGGCAACCCGCAGGGCCGGCCCGTTCTGGTGCTGCATGGCGGGCCGGGCGGCGGGTGCAGCCCCTATATGCGGCGCTTTTTCGACCCGGCGCATTACCGCGTGGTGCTGTTCGATCAGCGCGGCTGCGGGCGGTCGCGGCCCACCGCGTCGGTGCGGGCCAACACCACCGCGCATCTGATCGACGACATCGCCCTGATCCGCGCGCGCCTTGGCATCGACCGCTGGCTGCTGTTCGGCGGCAGCTGGGGGGCGACGCTGGCCCTGGCCTATGCGCAGGCGCATCCGGACCATGTCACCGGGCTGGTGCTGCGCGGGGTGTTCCTGGGGATGCGGTCCGAACTGGACTGGTTCTATGGCGGGGGCGCCGCGCGGTTCTTTCCCGACCTGTGGGAGCGCTTTCAGGAGCCGATCCCCCCATCCGAACGCCAGGACATGATCGGCGCCTATCACCGGCGGCTGTTCGACGACGATCTGGGCCGTCAGGCGCGATTCGCGCAGCCCTGGCTGATGTGGGAAAACGCGCTGGCGGGGCTGCAGTCGCAGGCCGCAGGCCATGCCCCCGCCGATTACGCCCGCGCCTTTGCCCGGCTGGAGAATCACTATTTCAGCAACGGCTGCTTCCTGGACGAGGGGCAGTTGCTGCGCGACCGCGGGCGGATCGAACACCTGCCCGCGATCATCGTCCAAGGCCGCTATGACATGGTCTGCCCGCCCGTCAGCGCGCACCGGCTGGCCCAGGGGTGGGGCCGGGCCGAACTGCGCCTGGTCCCGGCATCGGGCCACGCCCTCTCCGAACCCCGCATCACCGCAGAGTTGGCCGCCGTCATGGACGGCATCCGCGACGAAGACCGCAGCCGGAGGGCGCCCCGTTGATCCTGTTCCCGGTCTTCCTGCTGGCCAGCGTCGCCGCCGCCGCGACCGGCGTCATCTTCAAGCCCGGTGCGTGGTATGACGGGCTGCGCAAGCCCGGCTTCACCCCGCCGAAATGGGCCTTTCCCGTGGCCTGGACATTGATCTACCTGCTGTCGGCCGCGGCCGCGACACGGGTGGCGGGCCTGCCCGGCGCGGGGGCCGCGCTGGCCCTGTGGGCGGCGCAGATCGCACTGAACACGCTGTGGACGCCGGTCTTCTTCGGGGCGCGGCGGATGGCCCTGGGCATGGCGATCATCGCCACTTTGCTGGTGACGGTCGCGGCCATGACGGTGACCTTCTGGTCGCTGGACCGGATCGCGGGGGCGATGCTGCTGCCCTATCTAGCCTGGCTGGGCGTCGCGTCGGGACTGAACTGGCGCATCTGGCGCGACAACCCCGCCGTGCCGCGACCCGCCGCTTAAGATCGCTTGCATTCGGGCCCGCCTTTGGCTATAGGACCGATCAACAGCGGTGCAGGCGTCCAAACCCTGCCCACCGGAACTTCCGCATGGGGCCCGCTGACGGCCCCTTTTTCCTGTCCAAGAGGATCTGATGTCCGACGATCTGCCCGTCACGAACGACCTGATCGCCAAGACCGCGATCGACCGCCGCCTGGCCGAGATCATCACCCCGGTGATCGAGGATCTGGGATACGAGCTGGTGCGCGTCCGCCTGCAGGGCGGCAAGACCGCCACGCTGCAGATCATGGCCGACCGCCCCGAGGGCGGCATCAACGTGGACGACTGCGCCCAGATCTCGACCGCGGTCAGCGCCACGCTGGATGTCGAGGACCCGATCGAGGACAACTATCACCTCGAGGTGTCCAGCCCCGGCATCGACCGTCCCCTGACCCGCCTGAAGGACTTTGGGACATTCGAGGGCTATGAGGCGCGGCTGGACCTGAACCAGGCGATCGACGGGCGCAAGAAGTTCAAGGGTGTCCTGGCGGGCGTCGAGGGCACCGAGGTGCTGATCAACATCGAGGACAAGGGCCAGACCCACACGATCGGGCTGGACTTCGACCTGCTGTCGGATGCCAAGCTGGTCCTGACGGACGAGCTGATCAAGGAAATGCTGCGTCAGAAGAAGGAAGCCGGGGTCGAGATCGACAACCTGGACGAAACCGCCTTCGACGAGATCGAAACCGATGATGACGGCGCGACCGCCGTGCAACCCAAGGAGTGAGTGATGGCCATCACCTCTGCCAACCAGCTTGAACTGCTGCAGACGGCCGAAGCCGTCGCCCGCGAGAAGATGATCGAGCCCGAGCTGGTCATCGAAGCGATGGAAGACAGCCTGGCCCGCGCCGCCAAGTCCCGCTACGGCGCGGAGATGGACATCCGCGTCAAGATCGACCGCCGGACCGGCAACGCGACCTTCACGCGCGTGCGCACGGTCGTGGCCGACGATGCCGTCGAGAACTATCAGGCCGAACTGACGGTCGAGCAGGCCAAGCCATATTTGGACAACCCCCAGATCGGCGACGAGATCATCGACCAGGTCCCCCCGGTCGAACTGGGCCGCATCGCCGCGCAATCCGCCAAGCAGGTGATCCTGCAGCGCGTCCGCGAGGCCGAGCGCGACCGCCAGTACGAGGAATTCAAGGATCGCGCCGGCAGCATCATCAACGGTGTCGTCAAGCGCGAGGAATACGGCAACATCATCGTCGACGTCGGCCGCGGAGAGGCGATCCTGCGCCGCAACGAGAAGATCGGCCGCGAAAGCTATCGTCCGAACGACCGCATCCGCGCCTATATCAAGGACGTGCGCCGCGAGACGCGCGGGCCGCAGATCTTCCTGTCGCGCACCGACCCGCAGTTCATGGCCGAACTGTTCAAGATGGAAGTCCCCGAGATCTATGACGGCGTGATCGAGATCAAGGCAGTCGCCCGCGACCCCGGCTCGCGCGCCAAGATCGCCGTGATCAGCCATGACGGCAGCATCGACCCGGTCGGCGCCTGCGTCGGCATGCGCGGCAGCCGCGTGCAGGCCGTCGTCGGCGAACTGCAGGGCGAAAAGATCGACATCATCCCGTGGAACGAGGACCAGGCGACCTTCCTGGTCAACGCGCTGCAGCCCGCCGAGGTCAGCAAGGTCGTCTTCGACGAGGAGGCCAACAAGATCGAGGTCGTCGTCCCCGACGAGCAGCTGTCGCTGGCCATCGGCCGTCGCGGCCAGAACGTGCGCCTGGCCAGCCAGCTGACCGGCCTGGATATCGACATCCTGACCGACGAGGAGGAATCCAAGCGTCGTCAGGCAGAGTTCAACACCCGGACCGCGCTGTTCATGGAGCAGCTGGACCTGGACGAGTTCTTCGCCCAGCTGCTGGTGGCCGAAGGGTTCACCAACCTGGAGGAGGTCGCCTATGTCGACCAGGACGAGCTGCTGACGATCGACGGGGTCGACGAAGGCACCGCAGCCGAGCTGCAGGCCCGCGCCCGCGACGTGCTGGAGGCCAAGAACAAGGCCGCCCTGGACGCCGCGCGTGCCCTGGGCGCCGAGGACAGCCTCATTGAATTCGAGGGTCTGACACCCCAGATGGTAGAGGCGCTGGCCAAGGACGACGTCAAGACGCTGGAAGATTTCGCGACCTGCGCCGACTGGGAGCTGGCCGGTGGCTGGACCACCGTCAACGGTGCCCGCGTCAAGGACGAAGGCCTGCTGGAACCCTATGGCGTGACGCTGGAAGATGCGCAGACCATGGTCATGACCGCGCGCGTGATGCTGGGCTGGGTCGATCCGACCGAGCTGGACGACACGGATGCGGAAGACGACCTGCGGGACGATGACGACAACGAGGAGGCCGGGGCCTGATCGCCCCGGATCGGAGCACAGATTGAGCCGTGGTGGACATGACAAGGACCGGGACGACGACCCGGAACGCCGGTGCATCGCCACCGGCGAGGTGCAACCCAAGCGGGGCCTGATCCGTTTCGTGATCGGCCCCGACGGGCAGGTCGTGCCCGACCTGGCGGAAAAGCTGCCCGGTCGCGGCATCTGGGTCGCCGCCGACAAGGCGGCCCTGAACAAGGCGGTGACCAAGGGATTGTTCTCTCGTGCCGCCAAGGCTCCGGTTCAGGCGGCCCCCGATCTGGCCGATCTGGTCGAGGCAGGCATAGCCCGCCGGCTGGTCGAACTGGTGTCGCTGACGCGGAAATCGGGCCGCGCGGTGGCGGGGTTCGAAAAGGTCAAGGGCTGGCTGGCCGAAGGTCGCGCCAAGGTGCTGCTTCAGGCCAGCGACGGGTCGGACCGCGGCAAGGGCAAGCTGTGGACGCCCACCGGCGGACGCTGGTTCGGCTGCCTGACCGCATCAGAATTGGGTTTGTCCTTTGGGCGCAGTCATGTCATACACGGCGCGCTTGCGAAGGGTGGCCTGACGGACAAGGTGATCTTGGAAGCCGGCAGACTAACGGGTCTGCGCGGGCATGACGACGGCAATACGGCTGTCGGGAAGGAATGAAGACGCAGATGAGCGACAAAGACGGAAAAACCCCCTTGGGCCTTGGTGGCGGTAATCGCCCCGGCGCAGTCAAGCAAAGCTTCAGCCACGGTCGCACCAAAAGCGTCGTCGTCGAAACCAAGCGCAAGCGCGTCGTGGTGCCCAAGGCAGCCGCGCCGATGACGGATGCGCAGAAAGAAAAGAACCCGCTGACCGCCCGCGTGGCCGGCGACAGCTCCAAGCGCCCCGCAGGCATCTCCGATGCCGAGATGGAGCGCCGCCTGAAGGCCCTTGCCGCCGCCAAGGCACGCGAGGCCGATGACGCCGCCAAGCGCCTGGCCGATGAGAAGGCCCGCGAGGAGGAGCGCGAGCGCCGCCGCGCCGAGATCGAGGCCAAGGCCCGCGAGGAGCGCGAGCGCGAGGAGGCCCTCAAGGCCAAAGCCCTGGCGGAGGCCCAAGCCGCGCAGGATGCCGCCGACGAGGCCCGCCGCAAGGCAGAGCCGCGCCAAGAGCGTCCCAAGCCTTCGGCCGGTGCGACCAAGCCCGCCGCCCCCGATCAGGCCGCGATCGAGGCTGCCGCCTCGCGCGCCGAGACCAAGGGCGTCACGACCGGCGTGGCCCGCAAGACCGACCGCGTCGAGCGCACGGACCGCGACAAGACCGCCAAGGCCAAGACCACCGACGACAACCGTCGCGGCGGCAAGCTGTCGCTGAACCAGGCGCTGAACGGCGAAGGCGGCCGCCAGCGCAGCATGGCCGCGATGAAGCGCAAGCAGGAACGCACCCGCCAGAAGGCGATGGGCCAATCCGCCCGTCCCGAAAAGCAGTTCCGCGAAGTCCGCCTGCCCGAGACCATCGTGGTCCAGGAGCTGGCCAACCGCATGACCGAACGCGCCGCCGACGTGGTGAAGGCGCTGATGAAGATGGGCATGATGGTCACCGCCAACCAGCCCATCGACGCCGATACAGCCGAGCTGGTGATCGAGGAATTCGGCCACAAGGTCCTGCGCGTCAGCGACAGCGATGTGGAGCAGGTCATTGCCCCGACGGTCGATCGTGACGAGGACATGCGGCCTCGCCCGCCGATCATCACGATCATGGGTCATGTCGACCACGGCAAGACCTCGCTGCTGGACGCGATCCGCAAGGCCTCCGTCGTTTCGGGCGAAGCCGGCGGCATCACGCAGCATATCGGCGCCTATCAGGTGACGACCGACAGTGGCGCCGTCCTGTCCTTCCTGGACACGCCGGGCCACGCGGCCTTCACGTCGATGCGTGCCCGGGGCGCGAACGTCACGGATATCGTGGTGCTGGTGGTCGCGGCGGATGATGCCGTGATGCCCCAGACCGTCGAGGCCATCAACCACGCCAAGGCCGCCAACGTGCCGATGATCGTGGCGATCAACAAGATCGACAAGCACGAGGCCGACCCGCAGAAGGTCCGCACCGACCTGCTGCAGCACGAGGTGGTCGTCGAGGCCATGTCGGGCGACGTGCAGGATGTCGAGGTCTCGGCCAAGACCGGCCTGGGCCTGGACAACCTGCTGGAGGCCATCGCGCTTCAGGCCGAACTGCTGGAGCTGCGCGCCAACCCGAACCGTGCCGCACAGGGCGCGGTCATCGAGGCGCAGCTGGATGTCGGACGCGGCCCTGTGGCCACCGTCCTGGTGCAGCACGGCACCCTGCGCCGCGGCGACATCTTCGTTGTGGGCGAGCAGTGGGGTAAGGTCCGCGCCCTGATCAACGACAAGGGCGACCGCGTCGAGGAAGCCGGCCCGTCCGTCCCGGTCGAGGTTCTGGGCCTGAATGGCACGCCCGAGGCCGGAGACGTGCTGAACGTGGTCGAGACCGAGGCCCAGGCCCGCGAGATCGCCGAGTTCCGCGCCCAGCAGACCAAGGACAAGCGCGCCGCAGCCGGTGCCGCGACCACGCTGGAGCAGATGATGGCCAAGGCCAAGGCGGACGTGAACGTGTCCGAACTGGCGGTCGTCCTCAAGGCCGACGTGCAGGGTTCGGCCGAGGCCATCGTGCAGGCCCTGGAAAAGGTCGGCAACGACGAGGTCCGCGTCCGCGTGCTGCATTACGGCGTGGGTGCGATCACCGAATCCGACATCGGCCTGGCCGAGGCGTCGGGCGCTCCGGTCATCGGCTTCAACGTCCGGGCCAACGCTCCGGCCCGCAACGCCGCGAACCAGAAGGGTGTCGAGATCCGCTACTACTCGATCATCTACAACCTGCTGGACGACATCAAGGCCGCCGCTTCGGGCATGCTGTCCAACGAGATTCGCGAGAACTTCATCGGTTACGCGACCATCAAGGAAGTGTTCCGCGTCACGGGTGTCGGCAACGTCGCCGGCTGTCTGGTGACCGAGGGCGTGGCCCGTCGTTCGGCCGGCGTGCGCCTGCTGCGCGACAACGTGGTGATCCACGAAGGCACGCTGAAGACGCTCAAGCGCTTCAAGGACGAGGTCAAGGAAGTGCAGTCCGGTCAGGAATGCGGCATGGCCTTCGAGAACTATGACGACATCCGCCCTGGCGATGTCATTGAGATCTTTGAACGCGAAGAGGTCGAACGCTCGCTGTAAGCGACCGTCTGCGACATGCGAAAGCCGGGCGATACGATCGCCCGGCTTTTTGCGTTCCGGGGTCCGGCAGGATGGAACGGAAAAGGGGGTGACCCTTTCGGATCACCCCCCTGGTGTTCATGCGGTTCCCTTGGCGCCACGCTCCCCCGTGCGCCGGAACGGTCAGTGGCCGACCGGCTTGCCCTCGAAAGTGCGGTTGCCGACGCGGACCAGGATGTTCCCATCCGCGGTCGAGCCTTCGAATAGACCCTGGATCGAGATGTAGCTGCCGACGGAAATAGTGCGAATCATGTCAAGCCTCCTCTGTGCCCTAAACAAAGTTAGTCATGAAATGGTTAAAAAATCGTTCGCAACTTGATCATCTACGACTTTTTTCAGCAACAATGCAATCGGATCACTCAAATTTGCGACACTATAGCCACATCTGCAGGGCCGGGATGAGGGGAATGTCTGCCGCAGGCATAGGGTAATCGCGCAAATCGCGTGCCCGGACCCAAGCCAGCTGCTGCCCTTCGCGCGGCTGGACGATTCCCTGCCAGCGGCGGCAGGCGAACAGCGGCATCAGCAGGTGGAACGTGTCATAGGCGTGGCTGGCAAAGGTCAGCGGTGCCAGGCAGCTGTTCCAGGTCTGGATGCCCAGCTCCTCCTCCAGCTCGCGGATCAGGGCGGCCTCGGGGGTCTCTCCGGGTTCGACCTTGCCGCCGGGGAATTCCCACAGGCCCGCCATGGACTTGCCCGGCGGGCGCTGTGCCAGAAGCACACGCCCGTCGGGATCGATCAGCGCCACCGCGGACACCAGGACGGTCTTCACGACCGGTAATCCGCGTTGATGTCGATATAGCCGTGCGTCAGATCGCAGGTCCAGACCGTCCGCGCCGCGTCACCCAGGCCCAGATCGACGGCGATCCGCAGGTCCTGGTTGCGCATGTAGGCGCTGGCGGCGGCTTCGTCATAGTCGGGATCGCGCCAGCCGTCGCGGGCCACGACCATGTCCCCGAACGCGATGCGCAGGCGGTCACGGTCGGCGCGCGCGCCCGACTTGCCCACCGCGGCCACGATGCGGCCCCAGTTGGCGTCCTGTCCGGCGATGGCGGTCTTGACCAGCGGCGAATTGGCGATGGCCATGGCCACGCGATGCGCGTCGGCCGCATCCGCGGCGCCCGTCACGGCGATCTCGACGAACTTGGTGGCGCCCTCGCCGTCGCGGACGACCTGATGGGCCAGATCGCGCATGACGCCGTGCAGCGCGGTCACGAAGTCGCGCCCCGCATCGCTGTCCAGATCGGTGATGGGCGCGCCCGCCCCCTGCCCCGTCGCGGCCAGGATCAGCGCGTCGGACGTGGACGTGTCGCTGTCCACGGTGATCGCGTTGAAGGTCGCGTCCAGCCCGGAGGACAGTGCCTGCTGCAGCACGGCTGCAGGCACCGTGGCATCGGTGAACAGATAGACCAGCATCGTCGCCATGTCGGGCGCGATCATCCCAGAACCCTTGGCGATGCCCGCGATGCGGGTGCCGTCCGCCAGGATCGCGGACGCGCCCTTGGGAAAGGTGTCGGTGGTCATGATCGCACGCGCCGCATCGGCGACCCCGCCCGCATCCAGATCACGTGCCAGATCGCCCACGATAGCCACGATCCGCTCGTGCGGCAGCGGCTCTCCGATCACGCCGGTCGACGAGGTGAAGACCCGCCCCTGCGGCAGGTCAAGCGCACCCGCCACGGCCGCGCAGACGGCATCAACCGACTGCTGGCCGCGCGCGCCGGTGAAGGCATTGGCGTTGCCGGAATTGATCAGGATCGCCGCGCCGTCGGGCGCATCGCCCCCCTGCGCCAGCTTGGCCTGGTTGTCCAGGATGCACGCGGCGCGTGTGGACGACCGGGTAAAGGCCCCGGCCACCGTGCTGCCCGGCGCGATGCGGATCAGCGTGACGTCGCTGCGGCCTTGGTACTTGATCCCGGCGGCGGCGCTGGCGAAATCGACGCCCGCGATCACTGGCAGGTCAGGAAACCGCGCAGGTGCCAGAGGAGAGATGGGCAGACCCGCCTTTCCCATCACTCGGCCTCCAGCAGGTCGGTGGCGTTCAGCTGGGCGGGGTCCAGGCCTTCGGTCTTCTTGACGTCGGCGGCGGTCACCAGGCTTTGGATCTGGGCCTCGACCTTCTCGCGCAGGACCATCTGGCTGATCTGGTCACGGACCTCGGCCAGCGGGGGCGCCTCGCGCAGGCGGGTCTCGTTCAGCTTGATGACGTGCCAGCCGAATTCGGTCTCGACCGGGTCGCTGACCTGGCCCGGCTCCAGCGCGGCGACGGCCTCGGCAAAGGGCGGCACCATCTGGTCGGCGGCGAACCAGCCCAGGTCGCCTTTGTTCGGACCCGACGGCCCGGTCGAGTTCGCCTCGGCCACGGTGCCGAAATCGGCGCCGCCATCGACCTCGGCCTTCAGTTCGGCGGCCTTCTCCTGGCTGTCGACCAGGATATGGGCGGCGTTGTATTCCGTCACGCTGCCCGCATCGGCGAACAGGCGGTCATAGCTGGCCTGCAGCTCCTCCTCGGTGGGCTCGGCCTGGGCGATCTGGCTGACCGCGGCCGAGGCCAGGGTGTTGCGGCGCTGCAGCTCCAGCTGGGCGCGCACGCCGGCGGTGTCCTCGGCGGATTCGGCCACGGCGGTCTGGCGGATCAGCTGGTCCAGCATCACGTCCCACAGCGCCTGGTCGGGCATCTCGGCCATGGCCGGGTCCTGGATCGACTGCTTCATGACGATCATCTGGCCCAGGGTGATCTCCTGGCCGTTCACGGTGGCGACCACCTGGTCGGCATCGGCGTCCTGCGCCAGGGCGGGGGCGGAAAGGGCGGCAAGCACGGCTGCGGCCAGCAAAGTCGATCGGGTCATGGGGATGGGTCCTTTCACGGCGCGCACCCCCGCGGGGGCCGGGCCAACATTGACAGTCAGGTGGGCTGCGCCTACATCCAAACCAACTCCGTGGAAGGCGCCGCCGCCGCGTTCGTTCAACGCCCCTGATACGGCAATGCGACCGGCGCGGGCAAGTGGGCCGCAGGTGACGTCCCTTCCCGACAACGTGATGGCGAAGGTAACATGATCGGTAATCTGGCGAAGATGGTCTTTGGCACGCCCAATGACCGCAAGGTCAAGGGCACGCGCGCGCTGGTCGCCCGCATCAACGCCCTTGAGGACAGCTTCAAGGCATTGTCCGATCAGGGGCTGGTCGACAAGACCGCCGAATTCAAGGCCCGCGTGGCGGGCGGCGAATCGCTGGACGACATCCTGCCCGAGGCGTTCGCCAACTGCCGCGAGGGTGCGCGCCGCGCGCTTGGCCTGCGGGCCTTCGACGTGCAGCTGATGGGCGGGATCTTCCTGCATCAGGGAAACATCGCCGAGATGAAGACCGGCGAGGGCAAGACCCTGGTCGCCACCTTTCCCGCCTACCTGAACGCGCTGTCGGGCAAGGGCGTCCATGTCGTCACCGTCAACGACTATCTGGCGAAACGCGATGCCGAATGGATGTCCAAGGTCTATGCCCAGCTGGGCATGTCCTGCGGCGTGGTCGTGCCGTTCCAGCCCGAGGGCGAAAAGCGCGACGCCTATGCCTGCGACGTGACCTATGCCACCAACAACGAGCTGGGCTTCGACTATCTGCGCGACAACATGAAGGGCAGCGTGGCCGAGATGGTCCAACGCGGTCACAACTTCGCCATCGTCGACGAGGTCGACAGCATCCTGATCGACGAGGCACGCACGCCGCTGATCATCAGCGGCCCCAGCCAGGACCGGTCCGAGCTGTACCGCATCCTGGATGCCTATGTGCCCCTGCTGACCGAGGAGCATTACAAGCTGGACGAGAAGTCCCGCAACGCAACCTTCACCGAGGACGGCAACGAGTTCCTGGAGACGCGCCTGCAGGCCGACGGCGTCCTGCCCGAGGGGCAGACCCTCTATGATCCGGAATCGACCACCATCGTCCACCATGCCAGCCAGGCCCTGCGCGCGCACAAGCTGTTCCTGAGGGACCAGCATTACATGGTGCGCGACGGCGAGGTGATGCTGATCGACGAGTTCACCGGACGGATGATGAAGGGCCGCCGCCTGTCGGACGGCCTGCACCAGGCGATCGAGGCCAAGGAAGGCGTCGAGATCCAGCCCGAGAACGTGACCCTCGCCTCGGTCACCTTCCAGAACTACTTCCGCCTGTATCAGCGCCTGGCGGGCATGACAGGCACGGCATCGACCGAGGCCGAGGAATTCGCCGAGATCTACAAGCTGGGCGTGGTCGAGGTTCCGACCAACCGCGGCATCGCGCGGATCGATGACCATGACCGCGTGTATCGCACCGCGGCCGAGAAGAACGCCGCCGTCGTCGAGGCGATCAAGGAGGCCCATGCCAAGGGTCAGCCGATCCTGGTCGGCACCACCAGCATCGAGAAGTCCGAGCTGCTGTCCGAGATGCTGAAGAAGGACGGCGTGCCCCACAACGTCCTGAACGCCCGCCAGCACGAGGCCGAGGCGCAGATCGTGGCCGATGCCGGCAAGCTGGGCGCGGTGACGATCGCCACCAACATGGCCGGTCGCGGCACCGACATCCAGCTGGGCGGCAATGTCGAGATGAAGGTGATGGAGGCCCTGAAGGCCGATCCGGACGCCCATCTCGACGAGCTGCGCGCCCGGATCGAGGCCGAGCATGCCGGAGAGAAGGACAAGGTGCTGGCGGCGGGCGGGCTGTTCGTGCTGGGCACCGAACGCCACGAAAGCCGGCGGATCGACAACCAGCTGCGCGGCCGTTCGGGCCGCCAGGGTGATCCCGGACGGTCGCTGTTCTTCCTGTCGCTGGACGACGACCTGATGCGGATCTTCGGCTCCGAGCGTCTGGACAAGGTCCTGTCGACGCTTGGCATGAAGGAGGGAGAGGCGATCATCCACCCTTGGGTGAACAAGTCGCTGGAACGCGCACAGGCCAAGGTCGAGGGTCGCAACTTCGACATCCGCAAGCAGCTGCTGAAGTTCGACGACGTGATGAACGACCAGCGCAAGGCGATCTTCGGCCAGCGCCGCGAGATCATGGACAGCGAGGAGGTCGGAGAGATCACCGCCGACATGCGGCACCAGGTGATCGAGGACCTGATCGACGAGCACATGCCGCCCCGCAGCTATCCCGAGCAATGGGACACCGAGGGGCTGAAGAAATCGGTCCGCGAGCGGCTGAACCTGAACCTGCCGGTCGCGGATTGGGCGGCCGAGGACGGCGTGGACCATGACGTGATGCGCAAACGCATCACCGAGGCCAGCGACGCCTATATGGCGGACAAGGCTGCGGCCTTCGGCCCCGAGACCATGGTGCAGATCGAGAAGCAGGTCCTGTTGCAGCAGATCGACCAGAAATGGCGCGAGCACCTGATGACGCTGGATCACCTGCGTTCAGTCGTGGGCTTCCGCGGCTATGCGCAGCGCGACCCGTTGGCGGAGTACAAGACCGAGGGTTTCCAGCTGTTCGGGACGCTGCTGGACGGCCTGCGCTTTGACGTGACGCAGCGGCTGGCGCAGATCCGACCCCTGACGCAGGCCGAGCGCGACGAGATGGCGGCCCAGATGGCCCGCCAGCAGCAGCAGGTCCAGGAGGAGGCATCGGCAGAACCGGAGGCGGCAGCGCCCGCGCCCGCCGCGCCCGAAGCTCCGTCAGCGCCACGCCCGGGCTTTGACGAGGCCGATCCGTCGACCTGGGGGATGCCTGCGCGCAACGATCCGTGCCCCTGCGGATCGGGCAAGAAGTTCAAGCACTGTCACGGCGCGATCTGAACATCACGCGGGGCGCCGTTTGCGTCCCGCGATGGCGGTCGCGCCCGCCGGGTGGGGGCAAGCCCCCACCGCGTCCGGGCGCGACGGGCCGCTGATGCGGCCCTAGCCCAACCGGGTGGGCAGCGCCCAACCGCGCAGCAGGTCGGCAGGGGTCATCGGCCGCTTGCCCGCACGTTGTGCCAAGGTGATGCGCACCGCCCCGGAGCCGCATACGATGGTGAAATCGGGCAGTACCGTTCCGGGGTCGCCCTGTCCCGGGACGACTGTGCTGACCAGCAGCTTCACGCGTTCGTCCCCGATCATGCACCACGCCCCCGGAAAGGGTGACAGACCGCGGATCTGGCGGTCCACCTGTTCGGCAGGCAGGGTCCAGTCGATACGCGCCTCGGTCTTGTCGATCTTGGCGGCGTAGGTCACGCCATCCTGCGCCTGAGGCACGGCGGGCAGCGGCAGGCGGTCCAGCACGTCGCAGATCAGGTCTGCCCCCATCGCCGACAGTCGGTCGTGCAGGCTGGCCGTGGTGTCGTCCGCGGCGATGGGCGTGCGGGTCAGGGCCAGCACCGGGCCGGTGTCCAGCCCCGCCTCCATCTGCATGATCGCGACGCCGGTTTCCGCATCCCCCGCCAGGATCGCGCGGTGGATGGGCGCCGCCCCTCGCCAGCGCGGCAAGATTGAAGCATGAATGTTCAAGCAGCCAAGGCGCGGTGCATCCAGCACCGGCTGCGGCAGGATCAGGCCATAGGCCACGACCACCGCCACATCCGCGTCAAGCGCAGCGAAGTCGGCCTGGTCCTGGGGGTCGCGCAGGCGGGCGGGGGTGCGGACCGGGATCCCCAGGTCCTGCGCCGCCAAGGCCACCGGAGAGGGGCGGGGCTTCTGCCCGCGTCCGGCCGCGCGGGGCGGTTGGGAATAGACCGCCACCACATCGTGGCGCGCGGCGATGGCCCGCAGGGCGGGGACCGAGAAATCGGGCGTTCCCATGAAGATCACGCGCATCGGGCAGGCCTCCGGTTGGTGCCTGCCCTCAATGCCCGCGTGGCGGACGGGCTTCAAGCCCCGGAGGCAAGCCCCCAATCGGTGACGGCGTCCTGCATCCGGCGCAGCCGCAGGAGCGTCGAGCCTTCATCCAGTGCCACGTCGCCACACAGGATCGGTTGCCCTGCCGCCACGTCGCGGCGCAGCGCCCGCCCGGCGGCCAGGTAGTACGGCACCGGCACATCGTCCGCGACCGCCCGCGCGGGCGCCATGCGGCCCGAGACATGGGCGATGCTGTGATGATGCCCCTCGGCCCGCAGGACGGTGCCGGCGGGCAGGTCGGAATCGGCGAAGGCGGTCAGATCCACGACCGGGCGCGGGGCGCGCGCGCCGGAGGAGACGCCGTGCAGCGCCGCCTCAAACACCGTCGTCGCGGCCTCCAGCCCCAGCAAGTGGCGCGGCAGGCCGATCATCGCGGTGCGCCCGTCGCGGGACACGACATGGCCCTTGTCGCGCAGCATGTCCCATGTCGCGGCGTCATCGCAGGCCACGGTGACGAAGACGCCGCCCGCGAAGCTGACCTCGCCGGCCAAGCGCAGGCAGTGGAACACGTCCAGCCGCCCCTGCCCCGACAGAAGACCGCCCTGGTCGGTCATCAGGTCCGCGACCTCGGGGATGCGGGCGATGGGGGCGTGCAGGTCCGCACGGTCCGGCATCAGCCCCAGGGCATTGGCGACCAGCGTCAGCTCGCACAGGTCCGGCACGGCGCGCTGTGGCAGCGCGCGCAGGGCGTGCGCCCGACCCGCGGCCACATCGGCCCAGGGCCGATCCGCCGGGTCCAGCCAGTCGGCCAGCCCCGGCGCGGCCACAGCCGTGCCATTGCTGATCACCTGCCCCGTATCGGGATCGAAGACGAAATCGTATTCGCTGGACTTGCCCGCCGCGACGATCCGCAGGCCGATGACCTGCGCCCAGGTCGCAAGCCCGATCAGCAGGCTGGGCTGATCACCGTCCACCGGCGCCACGACCACGCCCCGGTCGCGGGCCATGCGCGACAGGATCGGGCCGATGACGCTGTCGGTCTCCTTGGTGACCATGACGACGTGATGTCCCGCTGCAATGGCCATCTCCGCATGACGGGCACCCGCCTCGGGGTCGCCGGTGGCCTCCAGCACGACGTCCAGCGGAAGGGCGGCCACAGCGGCCAGATCGCCCGCGGCGATGCAGTCGCCGGCCTCCCAGGCCGCCCGCGCACTGGCGGCATCGGCGCAGACCGCGATCCGCGCGGGGTCCACGCCGACAGATGCCAGCGCCGCCGCCGCCGTCTCTGCATCGCGGTCCACCGCCACCCGGCAGGCCAGCCCGTCCACATGGCGCGCCTGCGCCAGAAAGCTGCGCCCGAACCCGCCGGTCCCGATGATCGCGGTCTGGACGGTGCGCCCGTGGCGCGCGGCAAAATGACCGATCAGGTTCATGCGACCACCTTGCGGTTGCGGCGCAGGCTGAGCGCCAGGCCAAGCGTCTTGGGCAGGATCAGCAGCGCCAGCGCCACGATCATGATCCCTGTCACCAACGGGTTGGCAAAGAAGATGCCAAGCGATCCGTCCGACAGCAGCATCGACTGGTGGAACGCGTTCTCGGCCTTGTGGCCCAGGACCATGGCAAGGATCATCGGCGCCAGCGGATAGTCCAGCTTGGTGAACATGAAGCCCACGAAACCGAAGATCAGCACCAGCCACAGATCGAACGTCGCCCCGGACACCGTGTAGGCGCCGACGAAGCAGATCGCGACGATCATCGGCCCGATGATGGTGAAGGGGATGCGCAGCAGCGCCGCGAACATCGGCACGGTGGCCAGGACCAGGATCACGCCCAGCAGGTTCGACACGTACATGCTGGCGATCAGGCCCCAGACGAAATCGGGCTGGGTCGCGAACAGCATCGGCCCCGGCGTCAGGCCCCAGATCATCAGCCCACCCATCATCACCGCCGCGGTGGCCGATGACGGCACGCCCAGGGCCAGCATCGGCAGCATCGCGCAGGTGCCCGCGCTGTGATCCGCCGTTTCCGGCGCGACAATCCCCTCGGGGCGTCCCGACCCGAAGGCCGCGCCCTTGCGCGATGCCTGGCGCGCCACGCCATAGGACATGAAGCTGGCCGCCGTCGGCCCCCCCGGCGTGATGCCCATCCAGATGCCGATCAGGCCCGACCGCAGGGTCGTGGCCCAGTACTTGGGCAGCTCGGCCAGGGTCTTGAGAACATCGCGCAGGTCGATCCTGGAGGACACGCCGCGGAACCGCAGCCCCTCCTGCACGGTGGCCAGCAGCTCTCCGATGCCGAAGAGGCCGATCACCACCACCAGGAAGCTGATCCCGCCCAGCAGGTCCGAGAACCCGTAGGTCAGGCGGATGGACCCGGTCACGCTGTCCATGCCCACGGATGTCAGGATCAGGCCGGTCGTCAGCGACACCAGCGTCTTCATCGGGGCGGCGCTGCCCATGCCGATGAAGGCCGCGAAGGCCAGGAAATAGACCGCGAAATATTCTGGCGCACCGAAGCGCAGCGCGAATTGCGACGCCCAGCCCGCCAGCAGGGTGATGACCAGAATACCCATCAGCGCGCCCACCCCCGCCGACACGAAGGCCAGCGTCAGCGCGCGCGTCGATTGGCCGTTGCGCGCCATCGGATAGCCGTCGAAGGTGGTGGCGACCGATGACGGTTCCCCCGGAATGTTGAACAGGATCGACGTGGTGGACCCGCCGAACAGCGCCCCCCAATACATCGATGTCAGCAGGATGATGGCCGATGTCGGGTCCAGCGCGAAGGTCAGCGGGATCAGCAGCGACACCCCGTTGGGCGCCCCCAGCCCGGGCAGCACCCCCACGACCAGTCCCATCAGCACGCCCGCGACCATCAGCATCAGGTGCATCGGGGTGATGGCCACGGAAAACCCGTGCATCAGCAGATCGAAATTGCCCATTGTCGCGGCCCCTTAATAGATGCCCAGAAGCGGCTCCAGCGGCCCCTTCAACAGCGGAATCTGAAAGATCGTCTCGAAGATCAGGTACAGGCTGACGGCGAAACCCGCGCCGATGGCCAGGCCTTTCCACAGGCGGAACCCGCCCTGCCGCCAGGCGGTCAGCCCGATGTAGAAGGTCGCCGCGACATAGAAGCCGACCGTCAGCATGCCGATGACGAACGCCGTCATCGCCCCCAGGAAGGTCGCGATGCGGATCAGGTTCTGGCGCGGCAGGAACGGCTCCTCCGGGTCATCCAGGGGGTCGGGGGCCGTGCGCTGAGCCTTGCGATGCGCAACCAGCGCGCCGCCCAGGTTCCACAGGCTACCCGCGATCAGGACGATCGCCACCCAGAAGGGGAAATAGCCCGGCTGCGGGCCATGATCGCTCCACCCGGTGCCCAGTTCGGCGGCGCCGATGATGGCCGCCACGCCCAATGTGCCGGTGGTGATTGCCGTGCCGATCTCGGCATGAAAACGTCTGACGGTCATGACCCTCCCTTTCCCCATTGGCAAAAGGGGCATCCGGATGATCCCGGATGCCCCGATGCGCTTACTGCGCGGCGGCGGTGACCCAACCCTCGGCCTCGAAGACGGTCACGGTCGCGGCCTCGTTCTCCTCGATGAAGGCGGTCAGCTCGTCCCCGGTCAGCACCGCCGCGGTCTGCGAGGTCTTGGCAAGGTAGTCCTTCCATTCCTCGGTCTCGGCCACGCGGGTCAGGGCGTCCTGGTAAAAGGCCACCACCTCGGGGTCCGTGCCCGCGGGCAGCCAGACGGTGCGTGGCATCTGGTACCGCTCGATCTCCAGCCCCTGCTCGGCGCAGGTGGGGATGTCGTGCCAGCCCATGTCGCCGCTGACCGGCTCGGATTCCGCCATCCGTTCGGGCGAGAACACGCACAGCGGACGGATCGCGCCCGCCTGCCACTGGCCGATGTTCTCGTTCGGGTTGTTGACGTTCGCGGCGATATGGCCGCCGGCCAGCTGCACGCCGACCTCTCCGCCGCCGTTGAAGGGGACGTACTTGAAATCGGCCCCGGTGGTCTGTTCGATCAGCGCGACCAGCGTCTCGTCGGTGTCCTTGGACTGGCTGCCGCCAAAGACGATGGTGCCGGGTTCGGCCTTGGCCGCCTCGATCAGCTCCATCGAGGTCTGCCAGGGGGCGTCGGCCTTGACCCAGATCAGGAACTCGTCCAGCGCCAGCGCTGCGACGGGCTGCATGTCCTCGGCCGAATAGGCCAGCTGCGCGACATGAGGCAGCAGATAGACGTTGTTCGTCCCGAAGATCAGCTTGTGCGGATCGGCGGCGTTCTGGCGGGCGTACAGGAACGCCTCGGCCCCCGAACCGCCGCCCTTGTTCAGCACGACGATGTTCTGGTCCAGGATGTCGTTGCGCGTCAGCGCGGCCTGGATGGTGCGGGCGAAATTGTCGGTCCCGCCGCCGGCCCCGGATGCCACGACGAATTCCACCGGGCGTTCGGGGGTCCATTCCGCCAGCGCCGGGACGGTGGCTGCCAGCAGGGCGGTGCCTGCGATCAATGCGGTCTTGATGGTCATTTTATCTCTCCTCCCAAAGATGATGCGACCCGCTTGCGGCGGGAAGAAGACCGGGCGCCTATTCGGCGACCAGCAATGTCGGGGCGACTTCTGCCTGCGCCCAGCCCGCGGGCAACGCGCGCGGCGCGCGTGCTGGGTTCAGCGCGGCCAGGTCGCGGCCAAGGCGCGCGGCGGTCAGCGTC
>NZ_VDDD01000056.1 GCF_006151785.1 Paracoccus marcusii
CACGGCGGCGCGTTCGGCCCGGTCGAACCCGGTCAGGTCGTCCTGGCGGCCCAGCAGGTCGGCCGCCGGGCGCGGGCGGATCGTACCCTCGCGCTCCAGCCCCAGGACGCGGCGGGCGGCGCGGGTGGCGCCGATGGCCAGGTCATCCTTGTCCACCGCCAGCAGCACCGCCTGTTCGCCCTGATCGTCCGAGGCCACGACGATGCGCGCGTCGGGAAACGACATCCGGAAGAACAGCGATTCGATCGCCCGCGCGGTCTGCGCCACCTGCGCCGATATCAGCCGGTTGTAGCGTTCGGTCTGGTCCGCGCGCGCCGAACTGACGTCCAGCGCGGCCAGCAGCCGCCCGTCCGGTCCCCAGATCGGCGCGTCCATGCAGGACATCGCGGTGTTCAGTGTGCGGAAATGTTCGTCGCGGTGGATGGTGACCTGCCGGCCCTCGGCCAGGCAGGTGCCGATGCCGTTGGTGCCCTGCGCGGCCTCGGACCAGTCGGCGCCCTGCCACAGGCCCCAGTCGCGGAACTGCTGGGCGTCGGCATCCGACACCCGCTGGTCCAGCACGATGCCATGCGCATCGGTCAGCAGCACGTTGCAGCCCGACAGGCCGACCAGGTTGTACAGCTGGTCCAGCTGCGGTCCGGCGACGTTCAGGAAGGCCTGCATCGCCTGATGGCGGTCGGCCAGTTCGCTGTCGGACAGGCGATCCGGGCGGCGGCGGTCGGCGGGGTCCAGCCCGTGCTTCAGCATGGACCGCCGCCAGGATGCGGCCAGCGCCGAGGTGGCGCTGCGTGACTGCGACTGCGCGGCCACAAGCTCCGCGTGGTTGCGTTCGGTCATGGTCTCCCCCTCAGGATGGGGAAAGTATAGCACGGTTTGCGGGGCGCGATCTGCGACTTTGGTCGCGCCCCGGGGCTCAGCGTACCGGACCCTCGGGGATGACCATCCCCTCCATCGCCCGGTCCGGACCGCGATCCGACTGCGCGGGCGTGCCGCCCATGCTGCCCGAGGGCGCGGCCATGCGCGGCTGATAGGGCGGCAGACGGTCGGCGCCGTCCCGGTACAGCAGCGACTGTCCCTTGTGGAACAGGTGCAGCGCATGGGGGTCGGCGGTCAGCCGGACGCGCTTGCCCTTCAGGTCCGGGTGGATGCCCGGCAGCTTGGCGGTGATCGGCGCGGTCTCGGCCCCGGTGCCGAAGTACAGCAGCGTGACCTCCCCAAGGGCCTCGGTCAGATCGACGGTCCCCTCGAAGACCGGGGTGCCGTCGGTCTCGCGCATATCCTCGGGGCGGACGCCCAGGTTGACGACCATGCCCTCGTCGCCGGCACGGGTCGGGATGGCGACCTGCGCCTCCAGGCCCACGTCCAGCGCGACGGTGGTCATCGCGCCCACGGTCTTGACCCGCCCGGGCAGCAGGTTCATCGCCGGGCTGCCGATGAACTGGGCCACGAATTCGGTCATCGGACGCTCGTACAGCTCCAGCGGCGCGCCGACCTGCGCGATGCCGCCGCCGGCCAGCACCACGATGCGGTCGGCCAGGGTCATCGCCTCGGTCTGGTCGTGGGTGACATAGATCATCGTGCGGTCGGGCATCGAGGCCTTCAGCTGTGCGATCTCGATCCGGGTGGCGACGCGCAGGGCGGCGTCCAGGTTCGACAGCGGTTCGTCGAACAGATAGACCTTGGGGTCGCGCACGATGGCCCGCCCGATGGCCACGCGCTGGCGCTGGCCACCCGACAGCGCCTTGGGCAGGCGGTCCAGATAGGGCGTCAGCTGCAGCATCTTGCCGGCGCGGTCGGTCGCGGCCTGGATCTGCTCCTTGGACTGGCCCGCGATCTTCAGCGCGAAGGCCATGTTGTCGCGGACCGTCATGTGCGGGTAAAGCGCATAGGACTGGAACACCATCGCGATGCCGCGCTGGCTGGGCGGGATGTCGTTCATCACCTGCCCGCCGATCTTCAGCTCTCCCCCGGTGATCTGCTCCAGGCCCGCGATCATGCGCAAGAGCGTGGATTTCCCGCAGCCGGACGGCCCGACAAAGACGATGAACTCTCCGGAACGGATGTCCAGGTCGATGTCCCTCAGCACCTGCACGTCGCCATAGGACTTGGCGACGTCCGTCAGTTTCAGATCGGCCATTTGCGGTCTTCCTCCCCTACCCTTCGATGATCTGGACCTGCCACGGCATCAGCCCGCCCGCATCGTCGTCGGACAGGTTGGCGCGGATCAGCAGGGTCTGCTTGTCGTCACGGCGGCGGAAGGACAGCACCGGCCCCTCGGCCTTGATGTCAGTCATGTTTCCGCAGCGCAATGCGCTGTGCTTGCGGCGCAGGCCGACCGCCCAGCGATAATGGTGCAGCATGGACTGGGCGTCGGCCTCCTGGCTGACGACGGTGCGCTGCAGATGCGTGTGCGGCACCGGCAGCCAGGGCTGGCTGGTCGAGAAACCGCCGTTCACGCCCATGTCCCAGACCATCGGCGTCCGGCAACCGTCGCGGCCCTTGAACTCGGGCCAGAACTCGATGCCATACGGATCGCGCAGATCCTCGAAGCGCAGGTCGGCCTCGGGCAGGCCCAGTTCCTCTCCCTGGTACAGGCAGACCGACCCGCGCAGGCACAACAGCACCGTCGCATAGGCCTTGGCCGCCTGGTCTGGCAGGTTCCAGCGCGTGACGTGGCGCACCACGTCATGGTTCGACATGGCCCAGCAGGGCCAGGCGTTGGGCGCGATGTCGTGCAGCTTATCGAACACCTCGACCACGCGCGCGGCGGGCAGGTCGTCACCCGACAGGAAGTCGAAGACATAGGACATCTGCACCCGGCCCGGGACGCCGGTATACTCCTCCAGCAGTTCCAGCCCGCGCTCGCTGTCGCCGATCTCGCCCACGACGGCGGCGCCGTAAGGCACCAGCGCCTGGTGGAACCGTTCAAGGAAGGCCAGGTTCTCGGGCTGCGATTTGCTGAAGCGGTGGCTCTGGTGGTTGTAGGGGTTCACGGCGGGGGCCGTGTCCGACTTGCGCAATTCCGGCGCCAGGGGCGGGTTGTCGCGCAGCTGGGCGTCGTGGAAATAGAAGTTGATCGTGTCCAGCCGGAAGCCGTCGACGCCCTTGTCCAGCCAGAACCGCGCCATCTCGATCAGGGCATCCTGGACGGCAGGGTTGTGAAAATTCAGGTCCGGCTGCGACGACAGGAAGTTGTGCAGGAAATACTGTTCCCGCCGGGCATCCCATTGCCACGCGCTGCCGCCGAAGATCGACAACCAGTTGTTGGGCGGGGTGCCGTCCGGGCGCGGGTCGGACCAGACGTACCAGTCGGATTTCGGGTTGTCACGGCTGGTGCGGCTTTCCTTGAACCAGGGATGCTGGTCCGAGGTGTGCGACATCACCAGGTCGATCATGACCTTCAGCCCCAGCTCGTGCGCGCTTTGCACCAGCCAGTCGAAATCCTCCATCGTGCCGAAGATCGGGTCGATGCCGCAATAATCGCTGACGTCGTAGCCGAAATCCTTCATCGGAGAGGTGAAGAACGGAGAGATCCAGACCGCATCAACGCCCAGGGACGCCACATAGGGCAGGCGTTGGGCGATGCCCGCCAGATCGCCCGTGCCGCTGCCGGTCGTGTCCTGGAAACTGCGCGGGTAGATCTGATAGATGATCCCGCCCTTCCACCAATCCGTCGTCTGTTCAGTCAAGATCATCCACCTTTCACCGAGCCGGCCAGCAATCCGCGGACCAGATATTTCTGCATGGCAAAGAACACCAGCAGCGGCACGGCTATCGAGATAAAGGCAGAGGTTGCAAGGATCTCCCATTCACCTCCGCGCGATCCCATCAACTCGCGCAGCAGGCCGGTCATGACCAGCTGTTCGCGCGTATTGCCCAGAAACACGGTGGCAACCAGCAGGTCGTTCCAGACCCACAGGAACTGGAAGATCGCGAAACTGGCCAGGGCGGGGAAGGACAGCGGCAGGATGATCCGGCGGAAGATCTGGAATTCGGTCGCGCCGTCGACGCGGGCGCTCTCGATGACCTCTCGTGGCAGGCCGACCATGTAATTTCGCAGCAGATAGACCGCCAGCGGCAGGCCGAACCCGGTATGGGCCAGCCAGATGCCCAGGTATCCCTTGCCGATGCCCAGTTCGTTGTGCAGCCGCAGCAATGGGATCAGCGCCACCTGCAGCGGCACGACCAGAAGCCCCACCACGCAGGCCGTCAGCAGGGCCCGGCCCGGAAACTGCATCCAGGCCAGCGCATAGGCCGCAAAGGCCGCGATCAGGATCGGGATGACGGTGGCGGGGATCGTCACCGTCATGGTGTTCATGAAGGCGCGCCCCAGCCCGCCCGCGGTCAGAACCCGGGAATAGTTGTCGGTCGTGAAGGCCGGCGGCGACAGGGTTGTGGTGAAGATCCGTTCACCCCGCCGCATTTCGAATGGCTGGGCCGAGGTCATGCGATAGCTGCCGTCCTCGGCCACGGTCAGATCGATCCCCGGCTCCAGCTCGACGGTGTCGCCGGGGGCGTTGGCATCGGGCTGACGCGCGCTGGTGCCCCAAGCGGTCAACTCCTGCGTGCCCTCCAGGGCGCTGCCCTGGATCACATAGAGATCGCCCTCCTGCACCTGGTCCTCGGCCGTGCCCGAACGCACGAAACCGGTCTGCACCGAGCCCGAGAACGACTGCCACCACCCCGAGGTCGAGATCTGGTCGCGGTCGCGGAACGACGACACGAACAGGCCCAGCGTCGGGATCGTCCACACCAGCACCAGCAGGAAGGCCGCAATGTTGACCGCCCAGGCCAGCGACGACTTCTGTCCAGCCATCCCCTCCATCAGCGGACCTCCTTGCGTGCGTTGTAGATGTTCCAGACCATGATCGGGGTGACCAGGATCATCAGGACGATGGCGATGGCCGATCCGCGCCCGTAATCGGGCGTGCCGCGGAACATCCAGTCATACATCAGGTTCGCCAGCACCTGCGTGCCCCATTGCCCGTTGGTCATGACGAAGACGATGTCGAAGACCTTCAGCACGACGATGGTGATGGTGGTCCAGACCACCGCGATGGTGCCCATGATCTGCGGCACCTTGATCTTGAAGAAGACCTGCAGGGGGGATGCGCCGTCCAGAATGGCGGCCTCGATCGTCTCCTCGGGGATGCCGCGCAGGGCGGCCGACAGGATGACCATCGCGAAGCCAGTCTGGATCCAGACCAGCACGATCATCAGCAGAAGGTTGTTCCAAACCGGCAGGGTCAGCCAGATCTGCGGCTCTCCACCCAGCTGGGTCACGATCCAGTTCAGAAGGCCGATCTGCGTCTCGCCCGAGGCGCGGTATTCATAGATGAACTTCCAGATCACGCCCGCGCCGACAAAGCTGATGGCCATGGGCATGAAGATCAGCGACTTGCCGATGTTGCCCCATTTCAGCCGGTCGGTCAGCTGCGCGGCCAGCAGGCCGAACAGCGTGGACAGGGCCGGCACGACCAGCAGCCAGGCCATGTTGTTCAGCATGGATTCCCGGAACTTGCCGTCGTTCACCAGCCAGACATAGTTGTCCAGGCCGACGAACTGCGATCCGTTCGAATTGAACAGCGACCGCCAGAAGCTGTCCAGCACCGGATAGACCAGATAGGTCGTCAGGAACAGGATCGCGGGCCCCAGGAACAGCCAGGGGCGGATCTGGTTCGCCCGCCGGATGTTGTCGCCCGCCTGCGCCCCGCGCGGCGGATAGATGCGGTCCAGCAGCCAGTTCGACCCCCAGAACCAGGCCACGCAGCCAAAGACCCCGATCGCGATCGTGCTGACCGCCAACCACAGCAATTCCATTCCCGGTCTCCCCCCTGGATCATGGGGCGCGGCGGCGTCGCGGCCGCCGCGCCGGTCGTCGTCAGTTCAGCGAAGCCCAGCTGGCATGGATATTGTCCGCGACGTCCTGTGCCGAGGCGCCGCCGACGAAATCGATCATCCCGGTCCAGAACGCCCCCGCGCCGATCGCGCCGGGCATCAGGTCCGACCCGTCGAACCGGAAGACCGTCGCGTCCAGCAGGATCTGCCCCATGCGGCGGACGGTCGGATCGTCATAGGCCTCGACATTGGCGCCGGTATAGGGCGTGACGAAGCCCTGCTGCGCCATCCAGATCTCGTGCGCGACGGGGGTCTTCAGGAACTCGACGAAGGCCATCGCGGCGGGGTTGTCCGACAGGACCGCGAACATGGTGCCGCCGCCCAGGACGGGCTGGCCCAGGTCACCCGATGCGGGAGCGGGCATGTAGAAGAAGTCGGCATCCTCGCCCACGACCGTGCCCTCAGGGAAGAAGGTCGTGATGAAGCTGGCCTGACGGTGCAGGTAGCAGGCGGGCGGGCTGTCGAACAGGCCGGCGGGGCTTTCGCGGAAATCGGTCGCGCTGACCGATCCGACGCCGCCCGCGACGAAATCGGGGTTCTTGGCGAACCAACCGAACTCGTCGATCGCGGCCACGACCTTGGGGTCGTTGAACGGCATCGCATTGGTCGTCCAGGCGTCGTAATCCTCGGGCGTGGCGGTGCGCAGCATCAGGTCCTCGACCCAGTCGGTCGCGGGCCAGCCGGTCGCGCCGCCCGATCCCAGGCCGATGCACCAGGGGGTCTCTCCCTCCTCGGCGATCTGCTCGGTCAGGGCCTTCAGGTCCTCGTAGGTCTCGGGGATCTCATAGCCGGCATCCTCGAAGTTCTCGGGGACGTACCAGACCAGCGACTTGACGTCGGCCTTGTACGGGAAGGCGTACAGCGCCTCGGTCCCGTCGGGGCCCGCATAGGTGCCCAGCGCCGCCCAGCTTTCGCCCGCGGCATAGTTGTCGGTCAGCCATTGCGCCGTCTCCTCGCCCAGGGGGCGCAGGAAGCCCTTTTCGGCCAGATCCGAGGCCAGGCCCGGCTGCGGAAAGACCGCGACATCGGGGGGCGATCCGGCCTCGCTGTCGATGACGATCTGCTGCTCGAAGCTGTCGGAACCGGAATAGTTCGCCTGCGCGCCGGTCGCCTCGTTGAAATAGGCGATGACCGACTGGAACAGCTCCTGGTCGCCGCCCAGCCAGGGGCCCAGGATGTTGAAGCTCTGCCCCTCAAGGTCGGAATGCGCGGCCTTGAACTCGTCCAGGCTGGCCCAGTTGATGCGGTCGTCGCTGCCCGGTTCGATCACCAGCTGCGCCTGCGCGCTGCCCGCGGTCAGCGCGATGATCGCGGCGGTCGTGTACAATGCGGTTTTCAAGTCTTCCTCCCTGAAAGTCCCCGGACCTGTTTCGCCCGGCTGTTAACGCGAACATTTGCCAGTTCTGGCGAACCTGTCAAACGCTTCTCATTCCCATTCCAGTTCCTTGTAGGCCGCGGTTGCGTTCCGCGCCACCGTCTCTGGATAGGAATTCCACGAATTCTGCATCGGCTGCAGTGCATTGGCGATGCCGGGGACGGCTTGCGACAGCGGCAGCCCGTCCTGAATGGCCCGGCGCGTCGCGGTCGCAAGCGCTTTCAATAATGCGGTCTGGGGTGCCGATGCGTCAGCCCATGATTCGCTGGCCGGTCCGTGTCCCGGCACGATCAAGCCTGCGCCGCGTGCCGGGTCGCTGTCCAGCCATTCCAGCCATCCCAGCAGCGATCCGTCCACGACCGGCGTCAGGTCACGGAACAGCAGATCGCCGGTGAACAGCGTGTTCGTCCTGCGGTCCAGCACGGTCAGGTCGCTGTCGGTATGGGCCGCAGGCCATGCCCGCAGCAGCAGGGACCGATCGCCCAGGTCGATCTGGCGGCGGTCATCGACCAGATCGTCGGGCATGACCACCTGCGTGCCGATCCAGTCCGGGGCCGGGTAAAGACCAACCAGCGCGTCAAGATACCCCGCCGCCCGCGCCTGAAGCGCCTGCGGCAGGGCGTGATGCGCAGTGATGCGGGCCCCGGCCTCGGACAGCACCTGCGCGCCCAGCACGTGGTCGGGATGCATGTGCGTCAGGATCAGGTGCCGCACCGGAAGGTCGGTCATCCTCCGGATCGCCACATAGAGGTCCTGCGCCTGCGCCCGCGACACCCCCGCGTCGATCACCGCGACCGCATCGCGGCCGATGATCACCCCCAGGTTGGCGATGCGCCCGTCCGGGGTCTCCTCCATCTGGTGAGAATCGCCGAAATGGACATGAACGCCCGGCGCGACCTGCTGCAGGTCCAGCGCCGGAAGATCGGCATTGGCGCGGCATTCCGGCGCACTGCCGGTCAGATCGGGCCGCGCTGCCAGCCACGCATCCGCAACCTGCGCGGCCTGCGTCCGACACCCCTGGGCCGTCGCCGAATCGCCCTGGGGCAGCAGAACCTGGCCGCATTGATTGGCGGCCATCGCCAGACAGACGCCCAGAACCAGGTGAAACATCGTCCTTCCGTCCCCTTTTGCGGCCCGTCTTCACGAAATGGTCACGACCTTGCGACCTTTGTCGTGTTGATTCATCCTGTCTCTATACTAGATTTGAATCCAGTCGCCTTCTGTAGCGGCGCCACCGGCATGTAGGAGGAGCACAACATGGCCTGGACCAAACCTATCCTGACCGAGATCGCTTGCGGCATGGAAATCAACATGTACGCACCCGCCGAGGACGAGCCCGTCCTGTTCTGAGCCTGTACCGCAGGCAAGAATGCGGCCCCGTCCGAATTCGTTCGGGCGGGGCTTTCTTATCGTAAGGCACGACACCCGATGCGGATCATCATCCTTGGGGCGGCGGCGGGCGGTGGCCTGCCGCAATGGAACTGCGGCTGCGGCAATTGCGACGCGGCACGCGCGGGACGTATCCCGTCGATGACCCAAAGCTCGATCGCAGTCAGTGCCGATGGGCGCGACTGGGCCATCCTGAACGCATCGCCCGATATCCGGGCGCAACTGGCAGCGACGCCGGCGTTGCACCCGTCCGGCCCGCGGACCATGCCGCTGCGGTCGGTCCTGGTGACGAATGGCGACATCGATCACGTGGCCGGGCTGCTGACGCTGCGCGAAAGCCAGCCCTTCGATCTGTTCGCGACGCAGGCGATCCATGATGCGCTGGCGGCGAACCCGATGATGGCTGCGGTGAACCCAGATTTTGTCCCACGCCGGACCGTCGCGCTGGACCAGACGATTCCGCTGACACCTGGCCTGACCGCGACGCTGTTCGCCGTGCCGGGCAAGGTGCCACTGTATCAGGAGGGCGCCACGGTCGAGACGGGCCTGATCGGAGAGACCACCGTGGGCGTCGAGCTGCGCAGCGCGGACCGGCGCGCGTTCTACATCCCCGGATGCGCGGACATGCCCGACTGGCTGCGCGACCGCGTCGCGGGGGCGGATGCGCTGTTCTTCGACGGCACCCTTTGGGACGACGACGAGATGATCCGCATGGGCCTGGGCCGCAAGACCGGCCGCCGCATGGGGCACATGGCGGTGACCGACACGATCCCCGCCCTGGCCGACACGCCGATTGGCCGGCGCATCTTCGTGCACATGAACAATTCGAACCCGCTGACCGACCCGAACAGCCCGCAGGCGGCCCAGGCCGCGGCACAGGGCTGGCAGGTCGCCCGCGACGGAATGGAGATCACGCTGTGAAGGACGTCCAAGCCACCGCCCAGTCCCGTGAGGATTTCGAGGCCCGCCTGCGCGCCATCGGCGCCGCGCGCTATCACGACCGTCACCCGTTCCACGCCCGGCTGCATGGCGGCCAGTGCACCCCGGACGAGGTGCGGGCCTGGGTCATCAACCGCTGGATGTACCAGTCGCGCATCCCCATGAAGGACGCGGCCTTCATGAGCCGGGTCGAGGATCCCGACCTGCGCCGCGCCTGGCGCAAGCGGATCGAGGATCACGACGGCGGCCAGACCGAGGGCGGCGGCATCCGCCGCTGGCTGGCCTTGGCGCAGGCGGTGGGGCTGGACCCGGACTATGTCGCGTCGGGCGTGGGCATCATGCCGGCGACGCGCTTTGCGGTCGATGCCTATGTCCGCTTCGTGCGCGACATGCCCCTGCTGGACGCGGTGGCGGCCAGCCTGACCGAACTGTTCGCGCCCCGCATCCATGCGCAGCGGATCGAGGGTCTGCTGCAGCATTACGATTTCGCCGATGACAGCAGCCTGTCCTATTTCAAGAAACGCCTGACCGAGGCGCCCGAGGACGTCAAGTTCGGCCTGGACTATGTCCTGACCCATGCCGACACGCTGGAAAAGCAGGACGCCGCCGCCGCCGCGCTGACCTTCAAGACCGACGTGCTGTGGGCCCAGCTGGACGCGCTGTGGCACGGCTATGTCGAGGGGCGCACGCCCCCCGGGGCCTGGCGGCCCGGAGAGGGGATGCGCGCATGACCGCATTGATCGGACCCGACGACATCCCCTATCTGCCGCGCGGCGTGCGGCTGCAGGGCGACCGCGTGCGCGGCATCCGCGTGCTGCAGGCCCCGGAACGCGCGATGCAGCTGGACCAGATCGGAGAGGCGATCCTGTCCGAACTGGACGGCGCTCGCAGCCTGGACCGGATCGTGCGCGACCTGGCCGCGCGCTACGACGCGCCGGTGGACCAGATCGGCGGCGACGTGCGCGATTTCCTGACCGGGCTGATCGAACGGCGCATGGTCTTTGTCAGGGACAGCGCATGAAGGACCAGCAGCACCAGCCCCGCGACTTGGACGGCAACCCCGTCACCCCCGGCCTGCCCATGGCGATGCTGGCCGAGGTCACGCATCGCTGCCCGCTGGCCTGTCCCTATTGCTCGAACCCGGTCAATCTGGTCCGCGCGTCGCGTGAGATCGACGCCGACGACTGGGGCCGGGTGTTCCGGCAGGCTGCCGATCTGGGCGTGCTGCAGGTCCACATCTCGGGCGGTGAACCCGGTGCGCGGCGCGATCTGGCGCAGATCGTGGGCCATGCGCGCGACGCGGGGCTGTACGTGAACCTGATCACCTCTGGCATCGGCATCACCCGTGACCGGCTGATCGAACTGGACCGCGCGGGCGTCGATCATGTCCAGCTGTCGCTGCAGGGCATCCGCCCGGACATGGCCGACCGGATCAGCGGCCATCCGGGATCCTGGGACAAGAAGATGGCCTTCAGCGACTGGGTCACCGAGATCGGCTTTCCGCTGACCATCAATGCCGTCGTCCACCGCCAGAACATGGACCGCTTGCCCGACATGATCGATCTGGCCGAACGTCTTGGCGCCCGGCGGATCGAGGTGGCGACCGTCCAGTTCCACGGATGGGCCGACCGCAACCGCGGCGCGCTGATGCCCACGCGCGAACAGGCCGAATTCGCGCGACAGGTGGTAAACGCCGCCCGCGTCCGGCTGCGCGGACGGATGGTCATCGATTACGTCCCCGCCGATCACCATGCGGTCTATCCCAAGGCCTGCATGGGGGGCTGGGGCTCGACCGGGCTGAACGTCGGACCTGATGGGACCGTGCTGCCCTGCCACGCCGCCCAGACCATCGACTGGATGCGCTTCGAGAATGTGCAAGAGCGGTCGCTGTCCGACATCTGGCACCTGTCCGACAGCTTCAACGCCTTCCGCGGCACGGCGTGGATGCCGGAACCCTGCCGCGGCTGCGACCGCAAGTCCGTCGATTTCGGCGGCTGCCGCTGCCAGGCGATGGCGCTGGCCGGCGACGCGCGGGCGACGGACCCGGTCTGTTCGAAATCTCCGCTGCATGCAGGGGTCGTGGCACGCGCCGAGGAGGACGCCGCCGCCACGACCACCGAATTCGTCTATCGGAGGATGTCCAAGGGAGGATGAGGCAATGAGACTGTGGCTGACCCTGACGGCGGCGCTGCTGGCCGCGCCCGCGATGGCGCAGGACAATGCGCTGCAACCATCGCCGACCTGGGAGGATCTGCGCGGGGCGGTGATGGACCTGGACAGCGATCCGCCGCAGGACGCCACGGTGCTGGACCTGGACGCACCGACCCGCGCCCATGACGCGGCCATCGTGCCCATCCGGCTGACGCAGGCGGCCGACGCCCCCGCCATCGACGCCCTGACCCTGGTCATCGACGAGAACCCTGCCCCCGTCGCCGCCGAATACGCCTTTGGTCCCGCGCTGATGCCCCTGGATTTCGAGGTGCGCGTCCGGGTCGACAGCTATTCCGACGTCCGCGCCATCGCGACCCAGGCCGACGGCACGCAGGTCATGGCCGGGCGCTTCGTCAAGGCCGCGGGCGGCTGTTCGGCGCCGGCGGGCAAGGACATGGCCGCGACCAAGGCGACCATGGGCCAGATGCGCTGGCGCAGCGAGGTTCAGGACGGAGAGGAAATCGGCACGCTGATGATCCGGCATCCGAACTTTTCGGGCCTTCAGCGCGACCAAGTGACGCTGCTGAACATCCCGGCCCATTTCATCGACCGCCTGGATGTGCGCCAGGGTGACGCACTGCTGTTCTCGATGGCGGCGGGGATCTCGGTCAGCGAGGATCCGGTGTTCCGCTTTCGCTATCAACCGGATGGCCAGCCGATCAACGTCCGGGTCGAGGATACGGACGGCAATGTCTGGACCGAAAGCTTTCCGCCGGGCGAACGAACGGTCAACAAAAGCTAGATCGCCATCCGACTTTCGTCGCAGCATGGCGCTTGCTTTATGTGCACCCTGCCCTAGACTACGGTCACGGCGGCACCCTTGAGGAGGGGTTGCGGCCGGCAGAACCCAGGGAGGAATGCCATGACAGCAGCCGCCATGCAGGCGCGTCCCGTGCCGTCAGCGCGACCCACCGCCGACCAGGTCCGCGAGATCCTGATCGTCGACGACCACCCGCTGATGTGCGATGCGCTGGCACTGACGCTGAAGATCAGCTTTGGCCTGAAGAATGTCCGCACCGCGCGCAGCCTTGGCGCAGCGGTGGAACAGATTCGCGTGCAGGGTGCGCCCGACGCCGTGATCCTTGACTTGAACCTGCCCGACGCGCGCGGCGCCGAGGGCATCGTGACCCTGCGCCGCCAGCTTCCGGGCGTGCCGATCACCATGATTTCGGCCGATCTGGAGGGGGCGATGATCTCGACCGCGATGGCGGCCGGAGCACAGGGCTATATCAGCAAGTCGCTGTCGCGCGAGGCGCTGGTCGACAGCCTGCGCCGCATGTGGGAGGGCGAGCACGTCACCCCCGACGGATACCAACCCGATCAGGACAGCGCGGACGACGACGCGAAGGCCGAACTGGCGCGGCGCTTTTCGTCGCTGACGCCGCAGCAGATGAAGATCCTGCGGCTGATCTGCAAGGGCAAGGCCAACAAGGAGATCAGCTACGAGCTGTCGATCGCCGAGGCCACGGTCAAGACGCACATCACGGCGATCATGTCCAAGATCAACGCCCGCCGCCGCACGCAGGCCGTGCTGCTGGCCAACTCGATCCGGCTGTTCGAGGCCGGCTGATGAACACCGACCCGGCTGCGATGGAGGGCGCATCCGGGCCGGTCGCTGTGCAGGCCGACCGCGGCGGGACCGACATGGTCCCGACCCTGCTGGACGGCCTGCGCGGCACCAATCCCGCCTTGGTCCTGCTGTTCGGCGCGCAGGCGGACGACCTGGCCGCGCTGCAGTGCGGGCTGGCCCCCCACTTGCCGCCCGATTGCGTGATCGCCGGATGCTCGTCCGCCGGAGAGATCGGGCCGCAGGGCTATGCCAGCGACAGCGTGGTGGCGATCGGGTTTCCCGCGCGCCATTTCCGCGCCGCGTCCCTGCTGCTGCCGGACCTTGCCGCGCTGCCGGTGTCGGAATGGATGGCGCAGCTGCGCCAGACGGCGCGCGATTTCGGCCCCGACCCGGCGCGTCACCTGTTCGGCCTTCTGCTGACCGATGGCCTGGCCGGACAGGAGGACGCGCTGGTCGCCACGCTGGACGCGGCCCTGCCCTCGGTCCCGGTGCTGGGGGGGTCGGCGGGCGACGGTCTGGATTTCCGCCGCACCTCGCTGCTTGCGCAGGGCGCCGTGCGGTCGGGCGTCGCGGTCTTCCTGCTGGTCGAGACCGACCTGACCATCCGCGAGGTCACGTTCGCCCATTTCAGCCCCACCCCCACCCGCGCGGTGGTCACCGCCGCCATTCCCGAAAAACGCCGCATCCTGGAGCTGAACGCCGAACCCGCGGCCCAGGAATATGCCCGCCTGACCGGGTTGCGCCGCGCCGACCTGACGCCCAGCGAATTTGCCCGCCACCCCCTGCTGCTGCGCATGGGCGGGCGCCATCACGTGCGCGCCATCAGCGCCATCACAGACGACGACGGCCTGTCGCTGATGTCGTCCATCGACACCGGCACAGTCCTGACCCTCGGCCGGTCCGAGGATCTGATCCAGGGGTTTTCCGACCTGCTGGAGGCGCTGCCCACGCCGCCGCTGATGGTGCTGGCCTTCGACTGCATCCTGCGCCGGCTGGCGCTGGAACGCGCGGGGCTGACCGACCGCATGTCGGACCTGTACCGCCGTCACCGCGTCGCGGGGTTCAACACCTATGGCGAACAGCACAGCGGCATGCATGTGAACCAGACATTCGTGGGCCTGGCCTTCATGAGGTCCGATGATGTTGCGTGACGACGATCCGCCCGACCGGCAGATCGCCAAGCTGACCCGCATCAACGCCGTCCTGATCGACCGGATCGACCGGCTGGAAGAATCACGCGGGTCCGCATGGTCGATGTTCCAGGCCGCCGTCGCGCTGGAGCAGGAGGTGCTGGCCCGCACGCGTGACCTGGAACGCGCGATGGCCGACCTGTCGCAAAGAAACCGCGAACTGGCCGTGGCCCGTGCCCTGGCCGAGGAGGCGAACCGGTCCAAGACCCGTTTCCTGCGCGCGGCCAGCCACGACCTGCTGCAGCCCCTGTCGGCGGCGCGGCTGTTCCTGTCGGCGCTGACCGACACGCCGATGGACCCGCACCAGACCGAACTGACCGACCGGCTTGGCAGCGCCTTCGAATCGGTTGAACAGCTGATGCATGCGGTGCTGGACATCTCGCGGCTGGACAGCCAGCGGATCGAGTTCAACCGACAGCCCGTGCCGCTGGACGATCTGTTCCGCAGGCTGGCCGCAGAATTCGCGCCCGTGGCGCAGGCCAAGGGGTTGCGGCTGCGGTTCATGCCCACGACCGCGGTCGTGGACAGCGACCCGATCTTCCTGCGCCGCATCGCGCAGAACCTGGTGTCGAACGCGATCAAGTACACCCATCGCGGCGGCGTCGCGGTGGGTGCGCGTCGCAAGGGAGCGATGTGCTGGCTGTCGGTCTATGACACCGGGATGGGCATTCCGGCCGTGGACCGCAACCGCATCTTCGACGAGTTTCAGCGTCTGACCCACGACAGCGCGACGCCGGGCATGGGGCTGGGCCTGTCCATCGTGCGCCGGGCCTGCGCCAAGCTGGGCCATCCGATCAGCCTGTCGTCCGAGGCGATGCGCGGCACGGTGTTCCGCGTCGGCCTGCCCCTGGTGCAGGCGCTGTCGGACACACCGCGCCTTGCCGTCGCGCCGCTGCCCGCGCTGCGCGGCCGCGTGGCCCTGGTGGTCGAGAACGACCCCGAGATGCGCCGTGCCTATCAGATGATCCTGCGCGACCGGCTTGGCATGGTGCCCCGCATCGCCGGCGACACGGCCGAGGCGCTGGCCACGATGGGGGACGAACCCCCCGACGTGATCCTGGCCGATTACCACCTGGAGAACGGCGACACCGGGTTTGCCGCGATCGAGGCGCTGCGCGCCGCATCCGACCGGCCGGTGCCCGCGGTGATGGTGACGGCGCATCGCGATCCAGCGATTTCGCGGCGCTGCGCCGCCATGGGCATCCACCTGCTGGAAAAGCCCGTCAGCGCGCCAGACCTGGCCGAGATTCTGGGGCGTCTTCTGGCCTAAGACCAAGGGGGGATGCGGCCGCCGCCGGGGCTTGCGCCGCCGCCCGTCCCGCGCCCATCATGCCCCAACGTTTGGGAGGACGACCATGACCCGCGCCTTTGCACTTGCCCTGATGCTGGGGCTTGCCCCCCTGCCCCTGATCGCGGCCGAGGCCGGCGACGCGGTCTTTGCCGAGCGGGGGCCCTGGGATCTGGGCGACAGGACGCTGGAATGGCAGATGACCGTCACGGGCCCGATGGCCGAAGGGTTCCGCCCGACCGAGGACGGCCGCATCACCCTGTCCCAGGACATCGACCCCAGCGATCAGCAGCCGATCCTGGAACTGACCCAGAAGGCCGGGCCGATCGACCGCACGATCGGACCGTTCCCGATCTCTTCGGGTGATCCGGTCCTGACCTTCTTTCTGGAACAGACGACCCGCGACATGGCCGCGCTGACCGGCGGCAGCCCGTTCTACATCCGCAACCGCATGAAGGAGGCGCTGTTCCGGGGCGGAGAGGTCACGACCACCGACGGCGGCATCACGGCCAGCTTTCAGCCCTTCATCGCGGACAAGAATGCAGAACGCATGCACGGCTTCCAGACGCTGACGCTGACCTTCGTGATGGCCGCGCCGGACGAGCCCATCCGCGAGCTGCGCGCCGAAACCGATGCCGCGGCGGGTTATCGCAACGAACTGGTGCTGCAATGATCCGCGCGGGCGCCTGTGCACTGGCGCTGGCCCTGACGGCGGCCCCCGCATCGGCGCAGGCAGTGAACGATTATCCGACCAATGCGCGGGTCGAATACGCCTTTGCCTGCATGGCGACCAACGGGCAGACGCGCGACATGCTGGACCGCTGTTCCTGCGCGATCGACCGCATCGCCGAGGTGCTGCCCTATGCCGATTACGTCGGCGCGGAAACCATCCTGCGGATGCGCCAGACCACCGGAGAGCGGTCCGGCATGTTCCGCGGCATGGCCGCCCTGACCGAGACCGTGGCCACCCTGCGCCGCGCCGAGGCCGAGGCCGAGATCATCTGTTTCTGACCGCCGCGCCCTACAGCGACAGGCCGATCCCCGCCCCCGCCGCCAGCGCCAGGATCGCGACCAGCAGCAGCGTCCCGGAACTGCGCGGCTGAATCAGGGTCAGGCGCGCCTCCTCGGGGTGGGCGCGTTCCCACAGGGCCTGCTCGATCATCCGTGGCAGCAGCGGGCCGTACCGGCCCACGGTCTGCGCGATATGGGTCAGGTCGCTGATCGCGGCCTTGGGGCCGACGCTGGCCTTGATGTAATCGGACACCACCGGCTTGGCCGCGTCCCAGATGTTCAGCTGCGGGTCCAGCGACCGGGCCACGCCCTCGACCACGACCATGGTGCGTTGCAGCAGGATCAGTTCGGTCCGCGTGGGCATGCCGAACCGTTCCGTCACCTCGAACAGATAGGACAGCAGGTTGCCCATGCTGATCCGGCTGGCATCGGCGCCAAAGATCGGCTCTCCGACGGCGCGCAGGGCGCGGGCGAACGCGGCCTCGTCGCGGTCGCGGGGGACGTATCCGGCCTCGAAATGCACGCGGGCGACCAGGCGGTAATCGCGCTGGATGAAGCCGTACAGGATCTGGGCATAGACGCGACGGGTGTATTCGTCGATCTCTCCCATGATGCCGAAATCATAGGCGATGACATCGCCATTGGCCGCCACCTTGAGGTTGCCGTGATGCATGTCGGCATGGAAGAACCCGTCGCGCAGCGCATGCGACAGGAACAGCTGGATCACCCGGCGCGCCAGTTCGGTCGTGTCGTGACCGGCGGCGATCAGCGCGTCGCGGTCGCCCATCGGCAGCCCCTCGGCCCAGTCGGCGGTCAGCACGCGACGCGACGACAGCGCCCAATGCGGCATGGGGATCTGAAAGCCCGCGTCCCGCGCGGTGTTTTCCGCGAATTCCGACGCGGCCGCGGCCTCCAGGCGCAGGTCCTGTTCGCCGGTGACCGTCTGTTCGAAATGGCGCACCACGTCGCGCGGCCGCAGGCGGCGGGTGCCGGGGGACAGAAGCTGGATCAGGCGGGCTCCGAAATGGAACGCGTCGATGTCGCGCTTGAACGCGGCCCCGATGCCGGGGCGCACGACCTTGACCGCGACCTCGCGTCCCGTCTCGCGGACGCGGGCGCGGTGGACCTGCGCGATCGAGGCGGCGGCGACGGGTTCGGAAAATTCACTGAACAGCTGGTCGACCGGGGCGCGCAGCTCGGCCTCGATGGCCTTCTTGGCCAGGTCGGTGGGAAAGGGCGGCAGGCGGTCCTGCAGCATGCGCAGCTGCCCGGCCATTTCGGGGCCCACGACATCGGCGCGCGTCGACAGGATCTGCCCGAACTTGATGTAGGCCGGCCCCAGCGCGGTGATCGCCCGGGTGATCGGCGGCAAGGTCGGATCGCCCTTGTAGCCCAGCCAGCGGAAGGGCCAGCCCATGACCCGCGCGGCCAGGCGCAGGCGGATCGGCGCATCGACCGCGTTCAGGACGGCGGCCATCGCACCGGTCCGTTCAAAGGTCGCACCTGTCCTGATCAGACGCAAGATGTTGTGGGGACCGCGCATATGCCTACAATTTCCAGCCGGAATGCAGGGCGGCGATGCCCATCGACAGGTTGCGCCACTGCACCCTGTCAAAGCCCGCGTCGCGGATCAGAGCGGCAAAGCTGTCCTGGTCGGGAAACTTGCGGATCGATTCGACCAGGTATTGATAGCTGTCGCGATCGCCCGTCACTGCCTGCCCCATCGCCGGGATCACGTTGAAGCTGTAGCGGTCATAGGCCCATTGCATCGCCGGCACCGGGATCTGGCTGAACTCCAGCACCATCAGGCGGCCGCCGGGCTTCAGCACGCGGTACGCCTCGGCCAATGCATCGGGAATGCGCGTCACGTTGCGGATGCCGAAGCTGATCGTGTAGCGGTCGAAGCTGTTGTCGGCAAAGGGCAGCGCCATCGCGTCGCCCGTGACCCAGGCCAGCCGGTCCGCCTTGTCGACGGCATCGGCACGCTTGCCCCCCTCGACCAGCATGGATTCGGTCATGTCGCAGACGGTGACCCGCGCGCCCGGCGCCCGGTCCAGGAACCGGAACGCCACGTCGCCCGTGCCGCCCGCCACGTCCAGCAGGTGCTGTCCATCGCGCGGCGCCAGCCAGTCCATCATCGCGGTCTTCCAGACGCGGTGGATGCCGACGCTCATCAGGTCGTTCATCACGTCGTATTTCGATGCGACCGAGGAGAAGACCTGATGGACCATGCCGGCCTTCTGATCCTCGTCCACGGTCCGAAAGCCGAAATGGGTCGTCTTGCTGTCCGTCATGCGCTTGCCGTTTGCCTGTTCCATTGCCAGATAGGTCCGGCGTGCCGCGCACACAATGCGACGAAAGGAACCCGATTGCCAGAACTGCCGGAAGTCGAGACCGTCCGCCGCGGCCTGCTGCCCCATCTGGAAGGCGCGCGCATCGCCCGCGCCCAGATCAACCGCCCCGACCTGCGCTGGCCCCTGCCGGTGGACCTGATGCAGGTGCTGACGGGCGCCACCGTCACCGCGCTGCGGCGGCGGTCGAAATACCTGCTGGCCGACCTGGAAGGGCGCGGCACGGTCCTGTGGCACCTGGGCATGTCCGGCCGCATGCTGGTCGAAGGTGCGGGCCTGGCGGGGTTCCACCGCGATCCGGGCATCCATGCGCGCCACGACCATGTCGTGCTGACCACGGATGCGGGAACGACCGTCACATTCAACGACGCCCGACGGTTCGGCATGGTCGACCTGATCCGCGAGGGCGCGTCCCATCCCCTGCTGGACCATCTGGGCCCGGAACCCTTCGACCCGGTCTTCACGCCCGCCTATCTGCAGGCGGCCTTTGCCGGTCGGCGGGTGCCGGTGAAACAGGCGCTGCTGGATCAGCGCATCGTGGCGGGCCTGGGCAACATCTATGTCAGCGAATCGCTGTGGCGCGCAGGCATTGATCCGCGCCGGGCGGCGGGACGGATCGGGGCCGCACGCATCGCGGCGCTGGTGGGCCATGTCCGCGACGTGCTGACCGACGCGATCGCCGCGGGCGGTTCCAGCCTGCGCGATCACCGGCAGGCCAGCGGAGAGCTGGGCTATTTCCAGCACAGCTTCCGCGTCTATGACCGGGCGGGCCAGCCCTGCCTGCGGGACGGATGCGGCGGCACCATCGCGCGGATCGTGCAATCGGGGCGGTCGTCCTTCTACTGTCCCGCCTGCCAGAGGTGAACGATTGGACGACTGCGCGGGCCTCTGCTAGGACGGGGGCCACGCAATCTGCCAACGAGGTCCAAGCCTATGGCTTATGAAACCATCATCGTGGAGATCGAGGACGAGGTCGCCCTGATCCGGCTGAACCGCCCCGAGGCGCTGAACGCGCTGAACGCCACGCTTCTGGACGAGCTGTCGGCCGCACTGTCGGATGCCGACCGCAACGACAAGGTTCGCTGCATCGTCCTGACCGGCAGCGAAAAGGCCTTTGCCGCCGGTGCCGACATCAAGGAGATGTCGACCAAGACCTTCGTCGAGGTCTACGAATCCGACCTGTTCGGCGCCCAGATCGAGGCGATCACCCGGGTCCGCAAGCCGATCATCGCCGCCGTCAGCGGATACGCCCTGGGCGGTGGATGCGAACTGGCGATGGTCTGCGATTTCATCATCTGCGCCGAGAACGCCAAGTTCGGCCAGCCCGAGATCAACCTGGGCGTCGTCGCGGGCATCGGCGGCACGCAGCGCCTGACGCGGTTCGTGGGCAAGTCCAAGGCCATGGACATGAACCTGACCGGCCGCTTCATGGACGCCGCAGAGGCCGAGCGGTCCGGTCTGGTCAGCCGCGTCGTGCCCACCCCCAAGCTGATTCCCGACGCGATGGCCGCCGCGCGCAAGATTGCCGAAAAGTCCCAGATCGCCACCAAGACCGTCAAGGAGGCCGTGAACCGCGCTTATGAGACGACGCTGCGCGAGGGTCTGCTGTTCGAGCGCCGGTCCTTCCATGCGCTGTTCGCGACCGAGGACCAGAAGGAGGGCATGGCCGCCTTCCTGGAAAAGCGCGAGGCGCAGTTTCGCGACAGATAAGGGTTTTCTTTTCGGCGGGGCTGGCCTATACGCCCCGACTTACATGCGTGTGGGCCCGCTTTGGCAAGAATCATGTCCGTTCCGGATCAGGGACGGCGCCATGGGGCTTTTGCACGTTCGACATTGAGACATGCACCTGACCCGATAGGAAGACACCCATGGCTAACACGCCCCAGTCCAAGAAACGCGCCCGCCAGATCGAACGTCGCACCGACGTCAACAAGGCCCGCCGTTCGCGCATCCGCACCTATATCCGCAAGGTCGAAGAGGCCATCGCCTCGGGCAATGCCGATGCGGCCGCGCTGGCGCTGAAGACCGCGCAGCCCGAACTGATGCGCGGCGTGACCAAGGGCGTCGTGCACAAGAACACCGCGTCGCGCAAGATCTCGCGCCTGGCGGCCCGCGTGAAGGCGCTGTCGGCCAACTGATCCACAGGCTCCACGGGGCCCTGAGATACGCGTTCCACGCCCTTCGGGGCACCGGAATACAGCATCGGGTGCAGGCGAAAGCCCTGCGCCCGATTTGCGTTTCTGCACCTGCGACATTTTGAAAAATCGAACGAATTCAAGTAATTCAGAAAATTGTTAATCGAGTCAAAGGCATCGCAGATTCGCTTGGACCAAGTTGCTGTCAAGCGCAGAGTTCGGTTGCAGCTATCCACAAGCTGGGGCTAGTTTCCTCCTTGCGATTCACGTCGCTTGGGGACGGGCCGGGCCCTGTGGACAGATCTTCGGATCCGTCCGGGACGACGGCCGGGCCGCGAAGAACACCTCTTCCGCCTTCGGGTTCACGACATCCGGCTGCCACCGGGTGTCCGGGGACCTGTGTCCAGGACCGAAAACGGGCTGATGCCCCTTGATCGACCGCGTTCGCGGTCGCGGGGGCAGCGTTTTTGCGTGCCACCCGGATGACGTGAATTCTGTCCCGTCGGATCAACCGGCGGGGATTGGGGACAGACGGGAAACGGGACGATGATGGACAAGATCTGGGGTCAGGCATGCGCCGAGCTGGAACAGAGCGTGGGGCCGAACAACTACAACCACTGGATCAAGCCGCTGCGCCTGATGGCGATCGACGACGGGGCCGCGCGATTCGTTAGCCCGACGCGCTTCATCTCTGACTGGGTCGGGCGTCACTTTGCCAAGGACATCATGGCGGTGCTGACCCGACATGGCGCCCCGGTCGAGCGTCTGCGCTTTGACGTGGGCAGCGCCGCGGCGCGCCCCTCGGCCCAGGCCACGGCCCCCGCGGGCCAGCCGGCCGAGGCG
>NZ_VDDD01000057.1 GCF_006151785.1 Paracoccus marcusii
GCGGGGGCGCGTCGCGCGCGGGGCCCATCGCCGCGAGCGCCATCACGAATATCATAAATTTCAACTTCATCGGCACCTCGTCATGTCTTGAATATAGGGCAGGACCGTCGGCAGGAAAGGATGGATCATGACAAAACCCACGCTGGAGGACTGGCGCAAGCTGGCACAGGGCGAACTGAAGGGGCGCGACCCCGACAGCCTGACCTGGGACACGCTGGAGGGGATCGCCGTCAAGCCGGTCTATACCCGCGACGACCTGGAGGGGATGGACCACCTGGACGGCCTGCCCGGCATCGCGCCGTTCACCCGCGGCCCGCGCGCCACGATGTATGCAGGCCGCCCCTGGACCATCCGGCAATATGCTGGATTTTCCACGGCCGAGGAATCGAACGCCTTCTATCGCCGCGCGCTCGCCGCGGGGCAGCAGGGAGTGTCGGTGGCCTTCGATCTGGCCACCCACAGGGGCTATGACAGCGACCATCCGCGGGTCGAGGGCGATGTGGGCAAGGCCGGCGTCGCCATCGATTCGGTCGAGGACATGAAGATCCTGTTCGACGGCATCCCGTTGGACCGCGTTTCGGTGTCGATGACCATGAACGGCGCGGTAATCCCGATCCTGGCGAACTTCATCGTCACCGGAGAGGAGCAGGGCCATTCACGCGCCGTGCTGTCCGGGACCATCCAGAACGACATCCTCAAGGAGTTCATGGTCCGCAACACCTATATCTATCCGCCCGAACCCAGCATGCGGATCATCGCGGACATCATCGAGTACACCTCGGCCGAGATGCCCAAGTTCAACTCGATCTCGATCTCGGGCTATCACATGCAGGAGGCCGGGGCGAACCTGGTCCAGGAGCTGGCCTATACCCTGGCCGACGGACGCGAATATGTGCGCGCGGCCATCGCGGCGGGCATGGATGTCGATGCCTTTGCGGGGCGGCTATCGTTCTTCTTTGCCATCGGCATGAACTTCTTCATGGAGATCGCCAAGCTGCGCGCCGCGCGTCTGCTGTGGCACCGGATCATGTCGGAATTTGAGCCCAAGAAACAGGGCAGCCTGATGCTGCGCACGCATTGCCAGACGTCCGGCGTGTCCCTGCAGGAGCAGGACCCTTACAACAACGTCATCCGCACCGCCTATGAGGCGATGTCGGCGGCGCTTGGCGGCACGCAATCGCTGCACACGAACGCGCTGGACGAGGCGATCGCCCTGCCTACGGATTTCAGTGCCCGCATCGCGCGGAACACCCAGCTGATCCTGCAGGAGGAGACGGGCATCACCCATGTCGTCGATCCGCTGGCAGGGTCCTATTACATCGAGAGCCTGACGGCGGAACTGGCGGAAAAGGCCTGGGCCCTGATCGAGGAGGTCGAGGAGATGGGCGGCATGACCAAGGCCGTGGCCAGCGGCATGCCCAAGCTGCGCATCGAGGAGACGGCGGCCCGGCGTCAGGCCCTGATCGACAGGGGCGAGGACGTGATCGTCGGCGTCAACAAGTACCGCAAGGAGGCCGAGGATCCGATCGACATCCTGGACATCGACAACGTCGCCGTCCGGGACAGCCAGATCGCCCGCCTGACCCGCATCCGCGCCACGCGGGACGAGGGCCGCGTCACCGGGACGCTGGCCGACCTGACCCGCCGCGCCCGGGAGGGCGGCAACCTGCTGGAGGCCGCCGTCGAGGCCGCCCGTGCCCGCGCCACCGTCGGAGAGATCAGCATGGCCATGGAAGACGAATTCGGACGCCACCGCGCCGAGGTGCGCACCTTGGCCGGCGTCTATGGCGCGGCCTATGAGGGGGACGAGGGCTTTGCCCAGATCCAGCGCGACGTCGAGACATTCGCCGTGGAGGAAGGCCGACGCCCGCGCATGCTGGTCGTCAAGATGGGCCAGGACGGTCATGACCGCGGTGCCAAGGTGATCGCCACCGCCTTTGCCGATATCGGGTTCGACGTGGACGTGGGACCGCTGTTCCAGACGCCCGAAGAGGCCGCGCAGGACGCCATCGACAACGACGTCCACGTGATCGGAATCAGCAGCCAGGCCGCCGGCCACAAGACGCTGGCACCCAAGCTGATCCAGGCCCTGCAGCATGCGGGCGCCGGCGATATCCTGGTCATCTGCGGCGGCGTGATCCCGCAGCAGGATTACGACTTCCTGCGCCGTGCGGGGGTCAAGGCGATCTTCGGCCCCGGCACGAACATCCCATCCGCAGCCGCGGACATCCTGCGGCTGATCCGCGAGACGCGACCCTGAGATTTGCGTCCCGCGACGGCGGGGGGCCAGCCCCCCGCACCCCCCGTGGCCTGCGCGGAACCGTGAGGCCTGCTTGCCTCGCGGTGCGGGCTGTGAAACCCTGCACCCAAAGCGAATGGGTGAGACATGGACGACGGGCGCAACGGATCGATCAAGCAGATCATCTGCATCAAGTGGGGTGCCAAGTTCGGTCCCGAATATGTCAACCGCCTGCATGCGATGATCGCCCGCAACATCACGCCGCCCTTCCGGCTGTTCTGTTTCACCGATGACGGGACCGGCCTGCATCCAGATGTCGCTGTGCGCCCGCTGCCCGATTTCGCTTATCAGGCCCCGGTCAACACCCGCGGCAAGTGGCCCAAGTCGCGGCTGTGGGGGGATCTGGGCGACGTCACGGGGGTGGTGCTGTTCCTGGACTTGGACGTGATCGTCACCGGCAGCCTTGACGCGTTCTTCGAACATGGCGATCCGGACGACACGATCCTTGGCCTGAACCCCAACACGCCGTTCGAGAAGATGGGCCAGACCTCGGTCTATCGGATGCGGGTCGGCAATCTGGCGCCGCTGCAGAAGATCTTTGCCGCTGACCCACAGGCCGCCGCTGACAAGTACAAGTACGAACAGCGCTTTGTCACCCGCAATGCCCCGGGCGGGGTCAAGTTCTGGCCGCGCGGGTGGCTGGCCCATTTCCGCTTTCACTGCGTGCCGATATTCCCCCTGAACTATCTGCGCGATCCCAAGATCCCGCGCGGGACGCGCATCGTGATGTTCCCCGGCAGCCTGAACCCGCCCGACGCGATCCTTGGCCGATGGGACGAGGCCGACGAGGCCCGCGCGCCGCTGGATCACCTGCGCGCGGCCTTCACCGGCCAGCGGCGCGAGGGCTTCCTGAAGCATCTGCGCCATTATGTCCGGCCGACCCCGTGGGTGGCGCAGCTTTGGCGTGAATGATGCCCCTGCCCCGCGCGCCCGATCGTCTGCCCGATAAGATGGCCGCGGCATTGGGCCATGCCGTCGCGGCCTTCGGCTTTCTTGAGGAGGCGCTGAAGCGCGCGATCTTTTCACTGACCCGCAAGGGTCTGGGCCAAGATGCGCAGGACCACGCCCTGGAGGCCTGGCTGCGCCGCATGGAGGAGATCGCCGACGACACCCTGGGCACGCTGATCGACAGCTTTCTGGCCGCCGCCCGCCGCAGCGAGGGGGTCGAGCTGGGCGCGCTGCCACCGACGCTGACCGACCTGCGGCGGATGCGCAACCTGCTGTGCCATGCGTCCTGGCGGCCGGGGGCACGGCCCGGCATGTGGCACCCGACCTTCATCAACACCCGCGGGGAACGCCATCCTCATGACATGGGCGCGGAAGACGTCCTGCAGGTCCGCGACCTGACCCTGCAGGCGGCGCGCCAGGTCGTGTCGGTGATGCGGCGGACCGGGATCGATGGGGAATGGGCGGGCGCCGACCCGTGATCGGTTCGTCGGCACGCATGCCACAGGACCGCGCCGCGACCGCATCGCGCGTTGCAACACGCGGCCCGGCGCGCTAACACCCGCAAAATCAAGGATGAGAGGCACTCATGTCGTCCCCCCTCCGCCTCGGCATCGCCGGGCTTGGCACCGTCGGGATCGGTGTCGTCAAGATCGTTCAGAAACACGCCGACCTGCTGGCGATGCGGTCGGGTCGCCCGGTGGCGATCACCGCCGTCAGCGCACGCGACCGCATGAAGAACCGCGACGCGGACCTGTCGTCCTATCGGTGGGAGGCGGACCCGATGGCGGTCGCCACCGCCGATGACGTCGATGTTTTCATCGAACTGGTCGGCGGGGATGCGGGCGTCGCGCGCGACAGCATCGAGGCTGCACTGCGGTCCGGCAAGGATGTCGTGACCGCCAACAAGGCGCTGCTGGCCATGCACGGTCAGCACCTGGCCAAGCTGGCCGAGGATCTGGGCCGCGTGATCCGGTTCGAGGCCGCCGTCGCGGGCGGCATCCCGGTGATCAAGTCGATGACCGAGAGCATGGCCGGCAACCGCATCACCCGCGTGATGGGCGTGATGAACGGCACCTGCAACTACATCCTGACCCGGATGGAAAGCGCGGGCCTGCCCTATGACGCCGTCTTCGAAGAGGCCCGCCAGCTTGGCTATCTGGAGGCCGACCCGACGCTGGACGTGGGCGGCATCGATGCGGGCCACAAGCTGGCGATCCTGTCGTCGATCGCCTTCGGCACCCAGGTCAACTTCGACGCGGTCGAGATCGAAGGCATCGAACGCGTCAGCATCGACGACATCCACCGCGCCCGCGACATGGGCTACCGCATCAAGCTGCTGGGCGTCGCGCAGATGACCGCCCGCGGGCTGGAACAGCGGATGTCGCCCTGCCTGGTGCCCGCCGACAGCCCGCTGGGGCAATTGGTGGGCGGCACCAACATGGTCGTGATCGAGGGCGACAGCGTGGGCCAGATCGTCCTGCGCGGCGCGGGCGCGGGCGAAGGCCCGACCGCCAGCGCGGTCATGTCCGACATCGTCGAGATCGCGCGCGGCGTCCGCATGCCGGTCTTCGGACAGCCTGCCGGATCGTTGACCGCGGCCCAGCCCGCCCGCACGGCCGTGCCCGCAGCCTATTACATCCGTCTGGAGCTGCAGGACAAACCCGGTGCCTTGGCCAAGGTCGCGACGGTCCTGGGCGATGCCGGCATCTCGATCGACCGGATGCGCCAGTACGGCCAGCACAGCCCGGCCAGCGTCCCGGTCCTGGTCGTGACCCACAAGACCACGCCCGAAGCCATCGACTACGCCATCGAGGCCCTGCCCCGCACCGGAGTCCTGGTCAGCGACCCGGTCGAGCTGCGCATCGAGGAAGTATGAAAAAAGGGGGCCACCGGCCCCCGTCCCGCGCCGCAAGGCGCTGATCGCGTCGCGCCCCCGTTTTCGGGGGCGCGTCCGTTTGGTCAGGCGTCCTTGCCCAGATAGATGTCGACCAGCTTGCCCAGCATCGCCAGCGCATCCTCGCGCGACCGCTGAAAGCTGTTGCGCCCGATGATCGAGCCGTTGCCGCCGCCGTCGCGGATCGCGCGCGCGTCGTCATAGACCGCATCGGTCCCCTTGGCCGCCCCGCCCGAGAACACCACGATGCGGCGTCCGCCAAAGCTGGCCTGCATGCAATGCTCGACCCGCTTGGCCTGGCTGGACACGTCGATCGCCTTCTCCTCGTAGACCTTCTTGGCCTCGGGCAGCATCAGGTGGTCGGTCGACAGCTTGATCTTGATGATATGCGCGCCGATCAGCGCCGCGATCTGGGCGGCATAGGCGGCCACGTCGATGGCGGTCTCGCCGTCCTTGGTGATCGCCTCGCCACGCGGATAGGACCAGATCACGGTCGCGACACCCTTGGCCGCGGCCTCGCGGCGCATCTCGACGATCTCCTCGAACATGTCCAGCGCCATGTCCGACCCCGGATAGATCGTGAAGCCGATCGCAGCGCAGCCCAGCCGCAGCGCGTCATCCACCGATGCGGTGATCGCCTGGTTCTTGCCCGCCGTGCCCGACATCAGGCTGTTGGCGCTGTTCACCTTCAGGATGGTGGGGATCTGGCCTGCAAAGGTGTCCGCACCCGCCTCGATCATGCCCAACGGCGCGGCATAGGCGTTCAGCCCGGCATCGATCGCCAGCTGATAATGGTAATGCGGGTCATAGCCGGCGGGGTTCGGCGCAAAGGACCGTGCGGGACCATGCTCGAACCCCTGGTCCACGGGCAGGATGATCATCTTGCCGGTGCCGGCCAGCTTTCCGGTCATCATCATGCGGGCCAGCTGCGCCTTCACGCCCGGCGTCTCGCCCTCGTAATTGGCCAGGATGCGGCGCACCGTATCGGTCATCTGCATGGGTCTCTCCTATCATTGTCGGCTGCTGGATAGCATGCGCCGGACCCGCAGCAATGCTGGTTACGCTAACAAATTCAGCCAGATGCGGTTTTCCGCTGCGTCGCGGCGCGGGCGATCCCTAAAAGCTTAATCACAGATGAATCGATTTTCTGACGAATTGTCCGCATCCTGCATGGCAGGGACAGACCCCGACAGGAGGATGCCATGTTCATGACCACGACCCTGGCGCATTATCAGCTGCCGATCTTCGGCATCGGGTCCAGCGCGCTGGAAACCCGCATCGGCGCGGACCAGCGGACGGTCTGGATGCGCCCCATCACGGCGGGTGCCAGCCAGACCGAACTGCTGCCCGCGTCCACGGTGCAATCGGCGGAACGCGTCACCCCGCCGATGGCCTATGCCCAGTGGCTCAAGATGCTTTGGGCCTATGAGGACGGCGCCAAGGCCGCTCAGACCGGAGGCTAGGGCGCGCCGTTCGCTCAGCGCTTGGCGGCTTCCAGTGCTGCAACGCCCGGCAGGGTCTTGCCCTCCATCCATTCCAGGAACGCGCCTCCCGCGGTCGAGATGAAGGTGAACTCCTCCGCCGCACCCGCCTTGTTCAGCGCCGCGACGGTGTCGCCCCCACCCGCGACCGACACAAGCTGTCCCTGCGCGGTCAGTTCGGCCGCGGCGCGCGCGGCGGCGTTGGTAGCCGCGTCGAAGGGCTCGATCTCGAAGGCCCCCAGCGGGCCGTTCCAGATCAGCGTCTTGCAGGCGGTCATCGCCTGACGCAACGCCTCGACCGTCTCGGGACCGGCATCCAGGATCATCGCATCGGCCGGGCACTGATCGACGGGCAGCGTCTCGGATGCCGCGCCTGCCTTGAACTCGCGTGCCACGACGATGTCCACCGGCAGGTGGATCTTGCAGCCGGTGGCATCGGCCTTCTCCAGGATGGCAAGGGCGGTATCGGCCATGTCGCGTTCGGCCAGCGACTTGCCGACCTCGACGCCCTTGGCCACCAGGAAGGTGTTGGCCATTCCCCCGCCGATCACCAGATGGTCGACCTTCTCGACCAGGTTCGTCAGCAGATCCAGCTTGGTCGAGACCTTGGCACCACCCACGACCGCCATCACCGGCCGTTGCGGATCGCCCAGCGCCGCGTCCAGCGCCTTCAGCTCTGCCTCCATCAGGCGACCCGCACCTGCATACATCAGCCGCGCCAGCCCCTCGGTCGAGGCATGGGCGCGATGGGCCGCCGAGAAGGCATCGTTCACATAGGCACCGCCCAGCGCCGCCAGCGATGCGGCGAAGGTGCCGTCGTTCTGTTCCTCGCCTGCGTGAAAGCGGGTGTTCTCCATCAGGGCCACCTGCCCCGGCTGCAGCGCCGCGACGACGCGCTTTGCGGGACCGCCGATGCAGTCGTCGGCGAAGACGACCGGCTGGCCCAGCGCCGCCTCCAGCGCGGGAACGATCTGGCGCAGGCTCATGCCCTCGACGCGCTGTCCCTTGGGGCGGTCGAAATGCGCCAGCAGCACGGGGATGCCGCCCTTGGCCTGGATGTCCTTGACCGTTGGCACGATCTTGTCGATGCGGGTGGTGTCGGTGACCTGGCCGTCCTCGACGGGGACGTTCACGTCGACCCGGGTCAGCACGACCTTTCCGTCAAGATCCATGTCGTCGATGGTGTTGAACTTTGCCATGTCGCATCCTTCAGGGTCCAAGAGTTGGCGAACTTGTCCCGCATGGCAGGCGCGGCGTCAACCGCGCCCGGTGGATGCGCGCCGCCCTGCCGGTCGGACCCCATAACGGTTTCGCGCGTTGCGCAGGGCAGCGACAGACCCTAGATCAGGGGTCGCACCTGACAAAGGAGGGCCTCATGGCCGAGATCAAGGACCCTGAAAACACCATCGTCATCCAGCTCAAGGACGGCCCCGTCGTCATCGAGCTGCTGTCCGACGTGGCCCCCAAGCATGCCGAGCGCATGAAGGAACTGGCCCGCGCCGGCGCTTATGACAACGTGGCCTTCCACCGCGTCATCGAGGGCTTCATGGCCCAGACGGGCGACGTGGCCCATGCGAACATGGAAAAGGACTACAACCCCGGCCGCGCCGGCACGGGCGGATCGGACAAGCCGGACCTGCCGGCCGAGTTCTCCAAGCTGCCCCATGACCGTGGCACCATCGGCGCCGCGCGGTCGCAGAACCCGAACAGCGCGAACAGCCAGTTCTTCATCAACTTCAAGGACAACCATTTCCTGAACGGCCAGTACACCGTCTATGGCCGCGTCATCGAGGGGATGGAGCATGTCGACAAGATCGCCCGTGGCGAGCCGCCAGTGAACCCGGACCGCATGATCAGCGTCAAGGTGGCCGCCGATGCGTAAGGCCGCTCTGATTCCGGCCCTGCTGATGCTGGGCACCGCCGCGACCGCGCAGGGGACCAACCCGCAGGTCGAGGATACCGACGGCCCGAACATGGTCATCGAGGTTGCCGATGCCGAAGGCACGTCCAAGGGCACGATCGTGCTGGACCTGCGCGAGGATCTGGCGCCCAACCACGTCGCCCGCCTGGTCGAGCTGACGAATTCGGGTGCCTATGACGGCGTGGTGTTCCACCGCGTCATCGACGGCTTCATGGCGCAGACCGGCGACGTCGAGAACGGCCGTCAGGACGGCGACACGGCGATGGCCGGGATGGGCGGTTCCGACCTGCCAGACCTGGAGGCCGAGTTCACCGAACAGACCTTCGACCGCGGAACGGTTGGCATGGCCCGTGCCATGGACCCCAACAGTGCCAACAGCCAGTTCTTCATCGACCTGGCCCCGGCGCCGTTCCTGGACGGTGAATATACCGTCGTGGGTCAGCTGATCGAAGGCTGGGACGTGCTGGACTCCATCAAGAAGGGCGACGCCGCCACCAATGGATCGGTGTCTGAGCCCGACTACATGATGACCGTGACCATCGCGGACGGTGACACGGCCGCCCCCGCGGAGAAGGCACCCGCTGCCGACGCCCCGGCCGAGGAAGCCCCGGCGGAAGACGCCGAGGGCTGATCCCCATGCGATCCGATCAGGGGGCCACGGTCCCCTGATCCCCCTCCCTGCGGGGATATCCCTTCTTTCATCGACGATCCGGCGCCATGCGCGGACGCGCCGCATGGTCCTCTGCTGCACTGCCGCATAATGGCCTTGCGGGACTGCGGTCGCCGCCCCTAGGATGCCGGGGTCATGACCAGCGCACCCCCACCCGCCACCGCATTGCAGATCACGCCCTCGGCCCCGATCAGCCGCGAGCTGCATGGGTGGCGTGCGAAATGCCTGCAGCGGCTGGTCCGGATGCAGCTTCCCGTCCCGCGCAGCTTTGCGATCCCTGCCGACACCGTCCGCATGATCGCCCAGGGACGGCGCATCCAGCCCGACGCCCTGTTGGACATCTTTGCGGGCAGCGGCTTGGTCAGCGTGCGCCCCTCGGCCGCGATGCCGGAATGGGGCGGGCCCGGAACCGTCCTGAACGTCGGCATCAACGATGCGCTGCACGCGCGGCTGGCCGAGGTGATCGGGCGCGACAATGCGGACGCGGTCTATCTGTCCTTCGTCCAAAGCTATGCGATCCATATCGCGCGGCTGGACCCTGACCTGTTCACGCAGGACGGCCCCGATGCCCTGGCGGCCAGCCTGCGGCACTACCAGGACGAGATGGACCAGCCCTTCCCCCAGGACCCCACCGAACAGCTGTCCGAGGTGCTGCGCAGCATGGCGCGTGCATGGGACGGGCCGACCGCCCGCCTGCTGCGTCAGGCCAAGGGTGCGCCCGCGGATGCGCCCTTGGGTCTGGTGGTGCAGGAAATGGCGCTGGCGCTTGGTCCGGGCATCTGCGGATCGGGCACGATCCAGTTCATCGACCCCGTCACCGGTACCCCGCGCGTCACCGGACGCTTTCGCGGCCAGCGCCATGGCGCGACCGTCGGGGCGGGCGCCGAGACGCTGTTCCTGACCCGCGACGACCGCGGCCCCGCGCTGGAGGACACCGCGCCCGAGATCTTTGCCGACCTGGTCCGCTTCGGCATTGCCGCCCGCGAGCGCCTGCGCGAGGAGATGCAGATCGAGTTCGTCGTGACCGAGGGCCGGATCAGCGTCATCGACGCCACCCGCGTGGCCCGTGGCAGCCGCGCCGGCGTCCGCATCGCGGTGAGCCTGGCGCGCGACGGTATCATCCCCCCCGAGGAGGCGCTGATGCGCGTCGAGCCGCGTGCCCTGGCCGACCTGCTGCACCATCAGGTCGACCCACGCGCGCCCCGCGACGTGATCGCGCGCGGCATCGATGCCAGCCCCGGCGCCGCCACCGGGCGCATCGTCTTTTCCGCCGCCAGCGCGCAATCCGCCCATGCACGGGGAGAACCCTGCATCCTGGTGCGGCGCGAAACCGTGCCCGAGGACATCCGCGGCATGCACGCCTCGGTCGCGGTGCTGACCGAGCGGGGCGGCACGACCAGCCATGCGGCGGTGATCGCCCGCGGCCTGGGCCTGCCCTGCATCGTGGGCGCCAGCGGCCTGACCATCGACGCCCGCGCCCGCACCGTGCGTGCCGGATCCCGCATCCTGCACGAGGGCGACGAGATCACCATCGACGGCAGCTCTGGCGAGGTTCTGGCGGGCGCGGCCGTCCTGCTGCCCCCCGCGCTGGACGATGCGTTCACGCAGCTGATGGACTGGGCCGCGGATGCGGGCGGCATGGGCGTGCGCGCCAATGCCGACACCCCCGAGGACGCCCGCGCCGCCCGGCGGTTCCAGGCCCAGGGCATCGGCCTGTGCCGCACGGAGCACATGTTCTTCGACGCCGAACGCCTGCCCGCCATGCGCGAGATGATCTTTGCCGACACGCCCGAGGACCGGCGCCTGTCCCTGGACCGCATCCTGCCCATGCAGCGCCAGGATTTCGCCAGCCTGTTCGAGATCATGGCCGGCCTTCCCGTCACCATCCGGCTGTTCGACCCGCCACTGCACGAATTCCTGCCCCATGACCGCGAGGGGCTGCGCGAACTGGCCGAATCGCTGGACCTGCCGCTGTCGGACGTGACCCGGCGCGTGGAGGCCCTGACCGAATTCAACCCGATGCTGGGCATGCGGGGGGTCCGTCTTGGGATCACCGTTCCCGAAATCTATGACATGCAGGCCCGCGCGATCTTCGAGGCGACCGTCCAAGCCAGCCGCAAGGGCGACCCCGTCGTCCCCGAGATCATGATCCCGCTGGTCAGCGCCATGCGCGAGGTCGAGCTGGTCAAGACCCGCATCGACGCCGTCGCGGCCGCCGTCAGGAACGAGATGCGCACCGATTTCACCTATCGCCTTGGCGTGATGGTGGAAACGCCGCGTGCCGCCCTGCGTGCCGGCGACATCGCGGCCCACAGCGCCTTCCTGTCCTTCGGCACGAACGATCTGACGCAGATGACCTATGGCCTGTCGCGCGACGATGCCGGGCGCTTCATGGGGACCTATGTGGGCCAGGGGGTCTATGCCGAGGATCCCTTCCATGTCCTGGATCAGGACGGGGTCGGAGAGCTGTTGCTGATCGGCGTGCAGCGGGCCCGCGCGCAGGCTCCGGGCATCACCCTGAGCGTCTGCGGAGAGCATGGCGGCAACCCCGAATCCATCGCGTTCTGCCATCAGGCGGGCGTGGACTACGTGTCCTGTTCACCCTTCCGCGTGCCGGTCGCGCGGCTTGCGGCGGCGCAATCGGCCATCAGAAACCGCCCGCCTGTGCCCCGGTCGTGATTCTGCAACTGCAAGTTGCTGATTTGGCTGGACATAACATCTGACCCTTACACCCATGTGCCGGAAGTTGCCGGTTTCCGCGCAACGGCGTGGCGGATTGCTGCCCAAAACTGCCCCGAACGGGCCGGTTCCGGGCCTCACGCCGAAGTGGGATGGCACAACAGATGCCGAAAATCCTAATCACATCGTCAGCCCGCCCGGCGTGACAGACCATCCCTGTCGACCGGGCATTAATGCCCCGTCAACACGGGACCTTGTATAGGACTGTACATGCCCAAGCTGTCGAAACGGCTGGCGCACGCTCTTTTATGTGCGGCAACAGCCATGCCCCTTCTGACGACCACTGCCCTTGCCGGGGGAAACGGATCGCTTTTTTCCGCCGATACCGGCATGTTCGGCGCTTTGCAAGCCGCCGCGAACGCTCCGCGGCCCACGCCGTTGCTTTATACCGACGTGATGCCCGTCACGGTCGAGATCACTCCCGATGAGCCCGTCGAAACCCTGCATCTGGCCAACACGCGCAAGGTGATTTCCCGCGCCGATCTGGACTGCATGGCAGAGGCCCTCTACCACGAGGCCCGCGGCGAAGGTCGTCAGGGTCAGATGGCCGTGGCCGAGGTCATCCTGAACCGCGTTGACAGCGGCGCCTTTCCCCGCACCGTCTGCGGCGTGATCAACCAGCCCAGCCAGTTCAGCTATACCATCGGCGGCGCCAAGCCGATCCGCAACAAGGCCGCCTATCTGCGTGCCCAGGACATCGCGGCCGAAGCGCTGGCCGGCGCACCGCGCCAGCTGACCGGTGGCGCCACCTATTTCCACACCCCGGCGGTCAGCCCGTCTTGGTCACGCCGTTTCCAGCGCACCGTCCAGATCGGCCGCCACATCTTCTATCGTACCAATCAGCGCGTCGCCTCGAACTGAGGTCTGCGGCGGGGGTTGCCCGCGCCGCGGATTTGCTGTGAATGGCGGATATGGAACATCCCGACCGCATCTTTCTGCGCGACTACGTCCTTTCGGCCGAGATCGGCGCCTTTCAATCGGAACGTGGCCTGGATCAGCGCCTGCGATTCAACCTGACCGTGGATCTGCGAGAGACCGTCGCGGACAGCGGCGATCATGTCGACGCCGTGCTGTCCTATGACGTACTGACGCAGGCGGTGGACACAGCGCTGGCCGATCAGCGCTACAACCTGGTCGAGACGCTGGCCGAACGCATCGCCGCCGAGGTGCTGGCCCATCCCCGCGCCGCCCGCATCACCGTCAGCGTCGAAAAGCTGGACCGCGGTCCGGGCGCCCTTGGCGTGTCGATCATCCGCCATCGGGGCCGCGTGCCCGCCACGGGCGTGGCCGCACAGGTGGCGATCCTGGTGCACGCCCCCGGCGCACCGCTGGCCACGGGGGCGGTCGTGATCGTTCCGGGCGCCCTGCCCATGACCGATGACGGGCCGCATGCCCGCCGCCTGGCGCTGTTGTCGCTGGATCAGGCCGCATGGCGGCTTGGCGGCGACCTGGGCATCGAGGTGGCCGAGACCCGCACCGAACTGGACGCCGCGATCCAGCTGCGCCAGCCGGTGATCTGGGCGCCCACGCGTCTTGCCGCCGATGCCCCGGATGCAGGCGACGGTCCCGACAGCCTCGCGCTGTGGCTGGCGGGGCGTCTTGGGGCCCATCACATCGATTTCGCCGGCCCTGCCGACAGGCCGCTGCCGGTCGTGCCGGACGGGTTGGCGGTCAACGTCGCGCATCTGCGCACCGCCTGACATCCGATGATGCAGGACGGCCTCTACTATCGCCCGATACCGCAGGATCAGAGCGGCCGCTGGCCCCTCGCCGGGGGGTGGACCAGGTTCACGCATCTGGAATGCCTGCAACGCGGCGCGGCCCCGCGCATCGTCGACAGCGCACCAGATCGCGTGATGGTGGCCCTGACGGCCCCGCGGCCGTCCGTCCTGGGCCTGACGCTGGACCGACCGCGATTGATGGGCATCGTCAATGCGACCCCCGACAGCTTCTCGGACGGCGGCCGGTACGATCCTGCATCGCAGGCGCGGACCCTGGCGGCGGATGGGGCGGACCTTTTGGACATCGGCGGCGAATCGACACGTCCCGGAGCCGAGGAGATCGCCGTCCCGGACGAGATCGCCCGCATCCTGCCCGCAATCGGCGCCGCCCGCGGCCTGTTGCCGATATCGGTCGATACGCGCAAGGCCGCGGTCGCGCAGGCGGCGCTTGCCGCCGGGGCGGGTATGGTCAACGACGTGTCGGGCTTTGATTTTGACGCGGGACTGGCGCCCATGGTGGCCGGTGCCGGGGTACCTGTCTGCCTGATGCATGCGCAGGGGCTGCCCGCCACGATGCAGGACGACCCGCGTTACGACGACGTGCTGCTGGACGTCTATGATGCCTTGGCCGCACGCATCGACCGGGCGGTCCGGGCGGGCATTCCCGCTGATCGCATCGTGATCGATCCGGGCATCGGCTTCGGCAAGACGGAGGCGCATAATCTGGCGATCCTGCGGCGGATTTCGCTGTATCATGGGCTGGGCTGCCCGATCCTGCTGGGCGTGTCGCGCAAGCGTTTCATCGGCCGGATCGGCGGGGCCGACCTGGCGGCAGAGCGCATGCCCGGCACGCTGGCCCTGACGGTCGCGGCCGTGGCCCAGGGGGTCCAGATCCACCGCGTCCACGATGTCGCGGAACACGCACAGGGGCTGCGCCTGATCGCGGCCCTCAACAAGAACGGGAAGGCAGGGACATGAGCAGGAAGCTTTTCGGCACCGACGGGGTCCGCGGGCGCGCCAACACCTATCCGATGACCGCCGAGATGGCGCTGCGCCTTGGCGCCGCCGCCGGCCGTTACTTTCGCCGCGACGGGCGCAACCGGCACCGCGTGGTGATCGGCAAGGACACTCGCCTGTCGGGCTACATGTTGGAAAACGCGCTGACGGCGGGGTTGACCAGCACGGGCATGAACGTGTTGCTGCTGGGCCCGGTGCCGACGCCGGCCGTCGGGTTCCTGACGCGGTCGATGCGGGCCGATCTGGGGATCATGATCTCGGCCAGCCACAACCCGGCCGAGGACAACGGCATCAAGTTCTTCGGTCCCGACGGCTTCAAGCTGTCCGACGAGGCCGAGGCCGAGATCGAGGCGCTGGTCGCGGGCGCGATGGAACCGGTCGCCCCGGCCAGCATCGGCCGGGCCAAGCGGATCGACGACGGTCGGGGTCGCTACATGGAATATGCCAAGACGACCTTCCCGGCCAAGCTGCGGCTGGACGGGCTGAAGGTGGTCTTGGACTGCGCGAACGGCGCCGCCTATCGCGCCGCGCCCGACGTCCTGTGGGAGCTGGGCGCGGATGTGATCCCCCTGGGCGTCGAGCCGGACGGATTCAACATCAACGACGGCGTCGGAAGCACGCATCCCCAGGCCTGCGCCGATGCGGTCCGTGCCCATGGCGCGCATCTGGGAATCAGCCTGGACGGCGATGCCGACCGGGTGGTGATCGTGGACCAGACGGGCCGCGTGGCGGATGGTGACCAGATCATGGCGCTGTTGGCCGGGCGGTGGGCCGAACAGGGCCGGCTTGCAGGCGGCGCGCTGGTCGCCACGGTCATGTCAAACCTGGGGCTGGAGCATTACCTGACCGCACGCGGCCTGCGGCTGGAGCGGACGCAGGTCGGTGACCGCTATGTGGTCGAGCGCATGCGCGAGGGCGGCTTTAACCTGGGCGGCGAACAGTCTGGTCATATCGTGATGACCGACTATGCCACCACTGGCGACGGGCTGGTGGCCGCGATGCAGGTGCTGGGCGCGATGGCCGAGACGGGTCGGGCGGCAAGCGAACTGGTCGCGCAGTTCGAACCCGTGCCGCAGATGCTGAAGAACGTCCGCTATGCCGCGGGTGCCGATCCGCTGGCGGCCGAGCCGGTCAAGCGCATGATCGCGGATGCCGAGGCGCGTCTGGCCGGGTCTGGCCGTGTGCTGATCCGGAAATCGGGGACCGAGCCGCTGATCCGGGTGATGGCCGAGGCCGAGGACGAGGCCGTCCTGCGCGAGGTCGTCGACGGCATCGTCGCGGCGGTCGAACGCGCAGCCTGATTTGCGTCCCGCGGCGGCCGGGGGGCTATGCGCCCCCCGGACCCCGTCGCGGAGGGGTGCCGATGGCGGGTCAGGGTATCTGTCCCACGGGATCGAAGTCATAGAGCCAGTCGAAACGGCCGGGCATCAGCGACGGCGCCAGACGGTCCGCCACGCGCAGCACCGAATGCGCGCCGATCCGCATGACACCCCCGAAATGATAGTTGCGGGCATTGGCGTTCGCCGCATCGACGATGCGGGTCACGCGCGGCTGGCGCAGCGCCTGATAGCGGGCCAGGGCCTGCGGCTGATCCGGGATCGCGTCCAGGCAGGCGGCAAGCGTCCAGGCGTCCTCGATGGCCATGCCCGCGCCCTGGGCCAGAAAGGGCAGCGTCGGGTGGGCCGCATCGCCCAGCAGGGCAAGCCGGTCGTCGTGCCAGCGCGCCGCGACCGGATGGCGGAAGAGACCCCACAGATGCGTATGGTCCACCTGGGCCAGCCAGCCCGGCACCGGCCCGCCCATGCCCGCAAAGGCCGCGCGCAGGCGGTCGGGGTCGCCGGGATGGGACCAGCCCTCATCCTGCCAGTCCGGGCGTTCCTCGACGGCCACGATGTTGCGCAGGCCGCCGGGCAGCGGATAGCTGACCAGATGCCTGCGCGCGGCCATGAAGACCTGCGCGACGGGCGCGCCTCCGGAATCGGGGATCAGGGCACGCCATGCGGTCTGGCCGGTGAAGAATGGCACCTGCTGGCCGTTCAGTGCTGCCCGATGCGTGCTGCGCAGCCCGTCGGCGGCGATGGTCAGCCCATCGGCATCAGCCGCCGTCACGCCAAGCTGGATCGTCACGCCCGCCTGCCGTGCCGCATCGGCCAGCAAACCGATCAGCCGGGCGCGGTGGATCAGCAGAAAGCGCGCCTCCGGGCGGTGCGCCCGAAGGTCCATGCGCAGCACGCGCCGCCCGCGTTCGTCGTTCAGTTGTACCGCATCCGTGCGCAGCGCGGCGCCATCCAGCGCGGTTCCCAAGCCAAGCGCATCCAGCACCCGCACCGCATTGGCCGAGATCTGGATCCCCGCACCGACCTCGCCCAGTTCGGGCGCGCGTTCCACGACCGTGACCTGCGCCCCGCGTCGCGCCAGGGCCAGGGCCGCCGTCAGGCCGCCGATTCCGGCGCCGATGACGGTCACGGGGCGGTTCTCAAGCGCGGACATGGATCGGACCTCTGGATATGACAAGGCCCCGCACCGGGCGGGGCCTGGCGCGGCGCTGACGGATGGATCAGTCGTCGCGGTGAACGCGTTCCTTGCGCTCGTGACGCTCCTGCGCTTCCAGCGTCATGGTGGCGATGGGACGGGCATCCAGACGACGCAGGCTGATCGGCTCGCCGGTCATCTCGCAATAGCCGAAATCGCCGGTCTCGATGCGGCGCAGCGCGGCGTCGATCTTGCTGACCAGCTTGCGCTGACGGTCGCGGGTACGCAGTTCCAGCGCGCGATCGGTCTCCTCGCTGGCGCGGTCGGCCAGATCGGGAACGCTGCGGGCGCTGTCCTGCAGTCCTTCCAGGGTCTCGGCCGACTGGCTGAGCAGTTCCTGCTTCCAGGCCTCGAGCTTCCGCCGGAAATATTCGAGCTGACGCTCGTTCATGAAGGGTTCGTCCTCGGCGGGACGATAATCCTGGGGAAGGAAGGTCTGGGCTTTCATTACGTCCTCCGGCGGCGCCGGGCGGAGCAAAATTACCGGCACCTTGCGCGGTCCCTTAAAGTATGACGTGCTGCTTGTCACTAGGGTTCAGGGCGCTAATGATGCGCGGCGTGCAATTCGCCGCAACTTTGCGGGCAGTTGCGGCCAAGCACCTTGCGCTAAAGGAGAGTTTTCATGCAGTTCACGGGAACCGACCGCTATGTGGCCCCGCCCGACCTGGCCCTGGCGGTGAACGCCGCCGTCACGCTGGAACGCCCGTTGCTGGTCAAGGGAGAGCCCGGAACCGGAAAGACGGAGCTGGCCCGGCAGGTTGCCGCCAGCTTGGGCATGCCCATCATCGAATGGCACGTGAAGTCCACGACCAAGGCGCAGCAGGGGCTGTACGAATACGATGCGGTCAGTCGGCTGCGCGACAGCCAGCTGGGCGACGCGCGGGTGAACGACGTGTCGAACTATATCCGGCGGGGCAAGCTGTGGCAGGCCTTTGCCGCCCCCGCGCGGGTCGTGCTGCTGATCGACGAGGTCGACAAGGCCGATATCGAGTTTCCGAACGACCTGCTGCAGGAACTGGACCGGATGGAGTTCCACGTCTACGAAACCGGAGAGACGGTGCGCGCCGCGCACCGGCCCGTGGTCATCATCACCTCGAACAACGAAAAGGAGCTGCCGGACGCGTTCCTGCGGCGGTGCTTTTTCCATTATATCCGGTTTCCCGATGCCGCGACCCTGCGCGCCATCGTCGAGGTGCATCACCCGGGGCTGAAACCCCGCCTGCTGGACAGCGCGCTGTCCCAATTCATGGAGTTGCGCGACGTGCCGGGGCTGAAAAAGAAGCCCTCGACGAGCGAATTCCTGGACTGGCTGAAGCTGATCCTGGCCGAGGACCTGTCTCCCGAGGATCTGGCCCGCGATCCTGCGACGATGCTGCCCAAGCTGCACGGCGCGCTGCTGAAGAACGAACAGGACGTGGCCCTGTTCGAGAAGCTGGCCTTCATGGCGCGCCGCCAAGGCCGCTGAGAAGAGGATTTCCCCTGCCCCGGCCCCCCGCCGGAGAAGCCTTTTCCCGATTGCCGCCCGCCCGGCCCGGCGACTAGGCTTGCGCCACATCGGAGGGAGGACACCATGAGCGATCAACAGGGTTTCGACACGCGGGCGATCCATGCGGGGGCGGCCGCCGACCCGGCGACCGGGGCGCGGCAGGTGCCGATCTATCAGACGACGGCCTATGCCTTCCGCGACGCCGACCACGCCGCGCGCCTGTTCAACCTGCAGGAGGTCGGATACATCTATTCGCGCCTGACCAACCCGACCGTCGCGGCCCTGCAAGCGCGCGTCGCGGCGTTGGAGGGGGGTGCGGGCGCGGTCTGCTGTTCGTCGGGCCATGCGGCGCAGATCATGGCGCTGTTTCCGCTGATGGCGCCGGGGCGCAACATCGTGGCCTCGACCCGGCTCTATGGCGGCACCGTGACCCAGTTCAGCCACACGATCCGGCGGTTCGGATGGTCGGCCAAGTTCGTCGATTTCGACGACCCCGAGGCGCTGCGCGCGGCGATCGACGACGACACGCGCGCGGTCTTCTGCGAATCGATCAGCAATCCCGGCGGGTCGGTCACCGACATTCCGGCGGTCGCGGCCATCGCGGATGCGGCGGGGATCCCGCTGATCGTCGACAACACGCTGGCCACCCCCTATCTGTGCCGCCCGATCGAGATGGGCGCGACGCTGGTCGTGCACAGCCTGACGAAATACATGACCGGCAACGGCACGGTCACAGGCGGCGTGGTCGTGGACAGCGGAACCTTCGACTGGTCCGCCAGCGACAAGTTCCCCAGCCTGTCTGCCCCGGAACCCGCCTATCACGGGCTAAAATTCCACGAGACCTTCGGCAACATGGCCTTCACCTTTCACGGCATCGCCATCGGGCTGCGCGATCTGGGCATGACCATGAACCCGCAGGGCGCGCATTACACGCTGATGGGGATCGAGACGCTTGGCCTGCGGATGGAACGCCATGTCGCCAATGCGCAGACGGTCGCCGCCTGGCTGGAGGCCGACGACCGGGTGGAGCGGGTGACCTATGCCGGCCTGGACAGCTCTCCGTGGAACGCGACGGCGCGCCGGCTGTATCCCAAGGGCGCCGGGGCGCTGTTCACCTTCGCGATCAGGGGCGGCTATGCGGCGGCGGTCAAGCTGGTCGATGCGCTGTCGCTGTTCAGCCATGTGGCGAACCTGGGCGATGCGCGGTCACTGGTGATCCATTCGGCCTCCACCACCCACCGCCAACTGACCGAGGATCAGCAGCGCGCCGCCGGTGCCGCCCCCGAGGTCGTCCGCCTGTCGGTGGGCATCGAGGATGCGGACGATCTGATCGCCGACCTGGATCAGGCCCTGACCAAGGCCATCGCCTGACGAAACGGGCCGGGGGGCGACCCCCGGCCCGTCCCTGCATTGTCGTCCGGTCAGTTCGCCGGGGTCTCGGGCAGCGGCTCGACGATGCCGGGCACGATCGGTTCGTCCGGCGCGGGTGCGCCGTCGCCGGGCATCGGCGGATGCACGGGGCTGCCGTCAGGCCCGCCCGCCGGACCACCGGCGGGGCCGCCATGTTTGGGGCCACCATGCTCAGGCCCACCATGCTCGGGGCCGCCATGACCGCGGTCGCCGTGATGCATGCCCATACCGTGCGGCGGCATCGGCGCACAGGCACCCTCTCCGGCCAGCGCGTATTCGATCTCGACCTGGGCGGCCATCTCGACCTCTCCGGCCTGGACGGGCACGGCATCGGCCATCGCGGCCTCCATGCGCATCATCGGGCGCGGGCCGCCCGTACCGGTCTGAATGTCGCGCAACGTCAGCACCGGGCCCAGGTCGACGCCCGCCGCCTCTGCCAGCAGCTCGGCCTTGCGGCGTGCGTCGGTCACGGCATCGCGGCGGGCCTGATCCTGCGCCTCGGCGCCATCCTCGCGGCTGAAGGTGATGCCGTTGATCTCATTGGCACCTGCGGTGACGATGGCGTCCAGAACCTCGCCCAGACGGGCCAGGTCGGACACGCGCACCGCAACGGTGTTCGTCGCCTGATAGCCGGTGACGGTCGGGGCCTGGTTTTCGCCATACTGCATCAGCGGGTTCAGGTTCAGCCCCGAGGTCTGGATCTGCGCCTCGTCGATCCCGGCACCGGTCAGCGCCTCGATCACGGCGCTCTGCTGGGTGTTGTTCTGCTCCATCGCGGCGGCGGCGCTGTCGGCCTGCGTGGTCACGCCCAGCTGGACGGTCGCCATGTCGGGGGCGATGCGGGACTGCCCCTCGCCGGTGACGGTCAGGCGCGACGGACCGGCCGGACCGCAGGCCATGGGCGCGGCAAGGGCGGGGGCGGCCATCAGGGCGGTCATGGCCACGGACAGGGCCAGCCGTCTTGCAGGGGGGGCACGGAAGATCGGTCGCATCAGGGGATCCTTTCTGATCGCGTGTTCGCTCAGGCGTTGATGCCCTGCCCGATGCCCGCTTCCTAGCCCTTTCACGCGCAAAACCGATCACAGATATGGCAGTTCTTCTTTCAACGTTCCACAATTTGCGGTAGTGGTGATTGGTGAACAATGACGTCGCGGGCACGACCACGCGACGCACCCCGAGCAGTGAAGACAGCCATGAACCAGCACGCCGCGCCACCCGAATTCGCCATGAGCTTTACCCAGGAGGCGGTCCGGCTGGAATGCCGCAACGGCCCGGATTGGCGGCCCCTGGGCCATGCCCGCTTCGCCGGCGGCGACATGGCCGCCGTGCTGAACGGGTTGCGCGAGCAGGCGGGCGGCCAGGCCGGGGAACTGGACACGGTCCTGGTTATCCCCGACGATCAGATCCTGTACACAGTGCTGACGGTCCCCTTCGGCTCGGACACCGCTGCAACCATTGCGCGCGCGCTAGAAGCGTCGACCCCCTATCGCGCCGAGGATCTGGCCTTCGACTGGTGTCCCGCCACGAACGGCGACATCGAGACGTTGCGCGTGGCCGCCGTCGCCCGCCGCACCCTGCACGAGGCCGAGGATTTCGCCCGCGCCCAGGGCTTTCGCCCATCCGGATTTCAGGCGCGGCCGGGCGACGACCGGTTCCAGGGCAATCCCGATTTCGGCCCCTCGCGGCTGGTGCAGGAACAGTACAACCGACGGCCCTTCAGCGAGCCGGTCCTCAGCCAGGCGCGCGTGACCGCCCCGCAGATCGAGATCGAACAGCCCGTCGTCGCGGCGGTGCCAGTCATCTCGCGCATCATCCCGCATGTGGTCGTGGTCCCGGCGGCGGTCGCGGTCCAGCCCGCCACCGACACCGTCGCGCCCCCGACGGTTGAGACGCCTGCCGCGGTGATCCGTCACGGCAGCGGGCCGCTGACCGCAAAGCGCCTGTCGCCGCGCGCCGAGGCCGTGCACAGCCGCGCCGCCG
>NZ_VDDD01000058.1 GCF_006151785.1 Paracoccus marcusii
CAGGGGGCCTGCTGATGCCGGCGGCGGCCGGGTGGATCGTGCCGCCCTCCGTGTCGCTGACCCGCACCGGCTTTCGGGTCTGGTCGCCGGTGACCGGGTTGGCCACGTTTCTGGAGGCAACCACGCGGAGCCTCTCTCATGATCTCGGTCATCTGGGGACCCTGCGCCACGAGCTGGCGCGTCTCTCGGCCATGACGTCGTCTGCACATGGGCGGTCGCGCCTTGGCGACCTGATCACCTATCTGAAGACGCAGCCGGTCGTCAGCTCGGCGATGGTCATGGATCATCTGGGTGTGACGCGCCGGACGGCCCTGTCGCTGATCGGCGAGCTCGTCGATGCCGGCTGCCTCAGCAACCTCACCGCCCGCAGCACCTCCCGGTTCTGGGCGCTGCCGTCCCTGGCCGCGCGGATGGGACATGCGGGAGGGGCAGGGGCCGCTCGTCGCGGTGCGCTTGCCGGCAGCGAGAGGTCGAGCGAACGCATGAAGCAGATCGGTGCGTTGGAACGAATTAAGGAAGGACGAGACGAGGGCCAACTGGACCGGATCATGGCGGATCTCGATGCCGCGATGTCGGGCTTGGATGATGTCGTGCGCCGGGCAGGGGGTCGAGAGCGGAAAGAGCAGTAGGGTTGCTTGAACCGCGACTGGCTGGATAGGCTCCAGCCTCATCGATCGGCAAAGTCAGAACATAAGGGAGGCAGCTAGCGCGACGGCTGAGAGGAAGGTCTTTGCACACCTGTCGTAGCGGGTAACAGTGCGGCGCCGGTCCTGCAGGCGACCGAACAGGATCTTGATGCGATTGCGCCGCCTGAATTTGCGCTTGTCATAGCAGAGGACCGTGCCGCGCGACTTCTGGCCCGGGATGCAGGGGACGTATCCCCTTGCCCTTCAATGCTTCCCTAAACCGGCCAGTCTCATAGCTGCAGTCAACACCAACGAAACTATTCTGAGGCTATTACAGCACTTCGATACATGTTCTAGTTGTATAGCAACATTCGTGCTGGGGAAGTCGTTATGGTCGACTGTTTGAAACTCAAGGTCGTAGCAGGGATCGCTTTGTGCGTCTGTCTATCGCAGCAGGCGGCCGCCGACGGGTACTTCCTGCAGGCTGATCTCGGGGGTCAAACCCAAGGGCTTGTCGCTGCTTCCAGCACAGGAGCTATCAGTTATGGCTTCAACGCGGTGAAATATGAAGGTGGGCGCGCGGGCGCCATCAGCGTGACTCATGCTTGGCCACTTGGAGACATCGCGACCATCAAGGCGGGGCCAACCATAGGGTTCGAGAGAGAAGACGGGCAGGGCACCGATATCGCTGGAGGGGCCAAGGCATCGATAGAACGGTATAGCCCCTCCTCGTTTGGGGCGACCTATGTCTTGGCCGACTTCAGCACCGTCAACGATTCATGGTTCCTGCTGACACAGGCGACATTCCAAGCCCCAGGGGTGAGTGTGGAACTGTCGCGGGGTGGCAGCAACTCCTACCATGAAACGACCGTTGCCCTGCAGAAGAACCTCTCGGATAGCCATTTCAAACTGCGCCTTGGCTACAAGGTAAGCTCAGAAGAGCTGTTCGCAGGCATTGCCGTAAATACGTTTTGAGGCCTGAAATGACCGCAATGCCCACCCTGACACTACGCCGTTCTGTGATCCTGTTCTGCCTTTCCTGCCTGATGGCGGTGACCGTGGTCTGTGCCAGCTTCGTCCTGCTGCGGGGGGACCGGTTCACCGACAGCACCTTAGCCTTCGCCTCGCGGTTCCGTACGACAGCTGCTGCAGGTGAGCTGGCACGAACATTGGAACGCGATTGGCACAATCTGGTCTTTCTGACCGAACGGGCTGGAGCCCTTAGCCCGCAAGAGCTGTCCTATCTCCTGGCCGGGGCAGGGGGCGACGGTACGCGGATTTCTTGGGTCGGATATGCCGATCTTGGCGGCACAGTAGTCGCAGCGACCGACGACCTGCTGGTTGGTCAAGATGTCAGCGCACGGCCGTGGTACCGAAACGGTCTGTCGGGCGGGTTCGCGGGCGATGTCCACGATGCACTTCTATTGGCGCAATTGCTGGGTGGGGATGCAGAACAGCCGTTGCGCTTCATTGACCTGGCACGTCCGGTTCTGGATCAGAACGGCGACGTAGCCGGTGTTATCGGGATGCACATCAATGCTGATTGGTTAGCAGACTATCTTGCCGACACGGCAGAGCGCTTCGGGATCGACCTGTTCCTGATCAACCCGAGCGGGGCGATCTCAGCGTCGTCCTCCGACCAGGCACCGACGGAGGCCGACTTGCAGATCCTACGCTCGGCTCAGGCGGGGATCGGCGCCGAGGGGCGTGAGACATGGCCAGACGGCCGCGACTATTTCTCGACCGTGGTACCGCAGGTCACATCAGGTGACCTGCCTAGCTTCGGATGGCGGATGATCGGTCGTCTTGATGCCAGCACGGTCCGCTTCGGGGTCGATCTTGTCCGAAACGGTGCGCATTATGCGGCGCTTCTCGCCCTGGCGCTGGTGACGCTGATCACACTTATTTATGCGCGTGTCGTGCTGGCGCCGATCGCGCGCCTGGCCGCATCGGCAGAGCAGATCTCTGAAGGCTCACAGGACTATCCCGCCAATAGCCGCATCACGGTTGAGGCGGCACAGCTGTCAACCGCGCTGGCACGCCTGCAGCGCGATCCGGTCAGCGGCGAGAGCTGAACGACAGTCGCCGACCCATACCCGAAAGGATCCCGAGCAACTGAGCGCGCCCCGTGCCTGGGGCCGCACCCTCGGCGTAGAACCGCAGCATCAGGGCTTCGCGCTGGTCCGGGGTTGGCATAAGGCGGATGCGGTTGCCGTCCACCGTCTCGGCGATGACAGTGGCGGGAATGTCGCCGATTTTGGCGATCCGAAGCTTCGCATCAGTGCCTACAGGATAGATTTTTCCGCGCAGTCTGGCCTCATCCATGTTCATCGCGCTGATCCACTGACGCCGGATATCACCCTCAACCACGAAGACGGCGCGATCCGGCAAGTCGGCGATATGGCGTTCCCGGCGCGGCAGCTCGATGCAGGCAAGAACGGTCAGTGTCAGGACGAACACGTTGTAGATCGTCCAGAAGATTACGACCCATTTGCCGTCGCCTGCATCGTTGAATGCGAACCGGTCAGACAGTATGCCGATGGTCAGGCCAAGAAGGGTCAGCACCAGCAGGATCAGGAACGGTCGCATCAAGGCCCACTGGACAGTGACCTTGGTGCGGTCGCCCCCCTTGGCCGTCACTGAAAACGGATGCCCCTTGGGTCGGAACATGCCGGTGAATGCCGCGCGGCTGATCGCGATCGCGCCGATCAACTGGCTGACGTCATGCAAGATCGGTACGAACATTCCCGGCATCAGCGTCCGAAGGACCAAAAATGACCACAGGAAATAACACCCGAAGAACGTGATCACGTCGGGCAGGGACGCGTCCACCACGATGATGTTGAAGAACCAGTACAGCAACGGATAGACGACCACTGCGATGCGGAACGGGAAGCTGGTCATCCAGAAGAAGATCGAATCGATGACGCTCCAGCGATCGCGCAGGCGCAATTTGCTGGCCGACAGAGGGCCTAGGCTGGAGCGGGCAATCTGCATCAGCCCCAGGCACCAGCGCGCGCGCTGCGTCACATATTCCTTGAGCCCTTCAGGGGCGAGCCCCTCGGTCAGGGGTTCGGACAGATAGACGGTCTTGAGCCCGCGTTCCTGCAAGGCCAGTGTCAGCATGAAATCTTCAGTGACGCTCTCCGTCGGAAAGCCGCCGATCTCGCGAAGCGCGGACCAGCGGCATATGGATGACGTCCCGCAGCAGATGGCGATCCCCCACCCGTCACGACAGGGCTGCATGTGATCGAAGAAGAACCGCTGTTCGTCGGGATAGGACTGGCTGATCCCGAGATTGTGCTGGATTGGGTCGGCGTTGAAAAAGTGCTGGGGGGTCTGGACCAGTGCCACGTCGGGATCATGAAACAGCGCCAGACTGCGCCCCAGAAAGCCGCGATGGGGAACGAAGTCAGCGTCCAGAACAGCCACAAAATCTGGTGGAACTGGGTCCTCGGCCAGACGATGCAGCGCGTGGTTGATGTTGCCTGCCTTGGACCCTTTGTTGTCTGGACGACGCATGTATCGGACCTGCTGTTGCGCGCAATAGTCGCGAAGCCAGTCCCGGCGGCTGTCGTCAAGAACCAGGACTTCCTTGTTCCTATGGCGCAGGAACTTGGCGCCGATGATGGTGCGTTCTAGAACCTCCAGGTCCTCATTGTACGTGGCAATCAGGATGGCGACCCGTGGTTCGGTTTCACCCCACCACCCCTCGTGGGCGTCCGCCTCGGCGCTGCGGATCTTGATGCGCGACATGATCACGAAGGCGCTGACCGATCCCATCAGCGCAAGAAACTCGAGCGCGAACAGCGACCAGCTTGCGAGCATGTCCAAGGTCAGGCCGGGTGGCGCCAGCGTCTCGGTTCCCCGCCACCAGATATAGCGAACGGCCAGCAGAAAGCCGATGCCCAGCAGGATCGAGCGGTGCAGGGTGTCGTGGACATTCACCCATGATCGGAGGGTGAGACCTACGCCAAGGACCAGCAACAGATGAACCGTGCTAGACCCCAGCTGGCTGAACAGCAGGACGTCCGGCATCTCAGTTGAATAGCCCGCGGAGGCCGTCCAGCGGGCGCGTCTCGAAAAAGGCACGTCCCGTTTGGCCGATGACACAGTTGTCCGCGCCCCCGTCGCGCAGTGCAGGAACGATCAGTGCCACGTCGAATCGTTCTAGATGTTTCTGGCTGGGAGCGACCGCCATCGCTTGATAGATCGTAGCGGCGCCGCTTCCGGCAAGGCGGGCGACAGTGGCATCATGAACTTCAGACGAACCCGCAAGTCTGAAGCGCGCGGACTGGCCGACAGCCAGATCATTGTAGGTGCGTTCAGTCACCGACAGGGTCACCACCGTGGAACTGCAATCCACGAGCCGCAGCAGCGGATCGCCGCGCTGAACGTTGACTCCGTCGGCCTGAAGCACGTCCCAGAAGATCCCGGTTACAGGGCTTTGCAGATCGCCGCCGATCTGGCTGTTGACCCGCAGACGTTCTCGGTCGGTACGCTCACCGACCGCGGTCAGCCTGGCATCGGCTTCGGCCAGACGCGTGTTCAGGGTCGCGATTTCACTGCGCAATTCGACGCTGCGCTGTTCGGCATTGGGTGCGTCGTTGTACCCGTCGCCCAGAAACACGCCCTGTTGCGCAGCGTTTAGCGCGATCTGCAGGATCGCCACGCGTTCGCGCGCATGATCAAGCACCAGCGCATCCAGCCGTGGTTCGGCAGGCAGGCGCTGGTCGTCCTCCTCGACCGCGTCCAGCAGGCGCGGGTCGGGCACAGCGGCTTGCTCTTGCTCCAGAATGGCCAGACGCGATCGGGCGTGCGTTAGGCGCGTTCGCAGCTCTTCCAGCCGGTTCGTGCGAAAGATGTCCGCACGTCGGTCCAGGTCGTCGCGGATGGCACCGGTTTCTGCCAACAACTCCGCGATCTGAGCGCGCGCAGCCTCCTCCAGCCGGACTTCCATCAGCAGATCATTGAGCCTGACGCGATCGACGATCGGGTCTTCAATGCTGGCCAGCACCTCGCCTTGCGTAACCCGTCCGCCCAACTGTCTCTCGGGGATCGTCAGGTTTCCGGCAACCGGCGCCCGGATCGTGACGATCGGTGCGTTGACTACGGCATCCGCGCTCGCCCCGGACATCTGCTCGCCCACGATCACCCAGATCGACAAGAGGATCAGGAGGATCCCGATAACTGGTCTGCTGTATTTCATGAGAGATGCAACCCAAGCTGATGATTTCTTTCAGCTCAGCTTAAGCGAGTAATTTAGTACGGTCACCACCATCTGGAGATGTTTCCCGTTATTGCGGCGGCGTGTTGCATCTCCCTTCCCGGAAAGCCAGATCGACAAGCATCAGCAGGGTATCGGAATAATAGTCAGCACCAATGCGTGCTGATGAAGCATCAATAGATGCACAGTCTATCAAGCGTCGAATGGCGGTGAATCCAACTCGGTCGCTTGCCTGAAGCACCTCTCCTTGCGGTGCCGCCTCAACGACGACATGTCCCGGCAAGGCACCGTCGCTCATCAAGCTCGCTGCCGAACGCACTGCCGGGTGATCGGTTCTGTCCGACCAAGCCAGATAGAGAGGGATGCGGAGAGCGTCATATCCCCATCGAAAGTCATGCTCTACAGGCTTTGTAAAACCTGCCGGCGTCACATCCACCCAGTTTGGCAGGAAGCCAGTGGCTGCCAGTTCGGCAAGTACGGTCTCTCCGTGATCGGCTGCCTGAACGAGCGCCGGCTCACCCGCAGCTTCCCCCAGCTCACGCAGGGCACGTGGCATGATGTAGGATGGGTTGATCAACACACGATCTTTGGCATGCCTTGCTTCGGCGCCTGGCAGAAGCAGCGGTCCATTCGCTGCCCTTGGATCGGGAGCAAGACAAAGGCGTGCAATATCTCGCGCAATTCTGAGAGCGGCGTCAGTATGCTCTGTCCACCCAGAGTCCCGTCCGGCTCGAAGCAGTGCCCATGCACGAAAAAGATCGCCGTCGGTGGCATTGTGCCAGTCAGGGATATTGTTGCCCGCACCTGGCTGCCATTTCCAAGCCATCAGGCTATCATTGCGGACAGACAGATGATTGGTCGTCCAACGTTCTATCTGCTCAAAAACGTCGCGATCTCCGTGAGCCTGCGCAAGCAAAAGGCCATATCCCTGACCCTCCGAGTGAGAGATCGACCTTTGATGCTCGTCTACGATTCTGCCGGACCGGACATAACTTTGCACCCAACGTTCCCAAAGAGCGCGGGTGGCACCGGAGTAAACACCATGCGGTTTCGCGACGACGGCTGAAGCGGCCAGTTTTACCAGCCGTCGGCGTGTTATCAGCATGCCCTCGTCCACCACGCTATCGGGTTAAACTTTTGGTTGGTATCGCCCAACGCGTAACTTGCCCCACTTTACATGGAGCGTTTTGAAATATGATCGAGTCTAGGCCGTCGTGGCCGGACGCAGAGGTTCTAGAAACCTTCAGTTTCAGTTCAATTGCCGCAGAAGCAAGCGCCAATGCTCGTTGAAGGAATTTTAGGGACGTGTCGCGGTTTCGGCACGGAACCTGAAAGCTAGGGGGATCAGTCTATCAGAAGGTATAAACTTTCAGTTTTTGATGTTGGTCGCGGCACAGCATTAACTGCTAGCACTTGGTGAACTGGACCTGGCCACCTTGAGGTTCCTACAGCCTACTGACGAATAAGGGCGCATATGCATCCTAGTGTACCGAGGGACGTGTAGCCTCCACCCACAGGCTTTGCTATTTAAGGTTGCTTACCTAAGCTGGATCATTATTAAGAAAAATGATGCATTGCTTAAATAAGGGCGGAATGTAATCTACGCCTATGACCGAACCTTCACCCAATCAGCGCCATGGCCGCTTCGTCGAGACCTCTGTTGCAGGCGAAGTCGTGCGAGCATTTGTTCCACCGCCCCTCCCGCCGCAGCCGAACATTGATGTTCTGCAGCTGCTCGAAAAACTGAGCCTGGCTGAACGTGCCTTGGGCCGTCTGGATGGCATCACCATACTGCTGCCCCGCCAAGAACTCTTCCTTTACATGTATGTCCGCAAGGAGGCAGTTCTGTCTTCTCAGATCGAGGGAACACAGTCGACGCTGACCGACCTTCTGCGCTTCGAAACGGAAGCGGCGTCAGGGGAGCCAATCGACGATATCCGTGAGGTCTCGAACTACGTGGACGCCATGATGTATGGGCTGGAGCGGCTACAAGAGCTTCCCTTGTCCTTACGCCTGATCCGGGAAATGCACGAGCGACTGCTGCAAAGCGGCCGTGGTGGGACGAAGAATCCCGGGGAGTTTCGGCGGACACAGAACTGGATCGGGGGAACGCGACCTGGAAATGCCCTATTCGTTCCTCCGCCGGTGACGGAGCTGGGCGCCTGCCTTGGTGAGTTGGAAGGATTCATGCATGAGGACCAATCGAAGCTGCCGGCGTTGATCAAGGCAGGGCTGCTGCACGTTCAGTTCGAGACCATACACCCCTTTCTGGATGGCAATGGTCGCATCGGACGCCTGCTGGTGACCCTGTATCTCTGCGTGAATGAAGTCCTCCGGACACCCTTGCTCTACCTCAGCCTCTATTTGAAAACCCATCGGGCCGATTATTACCGGTTGCTCCAAGAGGTGCGGGAGAAAGGCAACTGGGAAGCGTGGCTCGACTTCTTTCTCACCGGCGTTGCTGAAACTGCCAACCAGGCCTTTGATGCAGCGACACGGATCGTCAGCCTCTTCAAGGAAGACCGGGATCTGATCACGGCTGCTAGTGACCGAGCAGGCTCAGCACTCCGCATCCACGAACTGTTTCAGCAGAACCCCTTCCTGACGGCAAGCCAGCTTGTCGTAAGGACCGGACTGTCTGCACCTACAGTAAATGCTGCCTTGGCAGATTTGCAGCGTATAGGCGTGGTCGCGGAAGTCACTGGTCGCAAGCGCGGCCGGGTGTTCGGCTACCAAAGATACCTAGCGATCATCAGTGAGGGAACAGAGCCCCTGTCGCAATCCAGTTGACGTCCGTCCCTCGGCGTTCATGGTCCCCGCTAAGTGTCCAAGAACCCGTCCCGCTGTCAGGCATACGGCAACACAGCGTCTCGCAAAGGGTCCTTGTTACAAGCTCACGGAAGTGACGACCGCCGACCAAGCCACCTTCGAAAGATCGGCCTGCCCCCGCCGCCCACAGGGCCAGGCCGGCCGTCAGGCCAAGCGCGGCAATGGCCAACAGGGCGGCTTTCAGACGATCCCGGACCATGATCAGCATCCTGGCGTCGTCGCGCCGATGCACAGTCGCATCCGGGCGGGTCGCCTGCAGGGATCACATGACATGACGGCACCTTTCATGCTGGACTGAGACTGGCATCCCATGGGTGATCGGGGGATGCCCGGATGGCCTGCGACAGGGCCATGACACGCACGGATGGACCAGGTCAGACGGCGGTATAGCCGCCATCGACCAGGTGATAGCTGCCGGTGATGAAGGTCGCCCGGCGCGACAGCAGGAAACAGACCAGCGCGGACACCTCTTCGGGGGTGCCGATGCGGCCGATGGGGTGCCGGGCCGCCAGCGCGGCCAGCACGTCGGGGGTCAGGTTCGCCGTCAGCAGCGGCGTGTCGATGAATGCAGGGCCCACCGCGTTGATCCGCACGCCCTGCGCGGCATATTCGATCGCCGCGGTCCGGGTCAGGCCCAACAATGCGTGCTTGGCGGCGACATAGGGGGCCGCATGCGCGAACCCGACCGCGCCCAGGATCGAGGACATGTTCACGATCGACCCGCCCCCGGTTTGTAGCATCGCCGTGATCTGCCAGCGCATCCCATGAAAGACGCCGTTCAGGTTGACGTCGATCACCCGCCGCCAGGCGTCCGACGGATACGCGCCCGTGGGCAGGTCTGGGCCGCCGATGCCGGCATTGTTGACAGCCATGTGCAGGCCGCCGCCGCGGGTCCGGGCAAAATCAACCAGCGCTTTCATTGCGTCCTCGTCGGCGACATCGGCGGCGCAGGGCCATGCCGTCCCGCCCGCGGTGGTGATCGTGTCGACGACCGTCCGGCATGCGTCGTCGTCAAGGTCGCTGACGACGACGGTTGCGCCCGATGCGCCCAGCTCCTGCGCGATGGCGCGGCCGATGCCGGACCCGGCACCCGTGACCAGTGCAGTCTTTCCCGTGAAATCGAACCGAACATCGGTCATGTCGCATCTCCTGTTGCAGGATGTGGGGTAGGTGTCGGTAGGGCGCCTAGCGGCATGCGCCGGGATCCACACCAGCAGCGTCCAGCGTCCATGCGGTCATCTGGCCGATCAGATGACGCGTGGCGGCGTCAAAGGCCGGGATCAGGTCCGCGGTGCGGGTGCCGGCGGCTGGCACGGTCGCCGCAAAGCGGCCCCGAGCGATGACCTTCGCCTCCATCTCATCGACCAGCTGCGCCCCGACTCCAAGGCGGATCAGCGTGCCGTCGGCGGACATATCGACGTTGAAATCCTGAACTTCGCTGATCATCGCGACGTCGCCCGACAGGCCCAGGGGCGCGCGACCGACCTGATCAAAGCTGCCGGTCGCGCTCAGGCTTTCGACCAGCAGGCGTTGCAGCATGGCGGGCACCGTGTCCCCCCATTCGGCATCCGGCAGGTACTGCGTCTGCAGGGCCGAAGGGCGGATCATAACGCGGTTGCTGTCCAGCGTCCCGCGCGCCTTGGGCGGTTCGATCACCAATTCGCCAATGCGGGACCGCGGGCAGGACAGCGCTGCCGGGGCGCGCAGCTCGAACAGGTCGCGCTCTGGTTCGCCCTGCAGCGCGGATAGCGCGCCGCAGCCGGGCAGGGTGGCCGTGGCGGCGAACAAAAGGGCGGTCGGCAGGCGCATGGGGAACCTCATCTGCGGAATTCGGGGGTGCGGGGGCCGGACAGCAGCTGCGCCGGGTTGCGCCGCAGGGTCGAGACAAGCTGATCCATGTTCTGGACCAGCGTGCGCATGTCCTGCGACAGGCGGGTGATCTGGGGCAACGTGTCGCCCGCAAAGGACTGAACCGGTCCGCGCGCGCCGTCCAGCACGCCCCGCAGCGACGCGAATGCCGCCGCCGCGTTGTCGGATGCCGCGCGCAGGCTGGCGCCGATGCGGGGCAGGTCCTCCGGCAGGCCGGTCATGGCGGTGGTGACCGCGCTCAGTGTGGTGCGCAGGTCGGCGGCGACGGGCGTCAGGCCGCCCATCACGCGTTGAGCGGTGTCGAACGCGCCGGTCCCGGCGGCCAGCGCTGTGTCCAGCCGGTCCAGGCTGGACCGCCCCCGATCGGCCAGATCGCCCAGGCCCGCCGCGCCGCGCTGCAACTCCTGCGTCAGCGTGGCCAGGTCGCCCTGGACATAGCCGTCCACCCGGTCCAGCGTCGCTTGCGCCTGGACGGCGGCGTCGGCAAAGCGGTCCAGCGTGATCGCCGCGCTGCCGCCCAAGCCGTCCATCTGGTTCCCGAACGCCGCGATGCCCGTTGCCGCGACCGCGATTGCATCAGCCGCCGCCGCCACATCCGCCAGCGCCTGATCCAGATTGCCGCTGGAGCGTTCGACATTGTCTAGGATCGCGGCCACCCGCCCCTGGTTCTGCGGCCCCAGGATCTGGGTCAGCTGTTCGGCCACCAGGCTGAGGCGGGCGATGATCTGCGGCCCTTCGTCCGTCAGCGTCTGCAGGGCCGACCGGCTGGAGGCGATGACCGGCACCTCGGACGTGTCCGCGACGCGGAGCAGGGGCGCGCTGGCCGACCCGGCCGTGACCGCGACCAGCGCCACGCCGGTCACGCCCTGCACCTCCAGCGCGGCCAGGCTGTCGCTGCGGATCGGGGTGTCCAGGATCACCTCGATGCGGACGCGGACCGGCAGGGGGTTTCCCGGCGCCAGCCGCATGTCCACGACCCGCCCGACCGGCATGCCGGCAAAGCGGACCTCGGACGCGGGGCCAAGGCCCGACACTTCGGGGAAATAGACGTCGTAATAGGCGAACTGCCGGTCCAGCTGCAGCTGCGCGAACCACAGCACGAACCCCAGGATCCCCAGGAACCCCGCGATGGTGAAGGCGCCGATCAGCGCGTAATTGGCCTTGGTTTCCATGCGCCTAATCCTTGCCGCTGACGGCGCGCGCACGCGGTCCGTGGAAATATTCGTGAACCCAGGGGTCATCGACATCCAGCATCTGGGCCATCGTGCCGGTGGTCAGCACGCGGCGTTCGGCCAGAACCGCGACCCGGTCGCAGCAGGCATGCAGCGTGTCCAGATCATGGGTGACCAGAAACACCGACAGGTTCAGCGCGTCGCGCAGCGTGACGATCAGCCGGTCGAAGGCCGACGCCCCGATCGGGTCCAGCCCGGCGGTGGGTTCGTCCAGAAACAGGATCTCGGGGTCCAGGGCCAGGGCGCGTGCCAGGCCGGCGCGCTTGCGCATACCGCCCGACAGATCGGCGGGCATGTCGCCATTGGCCTTCCACGGCAGGCCCGCCATGCCGATCTTCAGTTCGGCCAGGCCGCGGCGTTGCGCGTCGGTCAGGCCGGGAACGGCGCGCAGCGGAACCTCGACATTCTCGCGCACGGTCAGGGACGAAAACAGCGCGCCGTCCTGGAACATGACGCCCCACCGCTGTTCCAGCGCGCGCCGGTCGGGGCCGGACAGCGTGCCGATGCGGTTGCCCAGCACGTCGATGGTCCCGGCCCGGACCGCGTCCAGCCCCACGATGGCCCGCAGCAGGACGGATTTTCCCGTGCCCGACCCGCCGACCACGCCCAGGATCTCTCCCAGGTTCAGGTCCAGGTCCAGGCCGTCATGGACGACGTGGCTGCCGAATTGCGTGCGCAGGCCCCGCACCTGGACAACGGCCTCGTTCACAGCCCCACCCGCGCAAAGAAAATCGAGAACGCCGCATCCGCGATGATGACCGCAAAGATCGCGCTGACCACCGCGGACGAGGTCATGCGCCCCAGGGATTCCGCGTCCTTGCCGACCTGCATCCCCGCGTGACAGCCGATCACGCCGATGATCAGGGCAAAGACCGGCGCCTTGGTCAGCCCGGCGACGACATGGGTCACGCTGATATCGGCCAGCCGGGCTAGGAACACAGCCGGGGATATGCCCAGCTCGACCCAGGACATCATCGCGCCGCCCAGCAGCCCCGCGACCGCAGAGATCAGCCCCAGGATCGGCAGCACCATGACCAGCGCCAGGATGCGCGGCAGGATCAGCACCGTGTCGGGGTCCAGCCCCAGGGTGCGCATGGCGTCGATCTCCTGGCGCATCTTCATCGAACCGATGGACGCCGTCAGCGCCGAGGCCGTGCGCCCCGCGACCACAATCGCGGTCAGCAGGATGCCCAGTTCCCGCAGGATAGAGATCGCGATCAGGTCCACCACAAAGACCTCGGCCCCGAACTGGCGCAGCTGGTCGGACCCCTGAAAGGCCAGCACCACCCCGATCAGGAAGGACATGACCGTGACGATGGGCACCGCGCGCAGGCCGGTTTCCTGCGCGTGATGGACCAGAGCCGTCAGCGGAAACCGCGTCGGATGGCGCAATGCGCGCGCCAGCGCGGACAGGGTGCGACCCAGATATTCGGCCAGCTGGACCAGGGACAGGCCCGCGCCCGTGACCCGCTGTCCCGTTGCCTGCAGCATGCGCCGCCAGGGGGCAGGGCGGGCGGCGGAGGGTCGGCCACGGGAAGCGCCGCCGTCACAGCAGCCAACAGGTCGGCATGCCGCGCGGACAGGCCGGTCAGGGCCGTCCCCGCCGCGCGTCGTCGCGCCAGCTCCCACGCGCCGGCGGTGTCCAGGCGGGCGAGGGCGGCCAGGTCGATCCCGGTCGCGTCCTGTGGGGGCAGCTGGCCCAGGGTCCAGACGACAAGATCGCCCGACAGGACCAGGCGCGGGCCCTGCGGATCGACGGTCAGCGTCGGGGCCACGCGGGTCATGCGTGCCGTGGGGCGGCAAGGGGCTGGGCGGCGTGCATGGGGGTCGTTCCGGTGCGGTCTGTCTGGCCCGGATCATCGCCCGCCGGGGCAGGGTGCGCCTTGATCCAGATCAGGCGGTTGAACCTCACGACAGGATCAGGGTGATGGCGTGACACCCCCCGTCCAGCGGGACAAAGGCGCAGGGACAGCGATCGGCATCGCCGCCTCGCGTGACGTCGACCGTGATCGTCGTCCCATCGACCTGCAGGCGCGCGGTGATGCCAGGCCAGTCCTGCGGCAGGCAGGGGGCGATCACCAAATGGCCGCCGCGGCGCCGGATGCCCAGGATGCCCTCGGTCGCGGCCCGGTACATCCAGGCGGCGGAACCGGTATACCAAGTCCAGCCGCCCCGCCCGACATGGGGCGCGACGGAATAGACGTCGGCCGCCACGACATAGGGTTCGACCCGATAGCGTCCGGCGTCCTGCGGGGTCAGCGCATGGTTGATCGGGTTCACCATCGCCAGCAGCCGCGCGGCCGCCGTGCCATTGCCCATCCGGGCATGCGCCATGATCGCCCACATGGCAGCATGGCTGTACTGACCGCCATTCTCGCGCAGGCCCGGCGGATAGCCCGCGATATAGCCGGGGTCATTGCCCGTCGCCGCCCCGTCAAAGGGCGGCGTGAACAGCAGGACCAGCCCCGGATCGGGGACGACCAGCTGCGTCTCCAGCGACCCCATGGCGCGGGCGGCGCGGGCGGCGCGGGTGGGGTCGGCGCCGCCGGACAGCACGGCCCAGCTTTGCGCGATGGAATCGATCCGGCAGGCCGGAGAGGCCGCCGATCCCAGCCAGCTGCCATCGTCGAAGGTCGCGCGCCGGTACCAGTCGCCGTCCCAGCCATGCGTCTCCAGCGCCGCGGCAAGCCGGTCCGCATGGTCGCGCCATTCGGCCGCGATCTCGGGGTCGCGGGCATCGGCCAGCCGCGCCATGCGGCGCAGCGCGTCCAGCAGCAGCCAGCCCAGCCAGACGCTCTCTCCCTGTCCGGCCTCGCCGACGCGGTTCATGCCGTCGTTCCAGTCGCCCGTGCCGATCAGCGGCAGGCCCAAGGCTCCGGTCTGCGCGATGGCGCGGGACAGCCCCAAGGCGGCGTGATCCCACAGCGTGCCGCGCTGTGCGGACAGGTCGGGCAGGAAGAACGCATCGTGCTGACCCGCCGCTACGGCGGGTCCGTCCAGATAAGGCAGGTCTTGGTCCAACACGTCCAGATCGCCGGTCACCGCCACGTAATCCGCCACCGCATGCGCCAGCCAGACGCAATCGTCCGAAATGCGGGTGCGTACCCCCTGACCCGAATGGGGCAGCCACCAGTGTTGCACATCGCCTTGCGGAAACTGCCTGGATGCTGCGTGCAGCAGATGCGCGCGCACCCGTGCAGGCTGGGCCAGCGTCATCGCCATGCCGTCCTGCAACTGATCGCGAAAGCCGTATGCGCCGCTGGCCTGATAGAATGCCGCGCGGGCCTGGATGCGGCAGGCCAGCGTCTGATAGGGCAGCCAGCCGTTCACCATGATGTCCATGGCCCGGTCCGGGGTCGACACCTGGATGGTGCCGGTGACCGACTGCCAATGCGCCTCGACCTGCGCCAACAGGTCTATGGGGTCCGCGTCGCGCATGCGGGCGATTAGCGCCTGTGCACCGGGGGTCGTGGGCGCCTGTCCCAGCAGATGCCCGACCTGCACCGTGGCGCACGGCGCCAACAGCACCGGCATTTCCAGCGACAGGCAGGGATCCAGGCCCGCGCCTGCGCGCCCCGACAGGCGGGCGGTCGGGGCGGACAGCGCACCATCCGGTCCCACAACCTCGGCCCGGTCGCCGCTGACGGCGGTCTGCGCGCCTATCAGGTCTGCGAACATCACCCGGTCGGGAAAGGCCACGTTCCACGGGTTGCGGACCAGCAGGGCCCCGGTGTCGGCATCACATTCGCTGACCAGATGCTGCGCCGACCCGGCGCGGGCGACACCCATCACCGGCTGCGTGCAGGCGATCACGGTCAGCCGCCGGGGCTGCGTGCCCAGGTTGCGGATCTGCAGGGTCGAGATCCGGACGGCACCCTCCAACGGCACGAATTGCAACAGCTCCAGCGCCAGACCGCCTGCGTGATGGTCGAACCGGCTATAGCCCATGCCGTGACGGGCCACGTGCCGTCCCGGTCCCGCCAGCGGGCGGGCGGTGGGCGAAAAGACCGCGCCCGTGTCGTCGTCTCGGATCAAGAAGGCCTCGGTCGCGGGGTCCGTGACCGGGTCGTTGGACCAGGGGGTCAGGCGGTTTTCGCGGCTGTTTTCGGCCCAGGTGCAGCCCGCGCCGGTCGCCGAGACGTGAAAGCCGAAGCCGTCATTGGCGATCACGTTGATCCAGGGCGCGGGGGTGGTCCGGCCTTGGTCTAGGATCACCACGTACTCGCGCCCGTCGCGGGCAAAGCCGCCGGTGCCGTTGAAGAACTCCAGCGTCTCGGCTAGGCCGGTTGCGGCGTCGGTCCGGGGCGGCGCGCCGTGCGGCACGCGGGGCATGCGGACGGCCTTGGCGAGCGGTGCGGCCATCGCGGCCACCTGATCGGCCAGCGGTCCGTTGCGCGCGATCAGCACCACACGGGCAGTGGCCAGCAGCAGCGCGGTGACCTCGGGCGGCAGCAGGTCGCGGCGCAGGGCATGGACCTGACCGCCCGGCGCTTCGGCCTGCGCCCGCGGACGGGCACCGCGCAGTGCGGCCTCGATGGCCGATTGCAGGCCCTGGACATAGGACGCCGGGTGTTCGTTCAGCATCACCACGTCCACGGCCAGGCCCTTCATGCGCCAGTATTCCTGCGCTAGCAGGACCTGTTCGACCTGCGCCATGTCGGCCTGATCCGCGATGCGCATCAGCACGATGGGCAGATCGCCGGACACGCCTTGCGACCACAGCACGGACTGCTTGCCTGGCGCCCCGGTTCCCGCCGGGGCGCGGAACCGGGCGTCCGGCCACAGGATCGGCGCGGTCATCGCCTGGAACGCCGCGGCCTGGGCCGTGGTGATCCCCAGATGGCGCAGCTGCACCTGGGCCTGGGTCCAGGCCAGGGTCCGCGCGCGGTCGACCGCGTTGCGGTCATGATGTCGGTCGATCAGGTCGATCAGGCCCGCCCGCGTGTCGGCCACCACCGTCCAGAAGGCCAGCCGCGCCGCCCCGCCCGGTGCGATGGTGATGCGATGGCGCAGCGCGAAGGCCGCGTCCAGCACGGTGCCGACCCCGCCCTGCAGCGTGGCCCCCGATGCCAGAGCCGCCGCGTGGCGCAGATCGTTGTCGCGGCCCAGAAGGGCAGCGCGGTCTGTCTCGAACTGCATGGGCGCGGCTTGGGTGGCTTCGACCACCGCGAAATGGGCGGCCCAGATGCGTGGCTCGTCCGGGCTGCGCGGGCGGCGGGTCGCGATCAGCGCGCCGTATTCGGCCAGGTATTCGGTCTGCACGAACATCTTGGCAAAGGCGGGATGCGCGGCCTCGGCCTGCGGCGTGGTCAGGACCAGCTCGGCATAGGACGTCAGCTCCAGCGACATCGGCACGCGGGCGGTCGAGGTAAGCGTCAGCATCCGCACCTCGGCATCGTCCTCGCCCGACACCAGCACCTCCAGCGCAGTGGACAGCGGGCCGTCCTGGCGCTGGAACAGCACGCGATCCTCAAACAACTCGACGCGGGCGTGATCGGTGGGGTCCGCGCCGCCGATCCGGGTCAGGGCCTGTGTGCGCAGATCGCGGATCCACAGGCGGCTGCCGCCCTCGTCGAAGGTGGGATCGGCCCCGGCCCGCGTGACCGCCAGCGGCCCCCACCGGCTGGTGCCGCCGCCCGTGGCGGTCAGGGTCACGCCATAGCGGCCGTTGGACAGGATATGCGCGACCGGCGGCCCGTGGGGCGCCCCCTCGATCACGGCCATGCGCTGCATGTCCTCGGTTGAGGCCGGGCGGGGGGCGCTGGCGTCCGAGCGGGGGATCGCGGCGGGAATGTTGCGCGGGATGCGTTCCTGGAGCAGCAGTTCGGCCGCGCGGATCGCGGGTTCGGCGTGGAACCGCGCGCGCATGCGCCCGTCCTGCAGCACGTTGGCGATGGAGACGATGGTCATGCCCTGGTGATGCGCCATGTGGCTGCGCACCAGCGCCACGGCCTGCCCGGCGGGGCGGCGCAGGGGCGTGAAATCCAGCGCCTCGTAAAAGCCGAAGGGCCCCACCGCGCCCAAATCGGCCAGTTGCGCCAGGTTGTCTGCCGCCGCCTGCGGATCGACCATCGCGGCCAGCGCGCTGGCATAGGGCGACACGACCAGATCTGCCTCCAACCCCCGCTTGAGGCCAAGATCGGGCACGCCAAAGCTGGAATACTGGTAATTCATCTGCAGGTCGCGCGCGTTGAAACCGGATTCCGACAATCCCCACGGCACTCCGCGGCGGCGGCCATAGCGTTGCTGGGCCACGACCGACTGGCGGTTCGACTGATCCAGCAGGCTGCCCGGCGGTTCGTCCATGACCAGGATCGGCATCAGGTATTCGAACATCGACCCCGACCACGACCGCAGAGCCGCGCCGCCCGCCATCGGGACGGCCGGGCGGCCAAGCCGGAACCAGTGGGTTGCGGAAATGTCGCCCTTGGCGATGGCGAACAGGCTGGCCAGCCGCGCCTCGGACGCCAGCAGGTCATAGCAGCTGCGGTCGCGGGTGTTCTCGGACTGGGCAAAGCCGATCGACAGCAGCTTGCGGTCGGGGTCCAGCAGAAAGCCGAACTGCATGGCCCAAGCCATGTCATGCGCCTGCACGGCCAATGCGCGCAGGGCGTCCAACAGGTCGGGGTCGGGATCGGCCAGATGCGCCGCCGCCTGATGATGCAGCGATGCCAGCCACGGGCAATCCGTGCCGGCCCTGCGGGTCAGGCGCACGATCGCGGCCCATTCGGGCTGCGGCGCGGTGATGGCGGCCGCGATCCGGTCCACCAGCTCGGGGTCGCCATCCGGGCGGGCAAGGTCCAGCGTGTCCAGCAGGCCGGGGCGTACGTCTTGGTCGGGCGCGTCGGCCCAGTCCTGGCAGGCCTGCGCCAGCGCGATCAGATGCCCGGCCAGATTGCCGCTGTCCACGGTCGAGACATAGCGCGGGGCCAGCACCGTACCATCGATCGTATCGTACCAGTTGAACAGGTGGCCATTCAGTTTTTCCAGCGCTGCAACTGATTCCAGCGTCTGTTGCAGGCGGGACACCGTCTCGGGCAGGCCGATCCAGCCGAAATCCCGCGCAGCGACGCAGGACAGCAGATAGAGGCCGATATTCGTGGGAGAGGTGCGGGCCGCCGTCAGCGGCACCGGCGTTTCCTGATGGTTGTCGGGCGGCAGGTGACGGTGTTCGGCCGTCACGAAGGTCTGAAAGAAATGCCAGGTTCGACGCGCGGTCAGGCGCAGGGCCCGCGCGGATTCGGGCGATAGGGGCCGCGCATCGGGGGGCTGCACCCGCCCGCTGCGCTGCGCGATCAGGGGTGCGGCCAGCCACAGCAGGGCAAAGGGCAGGACCAGTGGCATCCCGGCCGGGGCAATCGCCGCGACAATCGCCACGACGATCACGGTCAGCGCCAGACCGCCCGCCATGCGGCGCGCCAGCGCGGCAAGGTCCGGGCGCGGCCCGACCTGATCCTGCGCAGCGGTGGTCCATTCCAGCAGGTGGCGGCGTGACACCCGCATGCGCCATGCGGTGCGCAGGATCGCGTCGCCCATGCGCCACGCGGTGTCGGGCAGCATGGCCAGCGTCAATGCCAGCTGTGCCAGTGCCGCGCGCGCATCGCCCGCCGATTGGCGCAGGTGGCTGCGCATATCGGGGGATGGACCGCGCGGCATCATGCCAAGCAGCATGGGCAGGATGGAGGGCAGGGCCAGCACGACCAGCAGCAGCGCCGTCGCCGCGACCGGCTGCGGCGACAGCCAGCCTGCCAGCAGCGCGGCCAGCGTGAAGGGCGCCAGCAGCGATCGGCGCAGGGTATCGGCGATCTTGATGCGTCCCAGCATGGGCGTGGCTGAGTCCGTCACGCGCCCTGCCAATTGCCAGTCGCCGCGGGTCCAGCGGTGCTGGCGGGCGGCGGCCAGGTCGTGGCGGGCGGGGAACGCCTCGACCACCTCGATGTCCGAGGCCAGGCCCGCGCGGGCGAACACCCCCTCCAGCAGATCGTGGCTGAGGACAGTGCCCGGCGCGATGCGGCCCGCCATCGCGGCCTCGAACGCGTCGACGTCATAGATGCCCTTGCCCGTGAACGATCCCTGTCCGAACAGGTCCTGGAACACGTCGGACGCGGCCGAGGCATAGGGGTCCATCCCCCCCGGCCCCGACGTCGCGGCCAGATAGGGCGTGATGCCCGACCCAAGCGCGGGCGTCACCCGCGGCTGCAGGATGCCGTATCCGGCGACCACCATGCCCCGCGCCGCGTCCAGACGCGCGCGGTTCAGCGGATGCGCAATCTTGCCGATCAGACGTGCCGCCGCGTCACGCGGCAACCGCGTATCGGCGTCCAGCGTGATGACAAAGCGAACGTCCTGCGGCAGCGTGTCGGAGCGGCGATAGCTGGTATCGAATGCGCCACGCAGCAGGCGGTTCAGCTCGGCCAGCTTGCCGCGCTTGCGTTCCCAGCCCATCCAGACGCCTTCGGCCGGGTCCCACCGGCGGTCGCGGTGCAGGTGCAGAAAGCGCGGACCGGCGGGACCGGGGGCATGGGCAGCGTTTAGCGTCGCGACCCGCCGCGCCGCCAGTGCCAGCAGATCTGCGTCGCCCGGCATGTCCTGCTGCGGCGCGTCCGCCCCGTCCGTCAGCAGCGCAAAGGTCAGATCGCCGCCAGTCCCGGACAGGTGGTGGATCTCGAGATTGTCGAACTGGCTCTGCAGAGCTTGGGCGTTCGTCATGATCACCGGCACGACGACCAGCGTGCGCATCGCGGGCGGGACACCCTCGCGCAGGTCCAGGCCCGGCAGCAACGCGGCCCCCACGGACCGCGCGACCATCACATCAACCATCACTATCGACAGCGCAGAAAGAGGTATGATCATCGCGATCAGCCAAGGCCAGCCTGATCCGGTCAGCCACGCGGCCAGCGCGGTCAGTATGACGGTGGTACCCGCGATCAGCCCCTGATAGCCCGACAGGCCCGCGGATATACCCAGCCTTCGCAGCCACAGCCGAGGCGGCGGGCGAAAGCCCACCGCCCGTTCCAGCGCCGGGCGGCCCGCGTCGATCAGGTGCCAGCCGGGATCGGCGGCCGGGGTATCGCGCGTGCTGTCGGCCGCCAGGGTCACCGCCATATCGGCAAGCTGCGTCTCGCTCCGGCCACTACCGCGCGACAGCTCCTCAACTGCACTGCGGTAGAGGTTGCGGCTGGCGAAATCCATGCGGGCATGGCCGGGATGGCGGCGCAGATGCGCTTCGACGAGGCTGACATCCTCGAACAGCGTGCTCCAGTCGGTGGCGGACAAGCCTCGAAAGGCGGTGATGATGTTGCGCAGCGTCACGTTCGACGCGCCTAGCCGTTCCTGCGCATGGCGCACAACGCTGTCGACTGAGGCACCCTGTGTCGCCAATCGCTCCGAGAGCCAGCCCACTGCGGGGGTCACGTCAGGGTCCAGCAGCCTCAGCCGTCCGGCCAACTGAGCCGCGAACAATTCCGACATTGGGTTAGCAATTGCACCTGACAGCAGGTCGGGATGCCCCCCTCCCGGCGCCAGGATGCGGTCGGCCAGTTGATCCGCACGGCTGCGGTCCTGCCGGCCCAGGGCCATCTGGTCGGTCAGACGGCGTAGGTTCTCGACCAGAACGATGCGCAAGGTGATGGCAACGGCCCATAATTCACCGATCGTCAAGGGCTGGACCGTTTGATAGGCGATTAGGAAGCGGCGCAGTGTCTCGGCATCGAAGTGGCTGTCCGTATGCGCAACAAAAGCCCAAGCAATCCCGAAGACGCGGGGGTAGCCTGCAAATGGCCCCGACTGCAGTTTCGGCAGCAGCCGGTAGTAGCCGGGCGGCAGGTCAACGCGGATCTCGCGGATCTGCGCTTCGACCAGATGATAGTTGTCCAAAAGCCAGTCCGCTGCGGGGACCGTCGGTCGCCCGCTCGCGGCATCGTCTGCGTTGTCGTGATATGCCTGACGCAGCGCTCGCGCGTTGTCCGCCAGGCGCTTGTGGAGCGACGAGACCTTTGGCGGAGACGCAATAACGGTCTGACGCGCCGCAAGCGTTATGGCATGCTGTTCCAGCCGCTCGAGGCTGAACAATTCCGACCTGATGGGAGTAGCATCGGACCACAGCGGCCCGGGACTGACAGCTTGATCGAACATGTGCAAAAACATTCCTTGAGAACCAGCTGACCTGCTACGGGATTTTTCCTCCACCATCGATTAGAGTCCGATCCAACTTGAGGACGGACAATGAAGCG
>NZ_VDDD01000059.1 GCF_006151785.1 Paracoccus marcusii
CTGCCCGCGCGCCCGGTGATCGCATCGGCCATCCTGCTGGCACCGCTGCCGGACGGCCCGCCGGTGCCGACCATGCCGCTGCTGTCGATGACGCCTTGGGCCACCATCCCCGAGACGCCCGAACCCGCCGCCCCCGCCGATCCACCCGCCCCCGAGGTGCCGCCGCAATGGCTGGTCGACCTGCGGCGCTCGCCCTACCGCCGGGGCTTCTACCATTCGGAGGAGGAGTTCGCGGCGCTGCACGTCGAACGCGAACGGGCGCATCTGTTCGTCAGCTTCGACAACCTGTCCCAAGTGAGCCAGGACCAGATCGACCGCGAGGCCTGGGGATACGAATTCGCGCGCAAGTCGGGCTGGTCCCAGCTGGGCATCTTCGCGTTCCGCGCCAACTGGTTCCGCAATCCGACGCTGTTCGCCTATCTGCGCCAACTGCGCGACAACGGGCTGTTCGCGCGCTATCAGACGGTGACCTTTGCGGGAACCTCGATGGGGGCCTACGCGGCCTGCGCCTTCTCCTCGGTCGCGCCGGGGGCGCAGGTGATCGCCTTTTCCCCGCAGTCGACGCTGTCCCCGGCCCTGGTCCCGTGGGAGGCGCGCTTTCCCAGCGGCCGCGCCGCGGACTGGAGCGGCGATTTCGCCGATGCCGCGGCCCAGACCGCCTCCGCGCGGACGGTCTTTTTGGTCTATGACCCGACGGAACCCGCGGACGCCGCCCATGCGGACCGGTTCACCGGGGACAACATCGTGCGGCTGCGGACTCCGCGGGCAGGCCACAAGACCGCGCTGCGGCTGCGCCAGACCGACATGCTGTCCACGGTGGTCCGCGGCCTTGCGACGCGCACGATGGATGCGGCGGCATTCCACGCCCTTTATCGCCAGTCGCGCCTTCAGCCGTGGTACCTGGACACGCTTGGCCAGCGCCTGCAGGCGCGGGGCCGGACCGCCTGGCTGCGGCGGCTGTCCGACATCGCGGCCCGCAACGGCCGGCCCGGCATGGCCAAGGCGCTGGAGACGCGCGCCGCCGCCCCCGTGCCGCACCCGTCCTGACCCACGCCGCAACCGAAAGCGCCCGCATGCCCCGCAAGACCGCCCCGCAGCCTCAACCCGTCCCGGCCGGCCCGGACATCGCGCTGCACATGCTGATGAACGACAGCGCGCCGGTCCTGCTGGACTGGGTGCTGCATCACCGTCACGCGGGCTTTCGCAGCATCACCGTTCACGGCGACGGCGCCAACGCGCAGGCCACGGCGCTGGCCCAGGCCCTGGCCGCGGCAGGCCTGATCGACTTCGTGCCCACGACCCGTCCCGGCATCGCCCATGACAAGGCCCGCCAGATCCGCGCGCTGGACCTGGCGCTGGAGACGGCGCTGCGCGATCGCCACGATCACCTGCTGTGGCTGGAACCGGACGATTTCGTCATGATCGACACCGGGGCCGGCACCCTTGCCGACCTGGCCCAGGGGCTGGAACGGTTCCCCGACCTCCTGTCGCTGACCGTTCAGGTCGCGGGCGGGTCGGGTCAGAACCGCTATGCCGATCTGCCGCTGGTCGAGCGCTTTCGCCGCGGCACCGGCGGGGCGGCAGGGCGGATGACGGTGGCCACGCCCCTGCGCACGATCTTTCGCCCGCAGCTGGCCCGGGGGCTGAAGCCTGCGCGCCCCACGCTGAAGCCCAAGTTCGCCCGCGGCAAGGAGCCCGTGACCTGGTTGAACGGCGCGGCCGAGGACGTGGCCGACCGCTATCTGCAAAAGGGCTGGATGACGATGCCCGACCAGCCCGGGCTGGGCCTGGCGCATGTCATCGCCTTCATGGCCCAGGACCGCGAGACGTTCCTGCTGCGACGCACCGGGGCGGGCAAAACGCTGCCCTTCGTCACGCCCGACCACCTGCGGATGACCATCCAGCAGTATCAGCGCCTGAACTTCACGATGGCCGATACCGGTCCTGACCAGGCGTTCGTTCAGGCCCACCGCGCGCGGCGCGCCGAGTTCCTGGCCAGCCATCCAAAGGTCGCGGCGCGCCATGCGGCGGTGGTGACCGAATTCGCGGGGCGGCTGGACCGCCTGCTGGCGCATCAGGACCCCCAGGCGGCCAAGATCATCGCCGCCTTCGTCGAGGGGCGCCCGATCCAGGGCCTGGCCTTCGACTGGTCCGTGCCCTTCGGCGTCGCCGCGACGCCCCCCGCCCTGTCCGAGATGGATTCGGCCTGGGCTGAACGCCTGTCCCGACCCGCCGAGGAGGATGCCCCGCCGGAGGAGGACTGGGACGACACCGATGACGACACCCAGGGCCACGACGCCGCGCCCCAGCAGCCCGGCACCGCCACCCCCGACGGCGCGCCCCAGATCGCGGCGCCCGCGTGGCTCAGCGACTTGCGGCTGTCGGGACAGGCGCACGGATTCTATCATTCGATGCCAAATTATGCCTGCACCTATGTGGCACGGTCGCGCGAACATCTGCTGGTGTCCTTCGACAATCTGGCGTCGGTGCGCGAACACCCGGTGACCCGCGAACCCTGGGGTTACAAGTTCATCCGCAAGGAGGGCTGGTCGCATATGGGCATCCTGTCCTATGTGCCCGGATGGTTCCGCGACGCCGCGCTGCACCGCTATCTGATGTCGCTGCGCGAAAGCGGCTTTTTCGAACAGTTCGACCAGGTGACGCTGTTCGGGACGTCGATGGGGGGCTATGGGGCGGCGGCCTTCGCCTCGCTGGCGCCGGGATGCCGGGTGGCCGCGTTTTCGCCCCAGTCGACGCTGTCGCCGCGTCTGGCGGGATGGGACCAGCGCTATCCGACCGGCAAGCGGGCTGACTGGACCGGACCGTTCGCCGATGCCGCCGCCGAATCGCGCAGGGCGTCCCAGGTCTGGCTGTTCTATGACCCTGCGATCGACCATGACCGCCGCCACGTGCAGCGCTTTGACGGTCCGAACGTGACGCGGGTGCCGCTGCGCCATGCCGATCACAAGACGGCGCTGATGCTGCGCAACGGCCGCGTGCTCAGCGACGTGATGCGCGACATCGCGACCGGCCGGGCGACCCTGCCGCGGATGATGCAGCACTACCGCGCCTGTCGGCACCTGCCCGACTATCTGGCAGGCGTCCGCGCGCGGGCCGAACGCGGCGGCGACCCCGCCCGCGCCGCGCGCCTTGACCGCGCGATCGCGCGCCTGGCACCCTGATCAGAGACCTGCGCCGTGATCCCGTGAAGGCGGTGATGAACCGGCCGCCGGACCCTGATCGGATCCTTCTGTCGCGCATGCCGGTCCGCGGGCAAAAGATGGGCGGATGCGGCAAGCAGTGGATCTCAAAGCACCCGCCTTGCTGTCTGGCGGTTGCATGGCACACGTCTGGCAGAAGGGAGGCGGCCGCGACGATGATTTGCCCTGTGGCATGCTGATCTGCTTATCTTGGCCGGCACATCAATGACATGGCCCTGGTTCGGCGTGACATCCCTTGGAGAGGGAAAGCCCAGGGCCATGATCGTCACCGTCACGCGCCACGGGGTTGGTCTTCACCGCAGCCCGGGATCGAAAGCACCTGCCCCTGTCTGATCGGCACAGCCATGGCAGCGACAGGCCTTCCAAGAAGCGGTTCGACCACGCGGTTCGAAACTGACCCTATGTTTCACCTTGGCGGCAGAGCCGTCGATCTGCTGACCAACGTCGCACCTGAGGCTTGCCTTGCGCCCCGCCTGCCGGCTGTGGGTGACAGCCTCGGACCTGCGCAGGACCGGTCAGCCCCAGGCTTTACCGGAACGCGGTCCAGCCCTGGTGCCACCGCAGGATCGTGGTGACGCCGCAGGCCGCGGCAAAGATCCAGGCCAGCAGCGGAAAGGACGCGGGAACCAGGCACATCGCCAGGAACAGGACGATCGTCTCGAACCCCTCGGTCAGGCCGCCAAGGTAGTAGATGCCCTTGGTCGGAAAGGCCGCCGCCCGGTCGCCGCGCCGGGCGGCGATGGCGGCAAAGGCCAAAAACGACGATCCGGTCCCCACGAAGGCCGCGATCAGCACCGCCGCGGGCAGCGCGTTGGCCGCGGGATCGTGCAGCGCGAACCCCACCGGCACCAGCGCATAGAAGACGAAGTCCAGCGCGATATCCAGAAAGGCGCCGCGGTCGGTCGGGCCCTGGATGCGTGCGACCGCGCCGTCCAGCCCGTCCATGATCCGGTTCGCCGCGATCAGCACCAGCGCCGCGGTCCACCACCCCAGGGCCAGCGCGGCCACCGCCAGCAGACCCACGGCAAAGCCCGCGATGCTGATGGTGTCCGCCATGACGCCGCGGGCAGCCAGCATCTGCGCCGGGTGCCGCAGGGCCGCGCGCTGCAGCGGTTGCAGTCGGGCGTCGATCATCCGCGCCTCCATCGATGATAGCGTTCGACCAGCGCCAGCAGGCGCGGGTTCACATGGGCGCGCCGCCAAGTGCCGGCGACCGCCTTGTTGGCCTCGGCCCAGGTCGGATAGATGTGGATCGTGGCCAAAACCTTGTTCAGGCCCAGGCCGTGCTTCATGGCCAAGACGAACTCCGCGATCAGGTCACCGGCGTGATCACCCGCGATGGTCACGCCCAGGATGCGGTCGCGCCCCGGCGGGGTCAGCACCTTGACGAAGCCGCGCGCCGCCCCGTCGGTGATGGCGCGGTCCAGGTCGGCCAGGTCATAGCGCGTGACCTCGACCGCGATGCCCCGGTCGCGGGCCTCGGTCTCGGACAGGCCGACGCGGGCGATCTGCGGATCGGTGAAGGTGGCCCAGGGGATCACGCGGTCATCGACCCTGAACCGCCTGAGGGTGCCGAACAGCGCGTTGATGCTGGCGAACCATGCCTGGTGGGATGCGGCATGGGTGAACTGTAACGGTCCGGCCACGTCGCCCGCCGCCAGGATGTGAGGAAAGCGGGTCTGCAGGAAGGCGTTCGTGACGATGGTGCGGTCGGTCTCGATCCCCAGACGGTCCAGTCCGAACCCCTCCAGACGGGCGCTGCGGCCCACGGCCACGATGATCTGGTCAAAGCCGATGCGGCGGGCCGCGCCGTCCCGTTCGACCTCGATCCACCTGCCCCCGTCGATGCCGCAGCGGATCGCGCGGTACCCGGTCAGCACCGTCACCCCGTCGGCGCGCAGGGCGTCCGCGACCAGGGCCGACACCTCGGGGTCCTCGCGCATCAACAGGCGGGGGGCCATCTCGATCTGGGTGACGTCGGACCACAGCCGCGCAAAGGCCTGCGACAGCTCGCAGCCGATCGGCCCGCCGCCCAGCACGACCAGCCGCCGCGGCGCGTGGTCATGATCCGCCAGCCGCGACCACAGCGTCTCCGAGGTCAGCGGGTCGACCAGGTCCAGCCCCGGCAGCGGCGGCATGACGGGCCGCGCACCGGTCGCGATGATGATCGCCCGCGTGGTCAGCCGCCGCTCGGCGCCCTGCGGGTCGGTGACCGCGACCGTCCAAGGGTCGATCAGGCGGGCGTGGCCCTGCAGCACATCGACCCCCAGCCCGGCATAGCGGTCGACGCTGTCATGGGGCGCGATGTCGGCGATGATCCGGTGGATGCGGTCCATGACCGCGCGAAACGGGACCGCGGGCGGTGTGTCGGCCAGCCCGAAGCGCGCGGCATGGCGCATCTGATGCGCCACGGTCGCGCTGCGGATCAGCGCCTTGGACGGAACGCATCCGTGGTTCAGGCAGTCGCCGCCCATCGCGCCGGCCTCGATCAGGGTCACCTTGGCCTTGGTCGCCGCGGCGATGTAGGCCGAGACCAACCCGGCCGAACCCGCGCCGATCACCACCAGATTGCGGTCGAACCGCCGGGGTCGGGTCCATCCGGCATAGACGCGACGGCGGCGAAGGATGCCCACGATGGCGCGGGCGATCCACGGAAACACGGCCAGCGCCGCGAAGGACGCCAACAGGGGCGGCGACACGATCTCGGACAGGCTGTCCAGTGCGGCCAGCTGCGTGCCCGCGTTCACATAGACCGCGGTGCCCGCCAGCATGCCAAGCTGGCTGACCCAATAGAACGTCCGGGTCCGGATCGGCGTCAGGCCCATCAGCAGGTTCGTGGCAAAGAACGGCATCACCGGGATCAGCCGCAGCGAAAACAGATAGAACGCCCCGTCCCGCGCCAGCCCGGTCTCGATCCCCCTGGCCCGCGCGCCCAGCCGCGCCCGCACCCAGTCCCGCAGCAGGTACCGCGCCGCCAGAAAGGCCAGCGTCGCCCCGATGGCCGACGCGAACGAGACGATCGCCAGCCCCGCCCAGAACCCGAACAGCGCGCCCCCGGCCAGCGTCAGCCAGACCGCGATCGGCAGGGACAGCGCGGTGATCGCGACATAGGCGGCGGCGAACAGCGCCGCGACCAGCACCGGCCGCTGCTGCTGATACTCGGCCACGGCGGCCAGATGCCCGCGCAGCGACTGAAGCGTCACGTCCTGACCGCCCAGCAGCCACGACCCGGCCAGCACAATCGCCGCGACAAGGATTAGCAGAACGGGTCTGGTCACGGCATGTCCTTCATCACGGCCTCGGGGCACCTATCCGACAGGTCGTCAGGATGCCCGAAGTCTTACCGGACCGCCGCGACTCGCCCGGTCACGTCCCCGTGTACACGCGGCCCCGTCATCCCCGTCATCCCCGTCATCCCCGTCGGAGCCGTCGGAGCCGTCGGAGCCGTCGGAGCCGTCGGAGCCGTCGGAGCCGTCGGAGCCGTCGGAGC
>NZ_VDDD01000060.1 GCF_006151785.1 Paracoccus marcusii
GATGGGTCTTTTGGCCTGTCATGTCCACACCTGAAGACAAGGCTGGTCAATAGCGGCTCGATCCGATGCATCTACGGAACGGTAACGCCCGGCGGAAACCGGTCTCCAATGCCCCTTGGCATGACCGATCACGCCCCTGCCCGGCCCCAACGCGCGGCGATGGTCTGCGCCAGTCCGGCAAGATCGGGGGCCGTCACGTCAGGCTGCGGCACGCCCGGCAGCACCAGCGCCGCGTTCACGCCATGGGTCACCAGCGCGCCTTTGCCGCCCAGCGCCTGCATCCCGATCGTGTCCCAGACATGGCAGGCCACCAGGCAAAGATCGGACAGCGGTACCGCCAGTGCCTCGGCCACCAGTTGATAGGTCTGGGGCGCGGGCTTGAAACGGTTGGTCGGCTGGACGCTGAAGCTGGCCTCGAAATACTGCGCCAGGCCCGAGCGGTCCAGCGCGGTCCCTCCCGCAGAGGGCGGCGAGTTGGTCAGTGTCACCAGACGGAACCCCCTGTCCCGCAGATGGACCAGCGCCGCCTCGGCATCGGGATGGGCGGGCAGCGTGCCCATCGTCCGGCGCAGCGCATCCTCATGCCCCTCGGTGATCGCCACGCCCCTGATCTTCCCGATCATGCGCAGCACCGCAACGGCCAAGGTGCTGAAATCGCTGCGCAGTCCGGTGATCGTCAGGGTCTGGGAATAGAGGATCAGCTGCGCGAACCAGTCGCGCATGACGGCCCCGTCGCCGAAGATGTCGTCGAACAGCGGACACAGGTGGTCCAGGTCCAGCAATGTCTCGTTGACGTCAAAGACGAGGATGGGGCGCAGGGACATGGGGGCGATCCTGATCGGTTGACGATCATGCAGAACCATCGGTCGCGATTATCGTTCCTTGCGACTGCCCTCCAGCGAAGTTCCGGCCGATGCAGGTTGGACGCCCCTGCTGACCACCATCGCAGGCGGCAGCCGATGCAGCCTTTCCGGTGGTGAAAGGCGCGCTGTAACCCACGTTTTTTCATTGTCACCCGCGTGATCCACTGCGCCGGGACCTGACCGAGAACCGGTCAACCTATGGGCGGTACTGGATGCCACGTGGAAGGCGGTGCGGAACGCCATCGGACCGTCCATGGCCGGGTCCATCACCATCATTGTCTGTTCGTGCCACGCCGGGCCTGGGTCGCTTAAGCATCGGCCATGCATTCGCCTCAGCACCAGAAGGGTGCTGAGGCCAGCCGTCATGGCGGTCCCGATCATCGGCCTGTGGGGCCGCATTGCCTTTGCCACCCTTTCCCGGCTTGAGATCCTGGACGGACGGTCAGCCCGAACGTGGTCGATGTACCGCATGCACTGGACATCCGGGTGTTCAATTTGGGCATTGCGTTGCGTACTGGGATCGGCGGCATGGTGCAGAGGATGCGGGTCTGACCGCTGCCCCCTGTAACCGTCCAGTGGCCGAGGGCACTGCGGCGACACACCAGTCGGTTCTCCATTAAGGACCAGGCGCGGTCCCCGTCCCCTGACCACCCGTCCATGCCAAGGTTTGGCAATCCCGGCACGTTCATGCCACAAGGCCCCTGCCGCAACGGGATCGGAAGGGATGCCATGTCGTCGTTCATGCAGCAGATCGCGGGACTGGACGCCGTGGCCCTGGCCCGTCGGCTGATCGGTGCGCGGCTGACCGTCCGCGGCGCAGGCGGGAGCATCATCGAGACCGAGGCCTATGCCCCCGACGATCCCGCCTCGCACAGCCATCGGGGGCCGACGCCGCGCAACGCCTCGATGTTCGGCCCGGCGGGCCACGCCTATGTCTATCGATCCTACGGCATCCACCTGTGCCTGAACGTCGTGGCGACCCCCGGCGCGGCCGTGCTGATCCGCGCGCTGGACCCCGACACCGGCCTGGACCTGATGCGCGCCCGCCGCCCCGCCCCCCCGCTGTGCAGTGGGCCGGGGCGGTTGACGCAGGCGCTGGACATCCGGCCCGACGATGACGGCGCCGCCTTCGACGGTCCCGATTTCGGCATCGTCCTGGTGGCGGCGGTGCCCGATCTGCTGGTCGGGCCGCGGATCGGGATCAGCCGGGCGCAGGACCTGCCATGGCGGTTCGGCCTTGCCGGGGCGGCGGGGCTCAGCCGGCCATTCCCGCGGGCGCGCCCGGATCGCTGACGGCGGGGCTGCGGAAAAGACACTGTGCATTCCCGCCGCCCTGCAATACAGATGCGGGCCGACAAACCGTCCAATGCCGGGGATCATCGATGGATTTGCACAGCAGCGACCACCCCAGGCAGGACCACGCGGCCTATCAGGCCGGACAGCATGATTTCCAGTCCGACATCCAGCGCCTGGCCGAGAACGAGCTGGTCGGGACGATCCTGGAGACGGTGATGCTGGCCACGCGGATGCGCTTTGCCGGGGTGGCGCGCGTCACCGCCGACCGGTGGGTCGCGTGCCGCACCGTCGACGACCTGAAATTCGGGATCGCCGCGGGCGACGAGATCGAGATCGGGTCGACCTTCTGCCAGACGGTCCGCAAGACCTCCGAGATGATCATCTTCAACGAGGCGTCGTCCGACCCGGTCTATCGCGACCATCCCATCGCCGCGGCCTTCGGCATCGTCAGCTATGCCTCGGTGCCGATCTTTCGCGGCGACGGCAGCTTCTTCGGCACGCTGTGCGCCATCGACACCGAAACCAAGGACGTGAACAACGCCCGCACCGTCGCGATGCTGAAGATGTTCGCCACCATCATCGGCGGCACGCTGGACACCGCCGAACGGCTGGACGCCCAGGAACGCATGATCGAACAGGAACGCAAGCTGGTCCGCATCCAGGAGGAGTTCACCGCCATCCTGGGCCATGACCTGCGCAACCCCGTCACCGCCCTGCGGTCGGGCATCCGTATGCTCGGCAAGGAGCCGCTGACCGAACGCGGCCGCGGCCTGATCGGGCTGATGCAGTCCTCGCTGCACCGGATGGGCGAGTTGGTCGAGAACATGATGCTGCATGCCAAGGCGCGGCTTGGCGACGGGATCACTGTCGCGGCCACGCCCGACGCCCCCCTGGGCGACGCCATCGCCCAGGTCGTGGCCGAGATCCGTCTGGCCGCGCCCCAGCACCGGGTCACGACCGAGCTGGATTTCGGCGGGCCGGTCTGCTGCGATCCGTCACGCATCGCGCAGGCGGTGTCGAACCTGGTGTCGAACGCCATCAACCATGGCGACGCCGACACCCCGGTGACCGTGCGTGGCCGCCGCACCGACGGCGCCGTCGTGATCGAGGTCCAGAACGAGGGCGAGCCGATCCCTGAGGCCGCCCAACGCGCCATCTTTCAGCCGTTCCAGCGGGGCCGGACCGCTGAAAGTTCCGGGCTGGGCTTGGGCCTGCACATCGCGTCGTCCATCGCGCAGGCGCATGGCGGCACGATCGCGGTCGCCTGCGGGGACGGCACGACGACTTTCAGCCTGACCTTTCCCGTCCTGCCCGCCTGACCGCGCGCGCCATCCGAAACGGTTGCCCCCCGTCGCCCCGATCGGCCATCCTGCCCCCTGACGCAATCGCCAGTCGGGACGATCGATGACCAGACCCCAAGGACGCCACCGGCTGCCCCCCATCGCGGTGATCGCGATCGCGCAGCTGTTCGGGACATCGCTGTGGTTCAGCGCCAACAGCGCGGCAGAGGGGCTGATGCAGGCCTGGGGCGCGACCGCGGCCGATATCGGCCTGCTGACCAATGCCGTGCAGGCGGGCTTCATCGTCGGCACGCTGGTCATGGCGGTTGGCGGCCTGGCGGACCGGTTCGCCGCCAGCGCGATCTTCGTCGTCTCGGCCCTGGCGGGGGCGGCGTTCAACCTGGGTTTTGCATGGCTGGCCCAGGATGTCGCGACCGGCGCGGGGTTCCGGTTCCTGGTGGGGCTGTCGCTGGCCGGGATCTATCCCATCGGCATGAAGATGATCGTCAGCTGGGCGCCCGACCGCGCGGGACAGTCGCTGGCCCTGCTGGTGGCGATGCTGACGCTTGGCACCGCGCTGCCGCATCTGCTGCGTTCGACCGCGGGGGCGGTGCCGTGGCAATGGGTGGTCGCGACCTCGTCGGGTCTGGCCGTCATCGGCGCCGCCATGATCCGCGCCCTGGGCGACGGCCCGCATCTGGCGCGCCCCGCCCATCGCGGCAGCGCCGGCGCCCTGCGGGCCTTTGCCATCCCCCGGTTCCGTGCCGCCGCCTTCGGCTATTTCGGCCACATGTGGGAGCTTTATGCCTTCTGGACCATCACCCCCCTGCTGGTGGCCGCCACCGGTCTGGCGGACGCCTATCCGGGGCTTGGCGTGTCGGGCCTGTCCTTCCTGATCATCGGTGCCGGGGCCGCGGGGTGCCTGGCGGGCGGCAGCCTGGCCCGCGTCCTGGGCAGCGCACCGATAGCCCTTGCCGCGCTGATCCTGTCGGGGGCAAGCGCCCTTTGCGTGGTCACGCTGTGGCCGGTGCTGCAGCCGGGCTGGCTTCTGGTCCTGCTGGTGGTCTGGGGCGCCACCGTCGTCGCGGATTCGCCGCAATTCTCGGCCCTCTCCGCGCGTGCCTGTCCGCAGGATGCGGTAGGGGCCTCGCTGGCCATCCAGAACGCCATCGGCTTTGCCATCACGGTCGCATCGATCGCGCTGACGACGGCGCTGTTCCAGCGCATCGGCCCCGCGGCCGTCTGGCTGCTGATCCCCGGGCCCGTCGTGGGTGTCCTGGGCTTCGTGATCGCCGCGCGCCCGCGGCGGTGATCCCGATCAGGCCGGAAGGGCAAAGCGGTCGATGCGAAAGCCGTCATGCACCGTGCTGTGCGATGGTCCCAGGACAGCCTGCAGAATGGCCACGGCCCTTGGTCCGTCCAGCGCCTCGTCGGTCGGGCCGGTCCAGTTGACGGCGATCACCGGGCCCGTCGCCCGGGCGCGCAGCCAGCCGCCAAGACCGGTGATCTCCTCGGGGGTCAGGAAATACAGCACCTCGGACAGCAGGACCAGATCGGGGCGCAGGTCCGGCAGGTCCTGGGGCGCGCAGCCCTGCAGGACGGTGACCTGCGGCAGGGGGGCCAGTACCTGCCGCGCCGACCGGATCGCGGCGGGGATGCAGTCCATCACCGTCAGGCGGTCGCACCGGTCGGCCAGTCGCCGCGCCAGCGTGCCGTTGCCGCACCCGATCTCCAGCGCGGCCCTGAACGGGCCGTGCCCGATGGCGTCAAGCGTGGCGGCGTACTTGCCGGCCTCATAGGGGCTGGTGCGGTGATCCCAGGGATCGTCGCTGGCGGCATAGAGGCGGGCCAGATGGTCCACCGTGTCCCTATGGGGCAATGACGATCTCCGGATGGGTCAGGAAATGGGCCTGATGAGTGTCGGTCATGACGAACCCCGTCGGGTCGTCGTCGATCAGCCCGGTCATCTGCGACCTGTGACAGGCCAGCGCGCGCCGCTTGGCCGCCACCGCCGCATCCGAGGCCGCGATCAGCCGGACCTCCGCCGCGCGGTCGGTGAACCGCCCCCAGACCGGATAGAAGGCCAGCGCGAGATCCGCCCGCATGGCGGTAAGGCGCATGGCAAGACGCGCGACCTGCTGATGATCGACATGCGGGTCGTGTTCCCAGGTCGCAAGCACCAGCGCGTCGGGCGCGATCAGCGCCGACACCCGTTCCGCCGCCTGCGCGTCGTCGGGGGCGGCACAATCGGGATAGCCAAGGCAGGTGACCCGCGCCGCTGGCGCCAGGATCGCGCAGGCGGCGCGCAGTTCCGCCGCACGCGTCGCGGCCAGCACCAGGGCGGGCCAGCGCCGCGATCCGGGATGCGAGCGCGTGCCGTCGGTCACGCAGATGACGTGACACGGGGTGCCCTGCGCGGCCGCATCGAACAGCAGCGCGCCGCAGCCCAGCGTCTCGTCATCGGGATGCGGGGCCAGGATGACCAGTGGGCGGCCCTGCACCAGCGAAGCGGGCGTCAGCGACGGGGCAGATGCCGCATGGTCCAGAAAGCCGCTCATCCGATCCACCGCTGGTGCAGGTCGGGGTCGGCCAGGATCCGGTCCACCGATGACAGGGCCAAGGCATCCGGCCCCGCCTGCCGCAGGTACAGGCTTAGATCCCGCCGGATGCGGTCGGCCGGATGCGCCGTGGCGAATGACGCGGCCCCCAGCGCCTGGTCCATGTTGGCCAGCAGGGCCACGGCCTCGTCTGTCGTGCGCAGGCGGGCCAGGATCGCGGCCTGGGCATCGGCTGCGGTCGCGGCGGGACGCTCGATCCGGCAGGCGGCCTGGGCCAGCCACAGGCGGGCCGTCTCGCAGGCCGTGATCATGCGGTGCAGGCGCATCGCCTGAAGGGGGGCATCCTGCTGGCTGCGGGCGCGCAGCTGATCGGCGGTCAGGGCCGTCAGCCTACGCATCGCCCCCAGTTGGACCGCGGCATAGCGCCAGACGCCGCCGTGGAAATGCGGCTCGGTCAGATAGGCGTCGGGCGCGCCCAGGGTCACGGCCTCCGCCACGGCCAGCCCGTCCAGGTCGCAGCGACCCGATGCGGTGGCCTTCATCCCCGACATGTCCCATTCGCCGGGAAACAGCCGCCCGTCCAGCTGGTCGCGCGCGAACATCAGCAGGTGCAGCCCGGCATCCGACCGCACGGTGACGATCATGTGGTCCAGCACGTCCGCACCGCTAGCGAACAGCTTCTGCCCGCGGATGACCGAACCCTCGATCCGTGCGGGGTCGGGACCGTCGGCGCCCCAGATGCCGTAAAGCGCCCCCTGCGCCACGGGCGCGGTCGGACCGTCATGCAGCATCAGCAGCTTGACGGCGTTCACATGCCCCTCGAACAGCCGCCCGGCGGACAGGTTCGCGCCGCCCACCCGCTGCAGCGCGTCAAGCAATACCAGCGGATCACGCGGGTGATGGGCCAAGGTCAGACATTCCGCCAACAGCCCGCTGTCGCGCAATGCCGCTGCCAAGGCAGGGCCCGACGGGCCGTCGGCACCGTCCGGCAGAGCATCGGCGATCATCCGTTCGGCACGGTCGATGGCGTCGGTCATCCGACCACCATCGCGGCGTGCCGGTCGGACCAGCGGGCAAAGTCCGGATCGACGGTCCCGTCGACCAGCGCCGCCAGATCCGCCAGCCGCGCCTCCAGGTCCGAGGCGCGCAGCTGCGGGCCGGCCGGAACGCTGCGGTCGGGATAGGCGCGGATGGTCCCTGACATCGCCTCGTCCCACATCGCGCGCAGCGCGTCGGGCAGGATCATGGCCTGATCGGCCAGCGGATCGGCATCCTGCATCCGGTGGCGCAGGCAGGCAGCCATGCCGCCATCGGCGCGCCCCTGCAGTCGCCCGGACACACGCGCCGTCATGTCGCAGGAATAGCGGACGGCCAGCCCATGCGCCTCGGCCCGAAAGACCAGGGCGCGATCCTCTCCGAAATCCAGCGCCGGCAGGCCGCCGATGGCCCGGTACAGATCCGCGCGGATCGCCATCGACGCGCCGGATTCCATGTAATGCAGGGTCTGCGACTGCGCGGACTGGCGCCCCGCCACCTGGTCCAGCCGGTGGCGGACCCGGCGCAGCAGCGCGCTGTAGCCCTCCTCGGCCCGGGTGATGCGCGCGCCCGAAGGGGTGGCCAGAACATGCGGGACGTCGGCGCTGATCGATCCGCAGACCAGATCGGCCCCGTCACCCATCGCGTCCAGCGCGGCCCGGATCCAGCCCTGCGCCGGGATCGCGTCGGCATCCGTCGTCATCAGCAGCCCGCCGGTCCTGGCGGCCAGGTCCATCGCCACCCGCCGCGCGCGCCCGGCACTGGCGGTCGATACCGGAAAGGTGACGGAATGCACTGACACCTGCAGCGCAGGGCTGCGGAAGGACCGGGCGATCCGTTCGCTGGCATCTGTGCAGTTGTTGGCCAGCACCAGGGCCGTGAAGGGCAGATCACAGGCTTGGGCGGCCCCGGCCAGCGCCTGCAGCAGCCGGTGCAACCGCTTGGCCTCGTCGCGCACGGGGATGGCGACGGTGACGTGGCGCAGTGCGGGACGGGTATCGTGCCAAGGGGTCATTAGCATCCGTATCATGCAGGAAGGTCCGGCCGGGGCGGTCGAGCGGCGACGGATGCATGACCGGATTGTCCTGCGCATCCCCCTGCAAAACGGACGCATGACAGGGCAGTTCCTGAACCTGCGCCTGATAAAGATCAGGCTTCATGGCATCGGTTCCCTGAAATCGGCATGATTTCAGCAGGCTATGGTCAGGTGCAGGACGGCGACTTTCTTCAGGCGCAGTGTCCCGCCTTCGTTCCATCAGCCGGTGATGGCCTTTCCACCTGTCCAGGCGTCTTCGGCCGCTGTCCTGACCGACCGCAACGGGTGGGACAAGCGAGGACCGACAGGTCTTACCTCAAGCCCCGGTCCATAGCCCCATGCCGCGGCACGCTCTGCCTGCGACGGGGTCATCTGCGGCGCCGATCCGTAGTCCAGATTGCCGTCCCGGACCGTCGCGTCCATCCGGGACGGGGAAAGCGACATGAAGGCGTGAACGCTGTTCACCACCGCCGCGGGCGATGCCACCAGATCCTCGTACCGGATGACCATGGCCGCGTGCAGGTGGGACAGGTCCTGCTGCATCTGAGAGTGCGCGTCCAGCCAGTGGTCGATCAGCTGATGGGCTGGCCCATCGACCCATTTCGCGACCGCTGCCGCCACGGCCTCGGGGTGGCGGATGATCAGCACGAATTGCGACAGCGGGAACAATTGCTGGTACAACCGTGTCCGCGTCAGGTTCACCGGCGACTTCTCGACCCGCCACGGACGATCGCCGTCGAACCATCGGTTCCAGTCGTGTTCCAGGCGCAGGCGGGTCTCCAGCCGGTCCAGCGGGTGGCCCTCGGTCAGGTGCTGACGCGGATCGGTCGCGAAATTCATCGGTCGGCCGTGCTGCGCGGTATGGGGGATGGCGCCCTGCAGATAGCACCCCTCGTTCTCGGGCACCGGCGCATCGCTGATCGTGGTCACCGCGTCATGCGCCGCCACCAGCCGCGTCAGAAGCGATGTCCCGGACCGGTGCAGGCCACCGACGAAAAGATAGCGGTGATGCTGCATCAGGATGCCTTTCCCCTGTCGAAATATCGCTTGATCGTCTTCAGACCGAGGTCGTTGAAAGACCCGCGGACGGCATGCCGGCCCGCGGGTCTTTCGGGATTGCGATGGGTCAGGCCCGAGGGGCGACCTCGCCCTCTTCCTCGCCGTCCCAGTAATGGATGCGCACGGCGGCGACCTTGATCAGCGCCATGCCCGGTGTATCGATGCCGTCCGGAAACCACCGTTCCAGATCGCTGGTCCAATGGTCGGCGAACGTGGCCTTGTCGCGGATGATGCCGGCCTCGCCCTCGACGGCCACGAACAGCGGCGGCGCGCCCAGAATGCCTGCGCGCCCCTGGAACGACAGGGCGACATGGGGGTCGCGTTCGATGTCGGACACGGTGCGCGTGTCGTCATAGGTGAAGTAATAGCTGTCGCCATCCCATTCGACATCGGAATTGTTGCTCATGGGACGGGTGGCAAGCTGGCAACCCTCGGTCCGGGTGGTCAGCATGGCAAAGTCGATCTTGCCCATCGCCTTTGCCAGATCGCCTATGGTTCTGTCGGACATGTGAACTCCTGACTGCCGTATCGGCTTCTGGCACATCAACGCGCGGCCGTGGTCATTCGATCCATGCCCCCTGCATCGCGGTGATCCTTCGCGCGATCACCGGCATTCACATGACCGGCAGGGTGCGGCAACCCACGCGCCGGTCGGAGGTTGTCCTTTGCTCCGTTGTCGGAGCCAGCATCAGGAGCATGACGATGACCCCAACCTTTCCAGGGATTGCCTTGGCGACCGCGCTGACGCTCGCCTTGGTCGCACCCGTCGCGGCCGATCCGGGCCGCGGGCGCCATCACGACAACGACCGCAACCACGCCCATCAGGGGTGCCCGCCGGGCCTTGCCAAGAAATCGCCGTCCTGCGTTCCGCCGGGTCAGGCAAAGCGCGATGAGTTCCGCTATGGCCGCGGCGTCGGCGACAGGCTGCGCGTCGAGGACTATGTTCTGGTCCGCGACCTGAACCGTTACGATGTCGAACGCCGGGAGGGTTGGCGCTATTACCGCAGCGACGATCAGTTGTACCGGGTCGATGCCGAGACGCGTCAGATTCTGGCCGTGATCAACCTGGCCCGCGCGCTTTTCAACTGAAAATTGCATTTTATGCATTTGTGAACGGACCGGTTCGGAACCGCCGATCGGTGCGGCAAGTTTGCACCGCATCATCGGGCAGCATGCCCGAGAGACAGGAGATTACCATGAAAGCGTATCTTGTTCCGACCTTGGTTGCGGCCCTGACGATTGCGGGGGCCGCCTCGGCGCAGACGATGGCCACCGTTGCCACGGATTTGAACGTCCGGTCCGGCCCGGGCGTCCAGCACGGCGTGATCGGCGCCATCGGCGCGGGGGACGAGGTGTCGGTCCTGGGCTGCATCGACAGCGCGAACTGGTGCCAGGTCAGCGGCGACGGTCTGGAGGGCTGGGCCTATGGCGACTATCTGAACGTCAAGGCGGGCGACGAGGTCGTGTCGCTTTATCCCAACCGCGAGACGGTCGGTGTGACCATCATCGAGGCCCCCGTTGAGGACCCGACCACCGGGCAGGACGCCGCTGTGGGCGGTCTGGGCGGCGCGGCGATGGGTGCGCTGATCGGCGGCCCGGTCGGGGCGGTGGCCGGTCTTGCCATCGGCGGCGCGACCGGTGCTGCCGCAGCCGAGGAGCCCACGACCGAAGTGACCACCTATGTCACGTCGAACACGGTGGATCCCGTCTATCTGGACGGAGAGGTCGTGATCGGCGCGGGCGTTCCGGAAAACGTGACGATCTACGAGATCCCGGATCAGCCGGATTATCGCTATGCTCATATCAACGGCCAGACGGTGCTGGTGAACCCGCAGGATCGTCAGATCATGTATATCTATCGCTGACCTTCGCGGAAACGGCGGGCGCGGTCTTTGGGGTCCTGCCCGCCGGACCTGGATTGCTAAAAGCGTAGGTCTGACGGCGGCGGTCCATTCATCCAGTCATTGAGCCTTGGGACTGCCGGCAAGGGCGATTCCGCGTTTCAGTCTGTCCACGACGGATCGACCACGTCGGCCAGATTTTGCAGAATTGTCTATGTTGCGATCTGAAATCGGCGGACGCTCACTGCCGTCGCCTGCTGTTCCACAGTCACCGCTGCGCCCTGCTAACGGGCGCAGCGTGTCGTCACATCGCCTCCAGCTGGTCGACCGCTTCCTGACAGGCAGCCTCGTCTCCTTCGGCAAGGGCACGCTCCGCATCGGCGATCAGGCTGTCGCGATCGGGCATGGCCTCGTCTCCCTCGGCCTCTTCCGCGGCGGTCGGTTCGCCTTCCTGCTGCGCCTGGACGTCGCTGCCGGACATGGCGACGGCCGTTCCGGGCTCTGCCTCCGTTCCCTCCAGCGGCGCAAGCGAGCCGTCCTTGGCGATGCCCTCGCCCGAGGCGCTGTCGGCCCCATCGGCTGCGGGCATGTCGGACGACGCATCGGCCGACGCCTCGGGGGCATCCGCCTGGGCGTCATCGCCCGCCGGCTGCTCCAGCGGCGCCAGCGATCCGTCCTTGGCAATGCCCTCGGTCCCGCCTGACGCAGCACCCGCGCTGTCGCCGGTCATCGCGGCGGTATCGGTAAAGCGTGCCAGATCGGCGGCGCAATCCGCCTGCGCCATGCCGGCAAATGCGCAGATCGCGCAGCCGGCCATCCAGGTCATCGAATACTTCATGTCTCGTCTCCCATGATGCAGCGTCTCCTCCTCAGAAGACGTAATGAAGCTCCTGCCTGCGCCCGATGTTCCAGCAGATGACCTATAACGTTTGCTAATCAGCACCTGTCCGGCCGGGCGGTCGGCACCGAACGCCGCAACCCGCCAAGCCGATGAAAGGCAACGGGTTCGCCCGAACGGCGCATGACACAGAGTGCAAAACCTGCCCCAGCAACGCTGACATTAATCAAGTTGCGTGGTCGTTAACCCTGATCTTAGCTGAAACATGTCGTGAACATCGCAATGTCCTACGGCGTTCTCTTTCAGCGGCGGCCCCATGCATTCTCGTCGTCTTGTCGTCATCTCGGATCATTGCAGCGATGGTCCGCCGGTCCCGGTGACGCATCCGGCGCAGATCGACACCATCCTGCCGCCGCCCCCGACGGGACAGGTCTCCGTCACCGGCGGCTATCTGGAACGCCTGCCCTTGGCAGCGATCGCGGCGGGCATCGTCGATACCGCCGAGATCTGGAGCTTTGCCGGGCGCTGCGGCGAATCCGATGCCAGCCTGGGCCTTGCCGCGGGCCGGGCCGATCCGGACCGCCCCGGCCTGACGCGGCGCGTCTTTCGCGCCGATGCGCATGACGCGCCTTATGGATCGGCCGAGGCGGTGCGCCATCTGCACCAGACCGGCGCGCCCGACATCCTGTGCGTCTGGGGCCTGGGGGTCGGGCATGACATCATGGATGTGGCACGCGGTGCGGTCACCATCTACAATTCGATCGACGCCCCGGCACTGCGGATCCCCGACGACCTGGCGGCGCGGTTCGACCTGTTCCTGACCGGCGCCCCTTGGCAATCGGCCGAAATAAGGGCGCGTATCCCCGGCGCCCGCACGCGCGTGCTGCCCATCGGCCCGAACTTTGCGTCCGACGTGACCTTTCATCCGACCGGTGCGGCCAAGGATCGCGACGTGGTCTATGTCGCCTGCGCGCAGCCCTACAAGCGCCACGACATCCTGTTCGACGCGATGGAGCGCCGCCCCGGCACCACGGCCCTGCTGGTCGTCGGATACGGCGACGACGACCTGCGCGCCGACGCCGACCGCCGCGGCCTGGACGTCGAGATCGTGGGCCCCCCGGGGGTGGATCATGATGCCGTCAACCGGCTGATCAACCGCGCCCGCGTCGGTGTGGTGTGCGGTCAGCATGACGGCGCCCCCGCGATCCTGACCGAATATCAGCTGGCTGGCCTGCCGGTGCTGGCCAATGCGGACCTGGTCTGCGGGCTGGACCACGTGCCTGCATCGGCCGGGACCATCGCATCCCCCGGCGCGCCCTTTGCCGCCGCGCTGGACGGGCTGCTGGCATCGCCGCCCGCCGATCCCCGCCCCGACGCGATCGCCCGATGGGGCTGGCGCGCCAGCATCGCCTGCCTTGGCCAAGACATCGACGCGATCCGCAGCGGTCGCCGGAAGGAGCCGTCATGACGCCCCGCGACCTGTCGCACCCCGCGACGACCGACAAGCCCGCCCTGATCTGCCTGTCGCATCTGCGATGGGATTTCGTGACCCAGCGGCCTCAGCACCTGATGGACCGCTTTGCCCGCGATTACCGCGTGCTGTTCTGGGAGGAGGCAATCCCCACCACGCATCACCTGCCCTATCTGGAGTTCCACGCCTTTCACGGCACGACCGTCCAGGCCGTGCGCCCCCGCATTCCCGACCGCTGGTCGCCCCAGGATCAGGCCGCGGGCCTGGTGGGTCTGTTCGACCAGATGCTGGCCCTGAACGGGATCGTGCGCCCGGTCCTGTGGCTGTACACGCCGATGATGTGGCCCGTCGTGCAGCATGTCGATGCGGCGGCCGTGGTCTATGACTGCATGGACGAGCTGGCCTCGTTCCGCTTTGCGCCGCCCGCGCTGGCCGGGCTGGAGGCCGCGCTGATGGCATCGGCGGATCTGGTGACCACCGGCGGCTGGTCCCTGTGGGAGGCGCGGCGCAACGATCACGCCAATATCCACGCCTTCCCCTCCTCGGTCGAGACGGGGCATTTCGCGACCGCACGGACGGGACTTGCCGAACCCGACGATCAGGCCGGCCTGCCCGGCCCGCGGCTTGGCTGGTACGGGGTGATCGACGAACGCGTCGATCTGGACCTGATCGCGGGACTGGCCGCGGCGCGGCCCGACTGGTCGGTGGTGATGATCGGTCCGGTGGTCAAGATCGACCCCGCCAGCCTTCCCCAGGCGCCCAACCTGCATTGGCTGGGCCAGAAGAGCTACGACCAGCTGCCCGCCTATCTGGCGGGGTGGGACGTGGCGCTGATGCCCTTCGCGATGAACGAGGCGACGCGATACATCTCTCCGACCAAGACGCCGGAATATCTGGCCGCCGGATGCCCGGTCGTGTCCACCCCGGTGCGCGACGTGGTGCGCCAGTACGGCCATCTGCACGCGGTCCGCATCGCCGACGGCCCGGCGGCCTTTGTTGCGGCCTGCGCCGATGCGCTGGCGGATGCCCCGGCCGACACCTGTACCGAGGCCGACGCGGTGCTGGCCCGCCAAAGCTGGGACCTGACGCAGGCCCGCATGGCGGCGCTGCTGGACCGGGCGGTCGACCGACGCCGGCGGCCTGCCGTGCCCC